>JAVHPX010000001.1:0-6455 GCA_036170795.1 Minisyncoccota bacterium
TTTTGAAATTCCTCGATACTGGACTTGACCTTATACACGCAGATGGACAAACTGGTATTGCGTTTGTCATCGCCACTGTCGTACCATTTGTATTCATAATGATGCTTCTATGGAAAGCAAAAAGCATTGCTAGTGAATTATCTGGAAAACTTGGTCAATCTATAAGTGGTGGAATTGCAGCGGTTGGAGGAGTAGCATTAGGTGCAGCAACAGGTGGAGCGGCATTCTTAGGAAGAGCTTCCATTGGAAGATTGGCAAATAAAGCAGCTTCAAGTGACTGGGTCAACGACGCGGCAGCTGGAAAGAAAGGTACAAATCCTTTGAGTAAATTTGCTTTGCAAAGATTTGGTAAAATCGCAAAAGCAACCACATCAGCAACAGCAAAAGGTAGCTTTGACTTTAGACAGACAGGTGCAGGAAATGCATTTTCAAAACAAACTGGTATGGATTTAAACAAGGGTACAAATTTTGTCGGTTTAGATACAAAGCAAGGACTTGGTGGCTATGTAGGTGTACAACAACGTAAGATTGAAAAGGAAAATGAATTTAGTAAATCTCTTGGATTTAATCATCATGATTATGAAGAACTTGAAGATAAAATATCAGACAAAGAAGATACTTTGGCAAAAAGTAAAGCAGGACTTAATAAAGATGGTAGTAATATATTAAACTTTAATCCAAATTCAACAAAACATAAAGCTAATATTGCAAAACAAGAATATGATATTGCTGGACTTAAGAAGACCAAAGAAAGAGTTAAAACAGGAAGAGAAAAAGAATATGCTCTTACTCAAAAGCGCAAATCTGGTAAAATATATGATATCGATCTGAAGCAGAAAGATGTCGATAAGATGAAAGAAAAATACGAAAACGAGACAGATCCTGCTAAGAAAGCAAAGAAACAACATGAATACGAACACGCGAAAGATGCATTCGAGAATAAAGATAGGTACCGTGATGACTTCGGAAATATTAAGAAATTTGGTCACGCACATTCTGATGCAGCAAGAGCTGGTAAACAGATAATGAAGGAAGCGCTAGAAGGCACACTAAAGGGAATAGCAGCAGGGCTTGTAGTTGGAGGACCGCTAGGCGTTCTTGGTGGAGGTGCGATTGGATTAGTACGCGAACTTTCTCGGTACAGTGGTACAACAAATAGAAAGGTAGGTGAGAGCCATGATGATAAACACGAAACAATAACAGATAAATACAAAGCTGCAGATACGTCACATGCAGAGCCCTCACATGATACACACGATGCCTCTGACGTAAACGCAACACCCGCTCATTAATTAAAATTATATGAACCAAGATGAAATAATTAAAAATTCAATAAGCCAAAGATTCAACAATTTACAACCTGAAATCCAGGCTGTAATTATGGACCCTTCATATGATGTAAATATTGTTGCAATCAGCAAGAAGTACAATCTTACAACAGACCAATTAAAAGATCTCGAAATGGATACTACTTTTATTTTACTTGGCCAGATACATCCAGATGATTACCCAATTGATCTCTTAGAAGACCTGAGCCTTCCACAAGAAACAATTACTAAAATAGTAACTGACGTAGAGACACAAATACTAAAGAACGTAAGGGCAATGATTGTAAAAAACTTTGAAGATGATGAAAAAGAAGAGACAGATGCCCGTGTAACAGAAAATGCTACACCAGAGACAACAACTCCAATCCTCCCAATCGACTCACGATTCAACATACTTCCAAAAGAAGTACAAGATGCAGTGGTTTTATCTGACTATCAGAAGAAAATCTACGACATAGGTACAGAGTACAAATTACCTATAAATAAAATGGCTACGCTTGAAGAAATAACTGTGAAGTTCATCACTGCTAGCATATCTCCAACTCAGTACGAGGGAGAGCTCGCTCTTGCGACAGATTTGCCAGCCGAGAAAGTATCAGAGATAGCAACAAAGGTAAACGAACAAATTCTAAAAAAGATCCGTGCACAAATGCAAAGTGGAGGGGCTCCTCAAATATCAGAAGACGAGGTACCTCTTCCTCCATATGCAATGCCGATATATTCAAATGAAGTAAAAAGATCTGAATCTGACATATACAAAGATTCTGGAATTGAAATTACTAAAAACGAAGAACCGGGCATACAAAAAATTGAAAAAATAGAAATATCAAACAAAGAAGATAATATCTTAAACAAATCTGGAATTAATATAATAAAAGGATTAAGACACCCAGATAATATTATCAGTAACAAACTAGGTGGTATTACTAGCAATATAAATACCACTACTGACTACTCTATCCCAAAAATAAATAAAGAACCTGCACCTACAGTTCAAGCTCCAGTTGCTCCAAATATTCGTGACCCGTATCATGAAGCTATAGAATAATTTGTGATACAATATATGCATGCAATTTAAAGTTCCACAATTCATAGACATAGAAGATAAACTTTTTGGTCCTTTTACTTTTCGTCAATTTGCATACTTAATCGGTGGTGCTGGTATGGTATTCGTCATATACAAACTCTTACCTTTATGGATTGGAATTTTCTTAATAATACCAGTTATAGGACTAACTGCTCTTCTGACATTCTACCGGATAAATAACAAACCATTTATATACTACCTACAAGCAGCTATTAATTATGGTATTTCAGCCAAGCTCTATATATGGAAACAGCGCTTAGTAAAACCAGATGAAAAACAAAATGATAGTGATATAAATATATCATCAAAAGTATCAACTTTACCGATCATATCATCAAATAAGCTAAAAGATCTTTCATGGAGTCTTGATATTGAAGAAAAAGAAACCTAAAAAGATTTCCTCCTCCCCTCATTCTCCTCCTTGGTAAGGAGGAGAATGAATTAATTATATGATATAATTCTAAATATATGGCTATAGACGCAAGAAGAACACAAGAATTTGTACCAATTAAAGAAGTTCGTAATGGAATTATTATTCTTAAGGATGGAGGTCTTCGTGCTATACTTATCGCTTCATCGATTAATCTATCTCTTAAATCTTCTGAAGAGCAAGTAGCAATCATAAATCAATTTCAATCATTCTTAAATGGTCTTGATTTCCCGACACAAATAGTCATGCAATCACGCAGACTCGACATACGTCCATATTTACTTACTCTTGAAGAACGATTGAAAATACAAACAGAAAAACTTCTTAAAATACAGACTAGAGAGTATATCGATTTCATAAGATCTTTCACAGATGAAGTAAATATTATGACAAAGACATTTTTTGTTGTTGTGCCTTATAGCTCAACAATATTTAAATCAAGTGATGGCTTACTAGATAAAATCATAGGAGGTAATAGTCAAAAAAAACAAATTGAAAACACTAAAAAAGCTATGGACCTCGCTTCTTTTGAAGAAAAGCGTAGCCAGCTTGACCAAAGAGTCGGAGTTATTGTTTCTGGTCTTAGTGGTATCGGTATTAGAAGTAGTCAGCTCAAAACAGAACAAGTAGTCGAACTTTTCTACAAAACATTCAACCCAGGAGATATTAGTCAGGGAATTAAACTACAATAAATTATGAGCATATTTTCATCATTATTTGGAGGTAATAAAAACAGTACAACATCTAAAAGTACAGTTATGCCAGTACTTCCAACAGAGATATACAAAGCAGCAACACTAGAGCTTCAAGATATCATCGCACCTTCTGCTCTCCAAATAACACCCAAGGCTCTAAACCTTGGTGACAAGATTGCCCGTACATTTTTTGTTATATCTTATCCACGCTATCTTACCGATAACTGGTTTTCCCCAATTATAAATCTCGATAAAGTTTTTGATGTATCTATATTTATTCATCCAATCGATACAGGAGATGTCCTTCATATGTTCCAGCAAAAAGTAGCTGAAGTCCAAAGTCAGATTTCAATTCGTGAATCAAAGGGTCTAGTCCGTGACCCAATGCTTGATACTGCCTATAGAGATCTTGAAGGATTACGAGATAATTTGATGCAAGCTCAAGAAAAAATGTTTGATGTCGGATTATATATTACAATATACGCAGATAATGATAATGATTTGTTTAAAGTAGAAAGCGAGATTAAATCTCTTTTAGAATCAAAGCTTATCTACCTCAAGCCTGCTCTATTCCAACAAGATGAAGCCTTTAAAAGTGTTATCCCTCTTGGAACAGATATTCTTGGTATTCATCAAAAGCTAAATACAGAACCACTTTCTAGTCTCTTCCCATTTGTATCATTTGACCTAACATCTGACAAAGGGATACTCTATGGCGTAAATCGTCACAATTCGAGTCTTATTATTTTTGATAGATTCTCGCTACCAAACTATAACTCAATTACATTTGCCACATCTGGTGCTGGTAAATCATACGCGACAAAACTCGAGATTATTCGCACTCTTATGTTTGATACCGAAGTAATAGTTATTGATCCTGAACGTGAATATGAATATCTTTCTGAAGCAGTTGGTGGAAGATATTTTAATATTTCTCTTTCATCTGATCACCATATAAACCCTTTCGACCTACCTATACCAACTAGCGACGAAACAGCAGCAGATGTTTTACGTGCTAATACCATAAATCTTGTTGGATTATTTCGTATAATGCTTGGAGGACTTACCCCTGAAGAAGATTCTATTATAGACACAGCTATTACTGAAACATACGCACTGAAAGATATTACAGCTGAATCAAATTTTGCAGATATTGAACCACCACTTCTTTCAGATTTTGAAATGGTACTCGCTGGTATGGAAGGAAGTGGATCACTGATACAACGATTAGTAAAATTTACACACGGATCATGGTCGTCATTCTTAAACCAACCATCAAATGTAGATATCAATCGTAAATTTGTAGTCTTCTCTGTTCGTGACATGGAAGATGAATTAAAACCAGTCGCTATGTATATCGTTACACACTATATATGGAATGCAGTTCGAAAAAATATAAAAAAGAGATTGCTCGTAGTCGATGAAGCATGGTGGATGATGAAATCAGAAGATACTGCTTCATTTCTATACTCAATTGCAAAACGTGGACGTAAATACTACCTTGGACTTGCTACTATTACTCAAGACGTAGGGGATTTTATGAAAAGTCCGTACGGTGTACCTATTGTCACCAACTCATCTATTCAACTTCTGTTAAAGCAATCACCATCGACAATCGATATACTCCAGAAAACATTTAACCTAACAGACGAAGAAAAGTATTTATTACTTGAAGCTAATGTCGGTGAAGGAATATTCTTTGCTGGTCTTAAACACGTCGCCGTAAAAACTATCTCTTCATATACCGAAGATCAGATCATTACATCAGACCCTTCACAAATACTTGCCATAAAAAAAGCAAAAGACGATTTGGCCACTTCAGAAGCTTCAAAATAAATTTGATTGTTGTTTAGAAACCTTCATTCGAGTATAATATGATAGTGACTACTTCTAAAATAAAAATATTATTAAGTTTAGTATTTATTCTTAGTCTATTATATATATGGAAGTTTTCTTTTGCTACAAATGAAATAAACCCACAAGAAAGCGACATAATAGCAACTGTTATTCCTGAAAATCCTCAACCATATCAAGATGTAACAATAACTCTTTCAAGCTACGCAACTGATTTAAATAAAGCAATGATAGAGTGGCAAAGTGGCTCAAATACTGTCTTATCTGGTTATGGTAAAACTAGCTATTCCTTTAAAACTCTTGGCTCAAACACTATCACTATATTTGATATTGCTATTACTGTACCTGGATCTATTGATACTATCAATAAACGAATAGCAATTAACCCATCAGAAGTCAGCTTAACTTGGGAAGCAGTCGATTCATATACGCCACCATTTTATCGAGGTAAATCATTTCCCTCACCAGAAAGTCTTATCAAAGTTATAGCTACACCAAATACAAATACTATCAAACAAGGAAAGGGTAATATTTCTTATACATGGAAATCAGGTGATAACACAGTACTAAGCGCATCTGGATACAATAAAGATTCATATGTATTTAAAAATAGTGAGCTCAATGATAGTGATAAGGTAACAGTAACAGCAGAATCTGTCGATGGACAATATAATGCTACAAATACAATAGAAATACCAATTACAACTCCTAAGGTTATATTTTATAAAAAATCTCCAACTGAAGGAGTCTTATATGGTCAAGCACTTACAAATGATACATTTATGACTGAAGACGA
The DNA here is from genome assembly GCA_036170795.1 of Minisyncoccota bacterium. Classification (GTDB taxonomy): domain Bacteria; phylum Patescibacteriota; class Minisyncoccia; order Phycocordibacterales; family UBA9973; genus UBA8515. The sequence goes on from JAVHPX010000001.1 coordinate 6,191, forward strand.
AGCCACAATTGTCGCAGAGCCGTATTTTCTCCCGATTAAAGGCAACGAAGATAATTTTACTTATAGTTGGAAAATAAATGATAAAGATATAGACACTCCATCAAAAAAAACTGAGCTTACTGTTCGTCCTGCTTCACGTGGAGGATACGCCACGATAAGTGTAATCTATGAGAATTTAAATACACTCTACCAAAAAGCAAGTGGCCAAATTAAACTAAATTTCTAACATGAAAAAAATATTCTTTATTTTTATAATCATAATTAT
>JAVHPX010000002.1:0-1440 GCA_036170795.1 Minisyncoccota bacterium
CTAATGAAAGAAAATTGTCACTGGTCAACTAATGGACGTTAGTATGTTATAGTTATAGTATAAGTCATGCCAAGAAAAACAAAAATAATTTTTATAACTGTGTTCATTATCATTGGAGTCATAATGATTAGTTTTTATTTCTATATAAATAGATCAAAAACAACTACAACAAATGACAATACATCTAACTATCAACCATTCTTAGGTGGTGACACTACAAAACAAAATCAATCAGATAATCCTAATTCTACTAATGGTGACCAGAATCAAAATACAAATAATCCTAGTACAACACAAACATCAGGACAACAACTTTCTAAGTTTCACAAAATAACAGATTTCGCTGTAGCAGGAGCAACATTTTTTGAAGATACAAGGCCTATCCCAACACCAGATGAAGTTACTTTAACTGGAGGAGAACAACCAAACCCAGTTACTCCGCCTATAAAAATAGCTACACCAATTAAAACAAAAAATAATAAAATTATACCGCCTAAAATAGTGACACCTAAATTTGAGATAGTCCCGTCTATTCGATATGTTGAGCGTGCTACAGGCCATATTAGTCAGATGTATTTAGATACAAAAACAGTAGGTCAAATATCAAATTCTACTATTCCAAATATTTATGAAGCAATTTTTGATGATAAAGCATCTTCAGTTATCTATCGATATTTAGAAATCAACGGGAAAATAATAACTAGCTTCCTGGCAACATTAGGAAGTGATAAAGGTGAATTTCTCCCTTCTAATATTATTGATGTAAGTCTTTCTCCAGATAGAACTAAGTTTTTTTATATAACAAAAATATTTAGTGGTGTTATTGGAACAACAAGATCATTTAAGGATAATAAAAAAATACAAGTATTTAGCTCATCTATTACAGAGTGGCTATCACAATGGGTAACTGATCAAAAAATATATTTAACAACAAAAGCTTCATCTTCCACAGAAGGAAACTTATTTAGTTTAAATACTACAAATGGTGTACTTACTAAAGTTTTTGGTGGAGTTTTGGGATTAACAACACTTACAAATAACGATGGATCACTTGTCTTATACAGTTCTTCAACCAGTGGAGGTCCTAAACTCGGAATCTTTGATATAAAAAATCACACTACAAAAGACTTAAATTTATACGGGCTTCCAGAAAAATGTCTTTGGCTTAACATAAATATCTATTGTGCAATTCCAAACAATGCATCAGGCAATGGATATCCAGATATATGGTATCAAGGATTGGCATCATTTAATGATCGTTTTGTAAAAATAAATTCAAACACAAATGAAGTAACAAATATTGCTGATTCAGAATCTGAAACACCGATAGATGGTACACATCTATTTTTAACCAATAAAGAAGACCAACTCTTTTTTATAAACAAGAAAGATTCTACATTGTGGAGCTTAGACCTAAACTAAATTTCTAACATGAAAAAA
>JAVHPX010000003.1:0-6320 GCA_036170795.1 Minisyncoccota bacterium
AAAAAGTTGGAAGCATAGTGATACAGAAACTATTGCACCATATGGACTTGGAGTCTTGATTCAAGTTATAACTTTATTTGTGATTAAAGACTTTAGTTTTCTAAATTTAGCTTTTCCTTTATATATAATTTTCGCAGATATGCTTATATTAATTGGTATAAAAATGGGTTCAACAAAATAATCAATTCACTTCCTGTTGGTAACATTTTTCACAATAGACTATCTCTGGGCGGTCAGGTGCATATGGAGTTTCAAATTCGTTTTGACATTTGCCCTTATGATCATGTTCTTGAATTTCACACATACATGAACGTGTGTAAAATCTTGGTGGAGTAACTAATTTAAATCTTTCCACAAATCTACAATCATGACATAATCTTGGGATTGGTAATCCTAAACGTTTATAGAACTGTAATTCCATTGGAATAATTTTATAAGCTTTTTTACACTTTTTGCATGAAATTATTTCCTCTATTATAGTTTCACTTGTATCAGCCAATCTATCAGGTAAATCTTCAGCTTTTATTGTAATAAAAAAATTTCTATTAACTTGATCAAACCAAACATAACCTTTTTCTAGGGCTAAAGACTTCTCTAATGGGAAAAAATCATTTGCAAGACTTTCGTTATAGGCTGTTGGGGATATGTCAAAAGGGAAAAATTCGCCATACTTATAAACTCTTCTTTGTTTATCTTCATATGTCACATTGTTCATATGTTTAATTATCTTCTCTCGAAGAATAAAATACTCTTCCTTTGTATATTGTTTATTAAAAATACAATATTTCTTTTTCCTAAGACCAGCACAACCAAAGCAGTCACTGCAACCCAAGCAGTACATGCAATATTCTAAATCCCTAGATTCTTCCCAACAATTAAAACAAAATTTAAGATTGAATACACCCATACCACATGTCATGCATTCATACATTTGTCCTGCCCCATCACCCCACACTGAATAGTCATAACAATCTGTTGTTTTAGTCCAAACATCCTGACAATAAGCTAGATTCTCACTAGATTTTACATAATAACAATATTTTAGATTACGTGAATCATAAATGCGATCACCAGTTGAATTAACTGTCCTTATACTAACATTATATTTAACAGGGAATTTCAACCAGAAATTCTTAACTTGTTTTTTTATATTCTCTATTCCTACGTAAGAATCAAGAAGAAATTCTTTAACCCTTACAGCATATTCTTCTTTTGAATATTGCTCGTTAAAAAAACAGTTTGATTTATTTACAAGATTTATGCAACCAAAACAGTTTGTGCAACCACGTAATTTTTTTGAAAACCAAATATCAACGCAGTTTTCACACTCCAGAGAATAGAAGACTTGATAACATTTATCAATAGTTATACTTTCATATGACAATTCTGAATCTGAAGCCTCATAAAGATCAAAAGAGTTTTTAACTTGACGTACCTTTCTTAAATAAGCAGAATCTTCTATGTAGTCTGTGTTAAAACACAGATAACAATTTTTTGATTCACTAGCTTCATTGCAATAATCAGAATTAATCATATTGAAAACTGATCTTGCTGGTATTGGTGCTTTTTTAAGTAGTTCTCTATATTGATCAAAGAAATTTATAGAAAAATTGTATTCTAAACCATATTCAAATGAATCCCAATTATCTCCAAACCAAAAATTATTTTCAAAAGTTTTAACTGGTGACTTAGTAGAAAAACCTGAAAAAGTATCCTTGCCAGTATTAAAATCTAGTCTTCTAAATAAAAAGCGTTCATTACGATAATTAAACCTACGGATCATTCTACATTCCGGACACCAAGTCGGCGCAGGAACCTTCATCTTCTCATAGAAAGAAAAATCATCCGGTTCGATAGTGAAATCTTTCTTACAGTTTTGGCAGTTTCGGGTTTCCATATTATAAATTTTTATAAGTATTGTCGTTTCTCTTGCCTACATTATCAATAATAACCTTTTTATTTTCAATATGAAAAATAATTCGAAAGCTACCTTTTCGATATCTATAAAAATCACTCCCAGCAAGCTTCTTTACTCCATATAATTGTGGATTATTAATTAGTGCTTGTATCGCTTGAGACAATACCTTTCTGTCAGACTCAGATATTTTGCGAAACAATTTTTCAATCTTATTCATGGATATCTATTTTTATTTAGAAAGCATCTTTAGAATATCAGTAGCTTTTATCCCTTTCCCCTTGTTGTCTCTAATAGCATCAAAGACTGTATTGTATTCTCCTTCAGAAGATAATTTTACAGGAGAAATCTCTATTGTATTATCTTTGATTTTAAGTATTATTTGATTGCCAGGAAATTGCTTCCTCCATGTAGCTGGAAGTGTAATTTGCCCTTTTGATGTTACATTTTGTACTTTAGTCATACATTCTTATAGTATTACTTTCTTACTTTTATGTCAACCATTCAATATTGATGAATGAAGTGTATCACCTTTATGTGGCTTGCCATATATGAGTTCTACTTCTGGTAATATTCCACTTTTTATCGCATAGCTTATACTATCAAAAAGAGTTTGTTGGTCGTAACCAAGGAAAATAGTGTCCGGTTTTATTTCTTTTAGTGTTTTGTATGTTCCCTGCTCGGCATCACCCAAAAATACTTGATCAATTTCAGGAATTTCAAGAAGATTTTTAATACGTGTAGCTTCATCAAGTACTGGAGTCTTGCCTTTTAATTTCTCCACTTCAGAATCACGAGCGACAATTGCCACAAGCTTGTCTCCATGAGCTTTGGCTTCACTTATAAAAGAATGGTGACCATCATGGATACCATCAAACACTCCAAATATTGTGACAGTCTTAGAATTCATTATTGTATTTCGTTGGTCATCCATTCTTTATAATCGTGATTCATACGACGAATATCAACTCCAGCAATAAGTGGCACACTATAAGTATGATTATCTTTTATCAATTGAGTTACTGGATCGAGCTTTGACTCTAGCGTAGTCACAAGCAACATGGCTTGAGACACACACTTCATACCTCCCTCCCAATTATAGCAAGATTTAATAGGCCAGAAATCCACACAAGCACCCATTTTTGACTCTATAATAAGAGTTCCGAGCTTCTCAGCTTCTTCCATACTTTCGCATGTTGTATATATAAATATCATAAATATAAAACTAAATTAGTACTAAGACCACACTGTGACCTTTATATGTTAAGTGTATCAAAGTAATTAGTAATTACCAATTAATAACTAACAATGTAAAACCATCCAAAACCGTCGTTTAAAACTCCCAAATTAGTAATTAATAATCAGTAATTTGTAATTAAATAAGTGGTTCACTTTCCTTTTCTTCTACTTGTTCTTTTTCTTCAGTGTTACCATGTGCTGAATTTTTACCTCCAGTAATTGCGGCTTTTTCTTGAGCTGAGCGAATAATTGTAGATTCTTCTTCAGCAATTAATGCTTGCGCATCACCAGCAGGAATAGCATACTGTCGACGAGATGCCTCAATGACACGATCTCGATACGATGGATGTGTCGGTGGAAGAACACGAAGTGTCTCTGCAGAAAATGGATCATAGCTTTCTCCATCAATAGTCATCTTGATATAGAATTCTCCGACACCTAAATTGATCATATCTTTGACATCAAATATCGGAGAAAATTCTGGTTTTAATTTTACCGCATCATCACCTCCAACACGAAAAGAAATAATTGATCCAACATTACCAAGAACAGCTTGTTCAACTTTAGCTGGAATTTGTCCAACATACTGATGAGCTATAGTCAGGTTAATAGCATACTTACGTGCTTCTGAAAGCAAATTCTCAAATGTATCAGTTACAACATTCTGAAACTCATCAACATATAAATAAAAATCAGTGCGATCTTTTGGATCCATCTTGGCACGAGCCATACCAGCCTGTTTTATCTTTGTTAAAAACATCGCTCCAAAAAATGAAGAATTTTCTTCCCCAATTTTTCCTTTTGAGAGATTAATTAAAAGAATTTTCTGATCGTTCATAATTTTCTCGATATCAATCTTATTTTCTTTCTGTCCAAAAATATTACGAAGCATTGGATCAGAGAGAAATTGACCAAGCTTGTTAACAAGAGGGATAATAGCATCCGTATCGAACTTTTCAGACCAGTCAGCAAATTCAATAGCCCAGAAACGTTTAACCATATCATCTTCAATATATTCCACAACTTTCTGACGATAATTACGATCAGTAAGCATAGAAATCATTCCGCGCATTGTTGCGTGAGGATAATCGAGAAGAGCTAGAGTAGTAAAGCGAAAAACATGCTCTAAACGTGGAGTCCAGTTCGCACCAAACTGTTTGCGAAGCACTTCGATTAAACCTTGAGTGAGTTGATGCTTAAATGTCGGATCAACATTAGCAAGCGGATTAAATGAGGCAGGAAAGTCAATATCACCTGGGTCAATAATGCAAACATCATTGATACGATTCTCAGGAATAAAATTGAGTATATCTTCTACGAGTTCACCATGAGGGTCAATAATACATATTCCATATTCATAAGCAATATCTTGACGAATCATAAGCTCTTGAAGTTTTGACTTCCCTACACCAGACTTACCGATGATATACAAATGACGACGACGATCTACTCGCTTTACACCAAAAACAAATTTCTTTTCTTCGAGTGAAGCAACATAATTTGTACGTCCGATAAAAGAAACTTCATCCGGATCAGATCGACCTAGAGTTGGTAAATCTGGAGGAGGAGGAGCATATTTGATTATTTGAATTTTATTTGGTTTATTAAGTGCCATATGTTTAAATTGTATCAAATTAGATTAAAATAGTATAATATTATCGTATATGGATACAATTGAAGATAAAAAATCTCTCTTAGAAAATGGTGAAGATTATATTAAGAAACTTGGTCCTGGACTTATAACTGGTGCAGCTGATGATGACCCTTCAGGTATTGCTACTTATTCACAGACTGGGGCACAATATGGTACAAGTTTACTTTGGTTAGCAGCTTGGACATTCCCACTAATGGCTATCATTCAAGAAATGTGCGCACGTATTGCACTTGTCACAGGACAAGGACTTGCTGCTAATATTAAACATAATTATTCAAAAAAAATACTTTACTTATGTACTATCTTTTTATTTGTAGCTAATACTTTAAACATCGGTGCTGACTTAGGTGCAATTGCCAAAGCAATTGAACTTATTTTACCTGGTACTTCATTTGTATTCTTAATAATTTTTACTGGTATAGCAGGATTATTATTCCAAATATTTATTCCATATCAAAAATATGCACGGGCATTAAAATGGTTTGTCATAACTCTTTTTTCGTATGTCATCACAGGGCTTATAATTCATATGAATTGGTCACTATTATTTCATGATGCTATTATTCCTCATATTACATTTTCTAAAACACAAATTTTACTTATAACTGGAATACTTGGTACAACCATATCACCATATCTTTTTTTCTGGCAAACATCACAAGAAATAGAAGAAGAAATTGCAGATGGCAAAACGACAGCCCATGCACGCAGAGGAACTAATAAAACCGAAATAAAAAAAATGCGCATCGATGTCTGGACAGGCATGTTTCTATCAAACCTTGTTATGTTTTTTATTATTGCTGTATGTGCTAATACATTATTTGTTAATGGTATTACAAATATTAATACTGCGAGTGACGCAGCACTTGCACTTGCACCATTTGCAGGACGTTTTGCTACTATTCTTTTTGCTATTGGAATTATTGGTACAGGAATGCTTGCTATACCAGTACTTGCAGGAAGTACTTCTTATGCAATATCAGAAAGTTTCGGATGGAAAGAAGGACTTTATCGTAAGCTCAATGAAGCTAGTGCTTTTTATATGATTATTAGTATATCAATTATAATTGGTATTTTTATTAATTTTATTGGAATTGATCCAATTAAAGCTCTTATTTACTCGGCTATAGGAAACGGTATTGTTGCACCTATTATTCTTATATTTATTGTTCATATTAGTGGAAGTCAAAAAATAATGGGTCATTATAAAAATTCTAAGTTTATTAATATCATAGGGTGGATTATAACTATTCTTATGAGCATCACAGCTATAACTGCAATATACTCAATGTTTTAAAAAACTCTTGCAAAAATATAAAAATAAGGTAATATAAAGTAATATTAAATTCTAATTTATAATTCTTATTAATTAGTAATTATATATTTGGGCCCTTAGCTCATCTGGCTAGAGCGCCTCATTTGCAATGAGGAGGTGGCAGGTTCGAGTCCTGTAGGGTCCACCATTTCAGATTTGCCGAAGAAGTTGCCTCGGGGCTTCGCCCCTCGGCATTG
>JAVHPX010000004.1:0-26588 GCA_036170795.1 Minisyncoccota bacterium
ACCAGTTGATGTAAATCCTCAAACACAAGTAGACTTAAGTGGTGATGGTACCTATACTCTTCTTGCACCTATTGGTGGAATAACAGAGATTAAAACAACTGGTGGAACCTGTCCTGGTAATCCAGGTATATCTAATGGTATTGGTTGTTATCTAAACATCATCTTTATACTTGGAATTGGTCTATGTGGTGTCCTTGCAGTTATAATGATTGTTATAGGAGGGATACAATATATGGGGGATGAATCTGTCTTTGGTAAGACAGAAGCTAAAAGTAAAATACTCTCAGCTGTCCTTGGACTCTTTATAGCTCTTGGTGCTTATGTACTTCTTAAAACCATAAATCCTGCCCTGACAGGACAGAATGGGGTTATGGTGGATAGTGTGGGAGTGGAGATTATTGATGCACCAGATGCTGGTGATGACACAGTAGACCCCGGTTTCGCCAAAAAAGATTATCGTTATAGTACTGATGCAATAGTTTCCCCAGGTGTAACAAATGTTGTTACAAAAATAAAACAAGGGTGGCAAATTAGTTATTTTAAAGTATATTCTAATGAACGTATGCAGATTGGACTAAGAAAAGGGACAGAAGTTGATACTAATAATATAATAGATGTTAGATCTGGTTTGAATGGCTTCTCTGAGGTAGGTCAAGGGAAATCTAAAGATAAAAAAACCCCAAAAGGGACATGGAAAATATTACAGATAAGAACATCAAAAGATGGTAAACCGGTTTTTAATAAAACAGGTTCAAATATGGGTGCCACCTTCTGGCTATTAAGCCCTACCACTAATGGAGATAGAGGGATTGGTATGCATGGAAATAAAAATGGTACATTATCACGAACTGTCGGATGTGTAAGATTGAAAAATTCTGATCTTTTAGCACTTTTACCATATGTTAAAACAGGTATATCTGTCATTATTGGAGATTAGTTTTTATTATTATTCAAATAAGAAAACTGGAACTAGCCAACAAAAAGATATTAATTTTCTACATATTTGATCACCACTCGTCGGTTAGGACCAAATCCTTCTGATTCTGTTTTTATATCTTTTACCCCTTCTAAGAACATGTGAACAATACGGCGTTCGTACGCTGGCATCGGATCAACCTCAATGTTACTTTTGAAATATCTTGCGCGTTCAGCCATCATATGAGCGATAGTTTTTAGATTATCAAAACGTTTCTTCTGATATTCATTTACATCAATAAATATATTTTTTGAATATTCTTCTCCATAATTTTTCTCAACTATTTTTCTAATAATGTGATTCAAGGAACGTAGTGTCTCCCCATCACGACCAATAATAAGATGCGAATCCGGGCTATCAATCATAAACCAGAGCATCCCGTTATCAACAGATGATTCACATTTCGAAATAGTACAACCTATATGGCTAAAAATTTGTTCTATTGTTGATTTGATTATATCTTTGTCCATATGGTTTATATAACAATTTTTGCAAGTTCTTTTCTTACGTACCACTCTTGAGCAATAGTAAATATATTACTTGTAATCCAATATAATGCAACTGCTGCTGAAATTTGATAAGCGATAAAAGCGATAAAAACAGGGAGTATATATTTCACATTCATTTGCATACTATCTGAAAGTTGTTCTTGAAATGTTTTTGGTTCTGGAGATGATATTTCTTTAACGATCTCAATTTTAGGTTTTATTGGCGTTGCAAGATAACCTTGAACAAACTGTGACAAACCAGCAAAAAGAGCCAGGATAATACTCTTACTATGAACTTCAAATAATCCTAAAAAGTTTGTATGAGTATAAAGAGGGGCTTGGATAAATGAATAAAGAGGGCCAGCATTAATAGATAATCCTTTATAAAAAACATAATATAAAGCAAAAATTACAGGAAGTTGAAGAAGCACCACCAAACAACCAGAAAATGGATTTGCTCCATACTTCTTATATAATTCAAAAGTTTTCTTTGCTTGCTCTTCTTTATTAGGAAATTCTTTTTTAATACGCTTTAGTTCAGGTTCTATACGTTTCATTAAAATCTGACTTTTAATAGATTTTTTTGTAAGAGGGAACAAAGCAAGTTTAACAGTGATAGTAAGTATTATAATAGCAAAACCAACATCACCAAACGTGACATTGCCTATTATAAAAATAAGAGCATTATATATAGGTTTATAAAAAATAGTGTTCCATAGTATTTGCATTGTTCTATTGTATATCAAAAAGCTTCTTAATCAAAGAGTTATTTTATAACCTACATAAAACCATATATTCGTCAATATAATAAATTTATATAAGTGGATCGTAGTAATTTTTCTGCCAAGGATGACAACGCAAGATTCTTTTAAAACCTAAATATATTCCTTTAATAGACCCATATTTTTTTATTGCATCTTTTGTATATTCAGAACATGTTGGTAAAAAAACACATGAATTGTGTGATTTAAATGGTATCTTTTGATACAAATCAATAAAATAAATAATAATTTTATTCATAAAATTATATTATCTGAGTTTTTCTAAAATAGATTTTATCTCATTTTTAATTTCTTTAAATGATGCTTCTTTGACTTTCTTCTTATAAAAGAAGATACCAGCATATAATTTTAAAGGATACAAATAAAGTGCATTATATCCTTGTCTACGTAAATAATTTCTATCAACTGCTTTTTTAGCTATACTCTTAGGTGCCACAAAAGCATATTGTGGTTTATTTTGAGGTATATAACGAAACAAAAAGATAGAGCTAGGGATAGTCTTACCTTGCTTGATTATCAAACGGAAAAGTTCTTTGTTAACTCGCTTGTTCTTAGGAAGCATAAATAATTTCCCCTAGGTCGGACCTAGGGAACTTTTTAATTATTAATAGACCCTAGGTCCGACCTAGGGGAAATTATTTTTTTATAGAAACATTAGCACGACCCTTCTGTCGTCGTCTAGTATTTACTTTTTTACCACCTGGAGTCTTAGTTCTTACTAAAAAACCATGGGATTTAGATCTTTTTCTTTTATTAGGCTGATATGTTTGAGACATACCAAAAATATATACTAAAACAATAAATAATGCAATGTTATAGTAAATAAATAAAAAACATATCCACACGTTATTAACAGGTTAATCCAGACATCAAATTATTGGTAGTTTAGTAAACAGAGTATAATGTCCACTATGAATACAAAAGAGCTTTGGGAAAATTGTCTTTCGGAAATTGAGTTAAATATTTCAAAAGCTAATTTTGCTACGTGGTTCAAAAATACCTCAATAATAAAAGAAGATGGTGGTGTACTATATATAAGTGTTCCTAATGAATTTGTAAAAGACTGGTTGTATAACAAATTTCATAAACTTATATTAAAAACACTTATCAGCCATAATGAAGGTGTTCGAGGAATAGAATATTTAATATCTAAAAATTACCAATCTATTAAAAATGACAATGATAGAAAAGTTTCAAATATTAATTTCAATAAAGAGTTACCGTTAAATGATCTCTATATAAATAAAGATGACAACCTAAACCCTAAATACAATTTTAATTCTTTTATTGTTGGACCTTTTAATGAATTAGCATACGCTGTCGCTCAAGCCATCATAACAAATCCGGGTCAAAATTATAATCCATTTTTTATATACGGAGGTACAGGATTAGGTAAAACTCACATAATTCAAGCAATTGGTAATACTCTAAAAATAAAATATCCATTAAAAAAAATTTATTATGTAAGTTTAGAGCGTTTTGCTATTGATTATATAAACTCAATTCAAAACAAAAACCCCAACTCTTTTAAAGAAAAATATAGAAAATATGATGTAATTATTATGGATGATATTCAGTTTATTTCTGGTAAAGACAAAACACAGGAAGAATTATTTCATCTTTTTAATACTTTATATGAGAGTAATAAACAAATTATATTTTCATCAGATAAACACCCGAACTTTATTCAAGGTCTTGAAGATAGACTCCAGTCACGATTTGCATCTGGAATGATAGTACAAATAGTTGAACCCGACTATGAATCTCGTGTTGCAATCATAAAGGCTAAATTTGAAACGACCAATTGTATTATAGATAATGATGTTATTTCATATTTAGCTGAATCATTAGAAGGTAATATTCGTGAGTTAGAGGGGAGTTTAAATACTGTAATTTGTCAATCTCAACTTAAAAATAAAACCCTTTCTGTTGCAGAAGTAAAAACACTTATTAAAAACAACATTAGGCCCAAAAAAACTGTTGCCATAAAAGATATAGTTCATATTATTGCACTTCAATATGGAATAACAGATGAAATTATATATGAAAAAACACGCCGTAAAGAAATAGTTCATGCTCGTCAAGTTGCTATGTATATCCTTCGTGAAGACTTTAATATATCATATCCATTAATAGGTCAAAAAATGGGTGGACGTGACCATACAACAGTAATTCACTCTCATTTAAAAATAAAAAATGATTTAAAAACAGATCCATCATTATTACAAGAAATAGAGAAAATAAGAATTATGTTTAAATAAAATATTGTGGAAAAGTAGTGTATAAATAAAATCAATATTGTGGAAAAGATTAATAAATTTAAAATTATATAAATAAATACACAAATGATAATTTTTAAAAAAATTAAAAGTATTAAAAATAAGTTTATTTTATAATAATATTTTTAATAATCCACATATCCACATTTTTAATAATAATAATAATGTATTAATATATAATATACAATAATAATATGAAACTAGAATGTTCAATAGAAAAAATAAAAAGTGCATTACTTACAGTAGAACGACTTACTGGTAAAAATCTTACTCTTCCTGTACTTGGTTCTATTCTTTGGGTTGCTTCTAATAAAACACTTAAATTAAGAGCTACTAATTTAAATATAGGTATTGAAGTAAATATTCCAGCAAAAATTGATAAAGATGGTATTGTTGCTGTACGTGGTGATGTTTTATCATCACTATTTAATGTATTACAAGGAGATTCAACTGTATCTTTTGAATTAATAAATAATAATTTATCTGTAAAAACAAAATCGAACACTATTTTATTAAAAACTATTCCTTATGAAGATTTTCCTACAATTCCAATAGTTGAAGGTGAAAAACTTATAATTTCATCAAAAAAATTTATTGAAGGTATTCGCTCTGTATATTACAGTGCGTCAGTTTCAGAAATTAAACCAGAAATTGGAAGTATTTATATATATCCAGAAGATGATATGCTTGTTTTTGTTGCAACTGATTCATTTCGTTTAGCTGAAAAGAAAATTAAAATAAAACAAAAATTAACTTTTAGTGGAATTCTTATACCTTTTAAAAATACAACTGAAATTATAAAAGTTTTTGATTCTATAGATGATGATATTAATATTATACTTGCAAAAAATCAAATATCTTTTTCTGTTTCTAATGTATATTTAACTTCAAGGGTGATTGATGGTATATTTCCAGATTATAAACAAATTATTCCCAAGGATTCTATTACACAAGCTGTTGTTCTAAAACAAGATTTTATTTCTTCTTTAAAGATTTCAAATATATTTTCTGATAAATTTAATCAAATTACTATTAATATAAAACCACATGAAAAAGTTTTTGAAATAGAAGCAAGAAATACTGATATTGGTGAGAATACTACAAATATTTCTGGAGCACTTTCTGGAGAAGATGTTTCTGTAAATTTTAATTATAAATATATAATTGATTGTTTTCAATCTATTACTTCAGACAGTCTTAATTTAGAATTAAATGGTAATAATAGGCCAATGATTATACGTGCTGTAGGAGATGCATCATTTATGTATTTAGTAATGCCAATGAATAGATAAATATAAAATGGATTTTAACCACATAAATATTTTTTTGGATAAATTCAAAAAAATACTTTTTCAAAAAGAAGTATCTCTTAGTTTGATTGCAGACACAATTACTAAACATATTGGTTGCAGTATAGATACAAAAAATATTAAAACAAAAGGTAATATTATTTATGTTCAAAGCTCACCAATGCTTCGTAGTGAGATCTTGATACACAAAGAGACAATACTCTCAGATTTAAATAATAGTATTACCGGAAGCTGTTTTAGGGATATACGCTAGGTTTATGTATATTGGTATGTAATAATGAGGTATAATAATAAACTCAATATATATGCCAAAAGAACAGATGTCTTTTAACAATATTACACAGAAAATTCCTGATAAAGTAAAAGAAGAAATGGTACCTAATATACCGGAAGTAATTATCACTGAAACTAAAATAAAAAATGAAGACATCTTTTATGCTGTACAATCACCAGTTTTAGATTATATAAATAGCCTCCTTATTAAAGAAGGTAATGTTATGACAGTTGTAATTCGTATAGGGCGTGAAGCTTTAGCGACAGAAGTAATAACTATCTCAGCAGGTACTAAAGAAGAACTCAAAAAAGAATTAGAAAAAAGTTTAGATAATTATACTAATGATTTAACTAACATCGGTCGACCTGTTGTATCAATAGTAGTTGAAGCTATATCGATGAAAGGAGGTGAAGAAGATTGGAGTGGTGAGAGAAATCTATTATAAATATAACAAGTAGCAAGAACTGTTCTTGCTAAACTCATACTAAAAAATATCACCACTGATTTGAATTTTTACTCCGACAAAATTAAGAACGATACCAAATGGTCTTGGGCAGCGTCTGTCGTAAATGATAATAATAAATTAATGTTAATTATAAAAATCGATGATATTAGAAAATCTGATACAGAAGTTATTAAAATTATCAACGACTCTATTAACAGCATCAATAATGGCAGTAGTAAGTAAGTAGCAAGGACAGTCCTTGCTATCATTAATATCACAATATATATGAACATCAACCCATCATCCTTAATGCCCGTAGATCAATTTATCACTATCGACCGGACAATACCGTTTGATCCTAAAAGTATTTCTTTTGACTTTGTGGTAGATCACGAAGATCCACAGTCACTTACCTTAACTTCTATTGATCTATCAGTGGTCGTTATTAAGTACATTCTTGATATAGAAATAGGATCCACAACTAACGTTAATGAAGTGCTGACGACAAACATAACTCGGATCAAAGCCGAGGGTGGTATCTTCCTCGATGCTAAGGTGTTAGAGACGCTTCTAAAAAATCCAAAATCTATCCCAGTCGGCTGGATATCAATAGCTGACTCTGACTCTATGAATACATCTGATATCCAATTCCTAGGTACTACGTTGAAAGCTTCTGATTCAAGTAAACTTTATTATTTAGGAATATCTTTCGACCGTGGAGTATGGAGTATATCGCATACACAGACGATTTACAGCGATGAGGATCTTACCTCTTTTGCCGAGCACCCTGGACTTCGAATCAGAGTTGCCGCCGCGGTTCTTATTATGAAAGCTTAGAAGAATGTTGTATAATATAAATCTATGGAACCAACAAACCAACCACAAATAAATAACGAGCCAAATGCTATACAACCAATACCAACTCCACCAAAGTCTAATAAAAAGTGGATTGTTATCGGAATTATTATTATTTTAATTCTAGGCGGAGCAGTTTTCGTCTACAACAAACATATGCCAACAAGTACTAGCGATTCTGTTAAACTACAAGAGTATTCTAACGTGAAAGCTAATTTCGCGTTTGACTATCCTACGTCATGGGTCATCGGGGATATTAATCTTGAGGGTCCGAATCCCGAAACAAATGCTATGGTAAAAGCATCTCGTACTATGGTCGGTGGATATCCTGTAGACGAAAAAGATAATCCAAATCATATTTCTAATATTACATTTCAGAGTTATCCAGGTGCTGTAGAAAAAATAAAAGATCCCAAAAAAGAATTCAGAGCAACCACCGATGGTAACTTGATACCTGACGGGAATCAACAAGGAATACAGAATATGAAAGTAACAAAACCACTCTATGGACCAATTAAAAATAATGCTGGTTTTGAGTACTATGGAGTTGAATGGTCTTTGACTGGACCAAATGGACCTGTACACTCTGCGCAATATTTTATTATCAAAGGTAACGATTTGTATGGTATAACAGCATTCACAAAAGATACTGATTACGTAGTAAATTCCAAAGTATTTGAAGGTGTAGTTCAAAGCTTTAGATCGTATAGTGGAGCGCAACAAAATAACCAAACAAGTAATTAGACTAAAACATACACTGATACAGATAATGGTTTTGCAATTGAGTATTCTGATATGTGGTCAATAAAGAATGGAAGTGAGGTGGTTTCTCCTCGGCCTGGTACAGTGCCAAATACTCCAGCACCTATCGCTCTCGGGTATCGTAGTTCAATTACCCAAGAAAAGTTTCCCACAATTATGAGTATTGAGTTACATAAAGATGCCAGTATTCTATATAAAAATGCAAAAACAGTTGATGCAGCTATACAAAAGTCTTTCTCTATTACTCAAAATAGTACTGCAAAAATTGAACAGCCAACATCCGATTTTTCTACTGCTAGCCTTCTTTCTGGATACAAGACTATCATCTCCTTTGTCGATCAAGCTTCAAAAGAACTAGCACATGGAATTATATTTTATATAATAAGGGGTAATGATGTTTTTACTCTCTCATTTTATACTGCAGATACTGAGTATTATAAAAATTTAAGTAGCTTTATTGCAATGGCTTTAAGTTTTCGAGGATTGTAAAATAAATTATGGAAAAAGAAATTTTAACACAGGAACAAATAAATTTTATAAATAAACCAACTATCGCAGGTTTATTGGGGCCTATCTACGCCCTCGCTACAGAACTGTATAGGCAATTTTGGCTCTTTTTTATTCCTTTTTATAATATATATGTATTGTTGAAGTTAATTAGGTATGGAAGAAAAATGGCATGGGAAAAAACAGATAGGACCTATGCGTCCTTCTATTCTCAGCAGAAAAAATTATCACAAATTACTAAAATACTATTTGGGATCACTCTCGCTCTATTCCTGGTAGAATTTACTGTAC
Source organism: Minisyncoccota bacterium (assembly GCA_036170795.1). GTDB lineage: Bacteria > Patescibacteriota > Minisyncoccia > Phycocordibacterales > UBA9973 > UBA8515. Next base: position 8,970 of record JAVHPX010000004.1, read on the forward strand.
TATTCGGTTTGATCTTTGCTGGAGGAGGTGCATCTTTTGGAAAAGACGTAGCAAAAAGTTTTTTACAAAGTGAATTCACAGGGGCTCCAGTTTCTGACTATACATCTCCTAGTTTTGTAGTAAATCAAAAGTTTATTGATTTCCAAAAAGAAACGAGAGGAGATTATGCAAGTGTATTCTTTACCGATTTTTCTAGAAGTAACGATAAATCGACACTCCAAGGGTCTATGAAATTTACAAATACCTCAATTCCTGTTTGTGTTCAACTTAGTAAGTTTGGACAAGAGTTTAAAGTTACAAGTCTTTCAGAAAGTTGCGATCAATAATGATATTATTTTTTTTAACACATTAAACCTATGGAACCTACACAATCTCAACCAATACTAGTACCAATGAAACCCAATAACAAGAAATGGATTGTCATTGCAATTATCATTTTAATTCTAGGCGGAGGGATTTATTATTTTAAAAATCAAACGAATATGTCACTACTTTCAAAATTAGGAGTCGTCAAACTAACGCCAAACGAAGACAAGGGAGTAAAAGAAATACTGGCAACTTATGGTGGAAAGGTAAAATCTTCAGTAGGGGTAAGTGCTTTAGCAACATTAAAATTAAATGGTTATTCTACAACATCCAATAAATATTTTGAAATTAAATTAAGTGATAGTGATACTCTTGAAGCAGAAGGTTTTAAGGGTCATGAAGAATGGTCTGCTTCAAACATCCTATACTTGTTTATAAAAAATCTCGGTAATGAAAAAACAAATTATCAATCAATAAATGTTGTTTTTTCTTATAAAGATGGTAGTCAAAGAACAGAGAAATTTCCACTCGACGAAGAAACAATAAATCGAGCTGAATTGATAAGTAAAAAAATGATTATTGTAAACAAAATTGTCGATTTACTTAAAAATAAAGATTATAATCCAATCAAATTAATGATTAGTAATACCTCTCCATTTATTAAAGATAAAGATGTTTTTATTGCTAGTGTTGAAAAAGCTGAATCGACATTTGGGGCTATTACAGAATTTAAACTATATGGTTTTGGTTTTCCTACATTAAATAAAGATGGAACTGAATTGCTTAAAATTTATGGTATGACATTTCGTGATAAAGGGGAAAATATAGAATTCAGTGTAATTCTAGACCCCAATTCTTTAAAAGAAGAAATACTTGCTTTAGATTATAGTTGGCGATTACAAAAAAAGGACTAGCAAAGACAGGACTAGCAAGGACTGTCCTTGCTATCAACTGAAGGATGGTCGCGAAGATTGGTATGGTGAAAATACTTTAATAGGAACATCATAAAGCGTAGTAAAATATGTATGACTAACTCTAAAAAATATATGACATCTATAATTGTAATTATCAGTATTATGTTCCTTGGTTTAATCGTGTATCTCTATAAAAATCAAAACCTGACACTTAAGCACCTATCTACAAAATCATACCTTAACCCCAAAACATATACACTCAATCCAGAAGGAACTCCAATAAAAAAAGTGATGGATCACGACAGCGCCCTCGCATATATTCTTGCATGGAAAAAGTATGATGGGGTTAGTGATGGTGATTCTTCGTATAAACTTATCAATACTCCAGAATATATTCGTGCAGATGTAAGTTCCCTGGAATTTGAATACAACAGTACCGATCATATACTTATTGTCCGTGCGCTTTTGGACAAGCGTCTCAATGAATCTAATCCAAAATTCCACACAGCTTTACTCGAAAATCTATATAATATGGAGAAAAAGAAAGAAGGATTTACTGCTAGTTTTGATGATGCATACATCGAAGATGACATGACAAGTGGAGAGTTGAATAGTGAATACTCCGAACGCCTTAATTTACGATTAGATTTTAATGATGCATCGATGTCAACGAAAGATACTGTTAATATTTTTGATAATCTTTCTAGTCTAGGGTATGCTTTTAAAACAACTGATTATCAAATAGTTCATACAAAAACATATAAAATGCTAGTTTCTAAGTAAGTTTGATGTATGACTAACCCTAAAAATCTATGATCACTATAGTCTCTGACACAGGGTTGTTGATTAAAATTCTAATGACAATAGAGTGAATAGATTCTTAAGGACTAGCAAGGACTGTCCTTGCTATCAACACATTAGTCGAAAATTAGTGTTTATTACTGAAATAAAATATAAACAGCAAGACAGCTTAATTATTATTTAGTATAATCAAAATATGAACATCGACCCAGTATCACTTATACCAGTAGACCAAATTGTCAAACTAAGACGAATATGTTTAAAAATGCGACATGGAAGTTGCTGGTAAAATTAAAATCTATGAAAACAAATGCAAACCAATCAAACGCAACTCCTCCTCAAGCTCCATTAAATATATTACAAAAAGGGCTTTGGCGAGTGCAAAATAGCCTATTTAAAGTCAGCGTTATTATTGCCATAGTGGGATTTATATTTTTGTACAAAGAATTTGATTTTACCAAATCTCTCGATGTCCTTATTTATTTTCCTATTATTGTGGTACTCATCCTTATAGTCCTCGGTGTCTTATTTAAAAAGAATTTCAATACAACACTAATAAAAATGGATAGATATAAAAATTTCATAGAGTTTTTCAATGTCATTGTGATTATATTTGTATTTCTTGCCCCTGGTATTATTGCTATGATATACCTCGGCAAGATTAGCCTCGGATGGTCCTTGAGCTTGATCCCGGGGATACTAATTGCACTAATCCTTTCCAATAGAAAGCACTGGCCGCGACTAACCGCATTTGATACTCGATATACTCGAGAAGGGTATATACAAGGTGCATCTGATTATAGTAGGGCATATGTTACAAAAGCGTTTGATGTTAATATAACAACAGAGAGACAAGACAAACGAGACCTGATTATTATTGCCATTGTCTTTATCGGTGCCATAGTATGGTGGTATTTAAAAATTAATTAATTTATGAACCTAACCAAAAAATCTATGATATATATACTTGCTGTCATTATTATTTTCGGAGGTATTTTTGCTTTTACAAAATATAAATCAAGCACGACAATTGGGAAATTACCATCAGAAATTACCCTAATGCAACTAGCAAGCAACATTATGAAAATGATTATCAAAATAATTCTTGCACTAGTAGCACTGTATCTTGTGATTGGAATAATATATGCTGTCAAAGAATTGAGGTCTGATGATTCAACTACAATAAAAGATTTTATTTTAACCACCGTAACGTGGCCACTATGGGTCACAGTTGATACTGCAATAAAAGATTTACCGGCTGATGATCGTTAGTACATTAGCATGGTACAACTAGCAAGAACGGTTCTTGCTAAACTTTGCTAAACTTGTATACCTTGTAGTATAATAAGTATTATAAATTATCATACAAATATGATCCAACAAATAAAATTGATAAGGAGCAAGTCATACGATGAATTAGAAGTAGCAATTAATACGTTTTTGAAAGAAAATCCCGACGCGAGTGCGTCACTCGGCTCGCTCGTTGCCGGTAATGATGGCAGTATGGTCGCGGTGATGAGCTATATGAAAAACCCACTGTTATAACATAAAACAAACCCTCGAAAGTACTTTCGAGGGTTTGTTTTATTATGTAATTATTTTAGAAAATAATAATTCGTTGTATAATACATTTATCATGAAAAACCAGAAAATTTTGGGCTCAGTTATTATTATAATTATCGCAGGGGTATTAATGTGGTTTTTTGTTAATCGGGCGCAAAAGCCTACGAATGGGCTTACAAATAATGATTCCGATCTTGTCGTTTTACAAAGTGATCAACAAGGTAGACCGACAGAGCAAACTCGCACGAGTGACCCACAATGTACGGAAAATGCTACAGAGAAAATCTATTATGGAGACTTGCAAGCAGGGAGGATCCTACAGGTCACTCTTTCATGTGATCAAAAACAACTGACCCTAACAGGCGTAGTGAATCAGGTTATTGATTCTACTAATAGTGCTGATTTTGCAGTCGGCTCGGCGCCATTCATTGATTCATCGGGGAAATCGGATCCGGTCAACGTCAGTAATGACTATAACTTTGATGGATACAATGACCTCTATGTCCTGTCTCAGGATAGTGAAGGCTATATGCAGGATAGAGCCAATATTTTCTTGTACGATACTTCTACACACAAATTCAAATACAATACCGAGCTCAGTAAAATTCTTAATATAGATACTGACTCAGTTAAAAAATATGTAAAAGAAGTAGTCTTGCTCGGCTCAGACGGCGAACCCACAACTACATCCAAATACAAAACTATTAATTACAAATGGGTGAATGGACATTTATTGAAAGTGGGTAATTAATTATTGTGCACAAACCTATCAAACTACTATACGCAATCGTCATCACTGTTCTCGTCGTGGGAGCGGTTGCATATGGAGTGTATCGAGAAGCAAAGAAGCCAGTAGTTGTGGTGAATGTAAATACTCCGACTATTGATACGGATACTCAACCTATAGATTCCAACGAGCCAAATGTGATCTATAGCTATGATCAGTCTGTAGATTCTGGCCAACCAAACATTAAAGACTATATCGTAAAGACTGCTGATCCTAAAGAGACATTTGTGGTTAAGGGTAATATCGCGGTATTTGCCTCGATGTCAGATTCTCGTGTAAAGAAGATGAAATCTGGTCTCAAGGGGCAGGATCTAGATAATTTTTATACGGCCACTGATGATCAAATGTTCTACGAATCACAAGCGCGTGATTATCTAGAGAAAAAAGGAATTAAAATTGTAGATACACAAAAGCGATATATTTCGTTCACACATCTAGATGGGACTACAGTGTTTATAGATACTGAACTAAACAAAGATTCACTTTCTCTCCTTATTCTTTTCCAAAATGGTCGCTTGCCACTGCTCGCTTCGACGTTAGATATAAAGGATGATTATATTCAGTACTTTGATTTTAACTCAGCTCATGATTCTTTAGTTGGAACTTGGAAATCTGTTAAAAATGGAGCAATTGATCAAATAGTATTTGAGGTTAAAAACGGGGGAAGAGTATATTCTGACTATAGTAATAATAAGTTGGATAATACTTGCCGATGGTATCATTCAAAAGATATGATTTCTTTAGATGGTTGTCACCAGCCAGGTTGGAAGGATAGCGACGGTACCACTGAAGCGATAGGAGATATCAAAAAATTAACAACAGATGAGTTCGATGTTGATTTTGGTGGTCCAGAACATACATTCTCGTATAAGAGAATAAAGTAATATGCACAAACCAATTAAATTTATATATGTTTTACTCATTATCACCGTTTTGGTGTAGGATTAGCCAATATTATTTTAAAGTACTCATATAAAAATGAAAAAAATATTGTAGAAAAAACAAAACTACAAGATCTATATCGACCCAATCTAGTATCGACAAATTCTTCTGTTAAAAGTGAATCTATGATCGATCGTCGTATTGTTGGAGAGTATACGACGCCACATGATGCTGGAGACAACATTACCCTGATGCTCGATGGAACTTTTATTCAAAATACTTTTGAAGCTGATAAGGGTGATTATAGGTATACTGATTTAAAATTAAATGGGAAATTCTCAATTAAAGAAGGTAAAATTAGATTAATATATGATGATACTCACTATTCCCCCCTCGACTTGGATATCCATCAAGAGGCACCACCAGCTGATGTGAATTGGTATATCACAGGACAAGTTGGTAAAACTAAATATTATTTTGTCCATCAAAATATAGCTATTAATAATACCAAAATAACTCAACAACAAGCTATAGAAAAAGTCACCCAATTTCCCGAAGTACAAGAATGGTTAAAGAATTTTTCAGGCCCTAATTATACTAATCAAAAAACAGGCGATCAAGCATTTATAGAATTTGATCATACAACTGATGTTGGATATATAATATGGGTATATGATTTAGTAAAAAACGGGAGTACTGGACACGCTGTAACACATAGTAGGTATGAAGTTAATGAAATAACTGGAAGTATTACTAAAATACACCCGGAATCGGGAATTCTCGATGCAAGCTCTCTTAATACTGGTTCTGCATACCCAGTTATAACTGGGACATATAGCGGAAAAGGGGGAGTAAGTGTATTTATTTATAAAGGGAAGCAATCATTGCCATTCACAGATAAAAATAATTCTCCTAAACCTGTCAAGGGAAGTAGTAGCGATCATGGTGGACTAGTAGCTACGAATGGAAATACTTTTTCTTATGATCTAGGTTATTGTAATAAAAATCCTGATTACTGTACGACAGATCTATTGTCAGCAGGGACCTATACTGTCGGAGTCTACTCTTACAACAATATATATAATCCAGATTACCGAGGGAATACCAATCCTATTCTGATTGCGAGTGGAACATTAGTCGTAAAGTAGTATACTATTATTAGTAATTTATTAGCTTAATTTAAAAACATGGATCCAAATCAAGATCAACAACAAGTGCTTACAACGGTGTCATCAGGGTTAAAGAAAATCAGACTCATTTTAATCGGCCTCATAGTCATCGGAATTGGTGCATATTATTACTTTTTTAATAACCATACAGAAGATATAGTTGCAGTCGAATCACAAAATCAAATTACCAATAACACAAATACTACGATGGAAGATACAACAAATACACAAGCAGCAAATAGTTCTACTCTCACTAGCGACAATGCACTTATCTCGACATCAATATTAAATCTTATGAGTATTTTACTGAGTAAGGATAGTGAAGCTCTCATTTCATATACAATGAAGCCATTTGCAGCAATAGGATCAGATAAAGATCCCCATGTTGTCGAAATTGTAAATAATCTCAAAGCTCAGATACAAGATCCAAAAATGAAGTTCTGGGACGTTGCACAAGCAATGGCTTCAAACATTACTACTGAAGTTCTTGATTCACAGTTGGGCAACTGTAAATTCAGAGAGAAAAGTGATGGGTTTCCTCCTGCACTCGAGCGAACAGCATCATGTAATGTAACCTATAATATAAAGCCTCTTACCCCGACGACAAAAATAAACATGCTTAAAATTTCTGGCACATGGTATGTCGATATGTCGAGCTTTGATACCGGTATTACCCTTGCAGATTTAATGCAACTCAAACATTAAAATAATATGAAAGAGACATTTATAGTACAAAATACTAGACGGAGCAATCCATTCGCAACTGCATTTATCGGCCTACTTCTATTTTTAGGATCATTTGTTCTCATTTATAAGAATGAAGGTCGGATTAATCTGGCAGTCTTTGCTGACAAGGCAGTGAGCATAGTTGATGGGCAGTCATATACTGACGGCCAGTTGGTAGCTCTGACTGGTGATGCTACGACGACGGAGGAAACTGGCGATGGATTGTTTAAGAAACCTGAGAGGTACGTATCACTCGAGCGCAGTGTACTGATGTATGCATGGGAGGAATCTTCACATAATGAAGACAATACTACTCGCTATACCTACGAGACAATATGGACGAGCAATCCTCAAGATTCTTCGAAATTCGAGATACAAGATGGCCATGAGAATCCCAAGTTGCCGTTTGCCACGGATTGGTTTACTCCAGCACAAATCTCTGTCGGTACGACAATTCTCGACAGTCACGATCTCTCACTTCCATCATATGATGGAGACATCACACTTGATACAAAAAATACTAATCTCGTAACAAAATATGGTAAGCCAGTTATTTCGGAGGATCGTTCGGAGATATATATCAAGAATCAAAATAATAAATCAGTTGCAAGTGTTGGCGGAGATGGGCCTCTGATAGGGGACATTCGTGTCTCATATCACAGCGTGCCTATCGATTCGCATGTCACTGTTTTCGGTGCGTATAGTGCGCACGATGGTGCGCCAACGCTCATCCCGTATATTGCCACGCAGGCTCTCAAGGACAGTACAAGCTTCTATCATATGCGCTATGGAGATAAACCAGAAGCGACCAAGACTCTTGGTGATGAATACACTTTTCTTCTCTGGATACTTCGCGGTCTCGGATTTATCTTTATGCTCTCTGGATTTAATTTAATTCTCTATCCACTCAAAAAACTTCTTGGATATATTCCACTCATCGGTCAAATCGGGAATTTTGTACTTTCAATAGTTGCATTCCTTACTGTTGTCGTACTCTACCTTGTCACCCTCTTTGTAGCTGTAGTACTTCATAGTGTGATTGCTCTTGTGATCACTGCTGTGGTCGTCATTGCATGCGCAGGATTTATACTACACAGACATGGGCTAAAAAAGCAGAATCAAAGTATCACCGCTACGAGTACGACTACTTCGCCTCCAGTTTCACATTCTACCCCAACACCAGCGCCGGTAGCAAACACTACGACTCCAAGCGCTCCGGTTCCACCACAGGCATAATTAAAGTAACAATAACCGTTCTTACTAAACTTCACATGATTAACCCACCAACTATTATTATCATCGCTGTAATCATTTTCATCATTCTGAATATCTACTTCAGTTCAAAGATGGGAAATAAATTGGCGGCTGGTGGTAAGAAGACAATGCTTGAGCGAATATTTACATGGGACCCACCATGGGCGTTTTCATTTAAAACTATCAAACGCCTAGAAGCACGTTCATCCTGGTGGCGCATTATCACCATACCCGTGCGAATTATCAAGGTATTTGATCTTGTGTCGGTCAACGAGTGGACGAGCATCTTTCTCTTTGCACTGCCTTTCATCATCCTTGGGTATATTATTAGATTCTTTTTTCTATAATACTTATATACATGGAAACTCCATTTAATTTATGAACCTAACCAAAAAATTTATGATCACCACTTTAGCCATTATACTTATCATTATCGGAGTAGGAATACTAGTGAGACAAGTATTTATAGGTAAAACTATGCAAAGCGATCAAATAACGAAAGAGCTAATCCATTATCCTGATTTCGACATAGCTTTATTGGAAATTCGTGAGCTGACATCAGAACAAGAAGCCAGTAAAAAAGCTTCCATTGATAATGGTGTTGATGGAGGCATCTCGATGCTCCAATCCTCTATCCATTATAAAGTTTTAAGTAAAGACGGAAAAATTCTACTCGATTCAGAAGTTGAAATGTTACCATATGCTCGAGATACCTTTTCTGTTGACGGGAAAGATTTTACATTTTTTGGTAATATGAAAATTGAAGATTCTGAAGGAAAAGAATATAAAAGTATCAAGTAAATAAAAATAATATCAAATAATGAATCCTCGTATTAAAAAATTTATAATTATTATTTTTTACACACTCATTATTATTGGAGTTGGAATTCTTTTGTATCTGTACGTCCCAATTATGAGGAACCCTGCACCGGATTATATGCGAGCTCAAGGATTGATGGGTACTCAAACATTTAATGGTTACCTGTATAATGAACCAGGGGAACAATCTTTTTATAAAAGTCGTGTCACATTGAAAGAATATTTTGAAATGAGAGGAGTAGATTATTAATATATGAATAATCATAAAAAATCTATGACCATTATCGCAATCACCTTTATCATTATCGGAGTAGAGAAGTAGCAAGTAATGGACTAGCAAGGGACTAGCAAGGACAGTCCTTGCTACACTAAAAAGATTACACTTTCAGCAGCGAACAGTACAGAGATTATTGAACTTAAAAAATCTATCATAGAATAACATGCATACACCCATCAAATTTATTTATGCGTTGTTTATCATCATTATATGAAGCTTGGTTTATCTTAAATGTGATATAATAGGATTATGAATACACTCCTTCCTGAGAGTTTCAAATCTATACTTTGGTCGTACAAGTTTGAAGAATGCGATCCTACCAAGATGAAGAAGACTATTATAGTCCAAGCGCTTTTGTATGGCAATTTGAGCCAACTAGCTTGGATACGGGAATTTTATGGAGATGAAGAAATCAAACATGTACTGTCGATTATTCCCGCTACAGAGATTCGCCCCAAGACAAGGAATCTGATCGAGATATTATTTGATTTTTCTAACTGGAATTATGCACAAAGAAGTCTTGTACAATAATACGGAAAAAGTATGGAATTCTTGCAGTCCTTTGCGAGATTATTTTTATCTTGCTGGTGGCACTGCACTGGCTCTACAAATAGGTCATCGTAAATCTATTGACCTTGATTTTTTCTCTGACGAACCCATCAAGAAAACTTTACTAAAAGAAATAGAAGAATTATTCAATACTACAGCTAGTGTGATAGTAAATACCAAGAACGAATTGACCGTGAGTATTCATGGAGTCAAATTAAGTTTTATCCACTACCCTTTTCCACTTCTATACGACAAGATAGATACTTTTATTGTGCCCCTTGCAAACATAAAAGATATAGCAAGTATGAAGGCCTACGCGCTCGGACGAAGACAATCACTCAAAGATTATGTCGATCTATACTCCATATTTTCTCGTGCGTATGTTGTATTAGGGGAAGTAGTTAGCGACGCCAATAAAAAATATGGTGAAGCGTTCAATGATCGTCTTTTCTACGAGCAATTAGTATTCATCGAAGATTTGGAAGATGAAGCTATAGACTGGGTGCGTGACATAATAACAAAAGAAAAAGCACAAGAATATTTTAAAAATTTGATTAAAGTAAATTAATATCGTGTACACCCCCATCAAATTCATCTACGCCTTACTCATTATCACCATTATAGGGGGAGGGATTACGGTTGGAATAATAAAATTTGCATTTGTTCGCACTGATACAATAACAAGTTCACCAGAACGTACAAATATATCTTTATCACAAAAAAATCCTCGTACAATGGTAGGAGTTTGGAATTGGGAATACTATGATGATGAAGATAGGTACAGCAAAGGAGTGCCGTATTCAACGTTTAGATTAGAAATTTCAACGAACGTAGAAAATGAAGTTTCAGGGACATGGCTTGCAGTTGCTGAGTATGGAAACAGGATAGATGCCTGTGGGTCTTCAGACTACGATAAAGACTGTATGGTAGGTACGTTGAGCAATAACGTTGCAAATGTGAGCTATAAAAATGGCTATGGTTTAGGTGAAGGAAAGGCCAAGATCACTTACGATCCTATACACGACAGTCTTTCGTGGGAAATTATCCAGAAACCAAAAGATGATTCGTATATACCTATGAAAGCCATTCTAAATCGTAAGGTTGTTGTAGTTCAGAAGACAAAACTAGAGCAGTCATCATTTTTCGCTGCTCATCCTGGGGCATATACAAGCTTCAAAGAGCTTGTAGGCGATGCATTGCCTGAATTTGAATCTACAGTAGGTACAGAAAGCAGTGATACTGATTCAATCCTTCGTGCTGATATCGGATTGTTTACTGTCCAAAAAGAAGATGAAAAGCTTGCCGAGAATGTCGCAAGCATTATCCTCATAGTGCCTGGCAACAAGATCTGGGCAGCTATAATCTATCGGAGTGGGAGTGGTGCTATCGTACAACTCCATTACTATACCAACGTACCAGAGTGGGAACATAAACTTCCTCAATCTATCAAAAAATGGGAATGGATGAAAAAAGTAGGTAAGATAGAGTATGTAAGTTTAATTGAGAATGAAGAGGAAGTAAAAAATATTGAACAAACTACACAAGGTAAATACATGGAATACGAAGCAGATGCTGAGTCTAAGTCACTTAAAACCCTTAAAAAAGATATTCCAGATTTGATTGAAAATTTAGCTACACAATATAAAGAAGACCCTAAGTATGAATGGAGTTGGAGTATTTCTCTAAATATTGATGCCTATCTTGATGTCTATGAAAAACGGGCGCCAAATGACAAAGCATTTGTCGACAAGATTCGGAATTCACTCCTAGTCACCTATGGTCCATGTATGGGTATCCCCGAAGGACGATGTAAAGAATAATTTAGTTGCTATTTACTGAAAAGCTTGCAGTCTGCTCTCCATTGTTACCTACAGCGTCATAACCTATAGCATGAATAGTATTTGTGTTTGAGATATTACTTACTTCGTTTGGAATAAAAGATACTTGAAACGGGTAAGATTTTAAAGATCTTAAATACGTATTATTTATATAGACATCTATTTTATTTATTTGATTTTGACTTTTGGGAATTATAGAAAATGAAACTGTTTGATTTTTTTTGTATACCTCAGTTTGTAATCCAGATATTTGGAAAGTCGGTTTTAATATTGTTGTATGAATATTATCATATAGAGTAGGTTGATCGTTTGTAGTTATTGTTTTATATTTTCCACTGTTAGTATTCCACCATTTTTGTACTCCATATTCCCAATTTGTATATTGTGGATCTTTTTCTGGATTTATTGGACGCTGTCCCAAGGGATTATTTTTATCTATCCAATAAAGGATAGTATGAACATTGGTAATTGATTGTTCTTTTGTTGTTTCATTTGGTGTGTACTCTGTTGCAAGTCCACCTGAAGTGATATCGGTGATAAAAGTATCACCACCTTGCCAAAACCCTCTAAGAATAGCTGGTATAGTTTGATCAATAGTATCTGGTTTGTTAAAAGATTCAATTGGTAAAGTTTTAAGAGCTTCAGTTATAACTCCATTCCAAATTGGACCAGCAAGTGCAGCACCACCTTTTTTCATTGGGTCATTATTATTATTTCCTACCCACACACCGACTACAATAGAAGGGGTGTATCCGATAGTCCATGCATCTTTATTGTTATTTGTAGTACCGGTTTTTACAGCAACTTCTCTGTTTGGAACCACTAGACTAGAGTTTGCTGTAAATGTCGGTGTGCGAGCGACATTATCAGAAAGAATATCTGAAAGTATCCTTGGAATATTTGGATCAAGGACTTGGTATGGTTTATCCTCATATTTTTCTAAAATATTTCCTGAACTATCTTCTACGGAAAGAATTCCTGTATATGGATTACGAATTCCATTGTTTGCAAAGACTCCATAGACGGAAGTCATATCGAGTAGGGTCGTTTCTCCTCCTCCAATAACAAGTGATAAGCCATAACGAGTAGGGTCGTTTAATGTACTAATTCCAAGATCATGCGCCATTTTGATTGCATCAGGTACACCAACAAGATAGAGTAATTTTACAGCTATTATATTTATTGATTGTGCTAATCCATTTTTAAGTGTCATTGGCCCACGATCTTTTATATTGTTATCATAATCATCTGGACTATAACATTTGGCATTCTTACTACCAGGAAGGGGCTTGCTTGTTGGACTACATGAAGCGTTGAATTCAGTCTTCACATCAAAGAGGGTTGTCTCTTCTGTGTAACCTTTTTTAAATGCGAGAGCATAAACAATTGGTTTAAACGATGATCCAGGTTGCCTTTGGGCAGTCGCAACATTAAAATTACCATCAATTGTTTTATCAAAATAATCACGTGATCCAATCATTGAAAGTATTTGTCCTGTTTTTGGGTCAATAGCGACAACAGCAGCATTTTTACCTTTCCAACTTTTTTCATTTATTTTTGCATTAGCAAGAGTGATTTCTTCTGCTTTTTTTTGTAAATTATAATCAAGTGTTGTTATTATTTTTAAACCACCAACATCGAGAGCTTCTTGCCCATATTTATTTTCTAAATAATCTTTAATAAAAAAGACAAAGTGCGGTGCAGCTATATGCATTGGTTGAGAGGGTAAGAAAACGACTTTTTCTGAAAGAGCATTTGTATAGTCAGTTTGTGATATAAATTTTAAATCGAACATTCTTTTAAGGATAAGATTTTTGCGTTCATCAAGGCCTAATTTATTTTTACCATATGGTGAATAATATGTAGGACCATTAGGGATAGCAGCTAGATAAGCTGATTCAGCTAATGTTAAATTAATTGGTTCTTTACCGAAGAACGCTTTTGAAGCTTCTTCTATACCATAAATATTGCCACCATAAGGAGCTTCATTTAAATAAAGAGCAAGAATATCTTCTTTGTTCATAGTTTGTTCAAGTTTAACTGAAAGTATCCATTCTTTTATTTTTCTGCTGAAAGTACGATCTGAATTAAGAAGAGTATTTTTTATTAGTTGTTGAGTGATAGTTGATCCACCTTGTACTTTTCTACCTGTTAATTTTGCCCAAATTGTTGCTCGGATAATTGAACTTATACGAATACCTTTATGCTGATAAAATTCTGAATCTTCTATGGCAACAGTTGCATTTTTAATATTAAGACCCATATCTTCATACGGTATAATTGTACGTTTTATATTTTGGTGTATATCATAGAGGATTATCGTTCCAGTGCGATCATAAATTTTAGTAGAGCTTTGTATTTTACGTTCAGTAAATGATTTAAAATCTGGAAGTTGTAAAAGACTAGCCCAAACAATAATAATACTAAAACTAAAAATACTAAATGCCAATATCCCGAGTATCCAGTTACGAATATGGTATTTCTTAAAGAATCTGTTTATTTTACTCATATACACTATCATACCATAGCATATGTCACAGCAGGACAGGGATTTGTTTATATGATAAAGTATAGGTATGATTCACGATATAGATGAACTATTAACAAGGGGTGTTGAAGATATTTTTATAGAAAAAGACTTACGTGAAAAGCTTTTATCTGGTAAAAAATTACGTATTAAATTTGGTATTGATCCCACAAGCCCATATATACATTTAGGTAGAGCTGTGCCATTACGTAAATTAAAAGCTTTCCAAGATTCAGGACATAAAATTGTTCTTATTATTGGTGATTTTACAGCTAAAATTGGGGATCCTTCAGATAAGCTTGAAAAGCGTCCAATGCTTTCAGATAAAGAGATAAAGAATAATTTAAAAAAATATTTAGAACAGATAGCATTAATTCTTAATATGAAAAAAGTTGAAGTACGATACAATTCTGAATGGCTCAAAAAAATGAATTTTTTTGATATAGGACAACTTCTAGAATGTTTTACTGTTCAACAAATGTCAAAACGGCGTAATTTCAAAGAACGTTTAGATGCGGGTACTGATATATTTATGGTTGAATTTTTATACCCAGCACTTCAAGGTTATGATAGCGTAGCTGTAAATGCAGATGTAGAGATAGGAGGGTTTGATCAACTTTTTAATCTAAAAGCAGGTAGAACTGTTCAAAAAAGATATAACCAGAATGAACAAGATATTATGGTTGTTTCAATGCTCGAAGGTACAGATGGACGTAAAATGTCTTCTTCTTGGGGTAATATTATAGCACTTACTGATAAACCAGAAGAAATGTTTGGTAAAATAATGTCACTTAGAGATGAACTTATAACAAAATATTTTTTACTTTGTACAGATGTATCTCTTGATGTCATAGAAGGATATGCTCGTGATATGGTAACAGGTACAGTAAATCCTCGTGATTTGAAAATGATTTTAGGTAAAGATATTGTATCTATGTATCATAATAAAAAACTTGCAAATAAAGCACAAGAGATTTTTATAGAGACATTTCAAAAAAAGGAGATACCTAAAGATGTAGAAGAAATAGAAGTTACTAAAAATACTTTTCTCGTAGACGCGTTCTTATCTCATAAAATTATTTCTTCTAAGAGTGAATTTCGTCGGCTTGTAGATGAGCATGCTATTACGAACTTGGATATCGGTAAAAAAGTTTCTTCACATACAGCATTAGCTCAAGATGGGGTATATAGAATAGGTAAAAAAAGATTTTGTAAAATATCTATTTTGTAATTTAAAATCCCTTAACTTAAGTTAAGGGATTTTAAAAATTAATATTCAGCACCATCAAGCCCAGCAACCCCTCCAATATCTTCGTCATCAGATAATAGATCATCGTCTAATGATGGATCACTAAGATCACTATCAAGACCATCTTCATCTTCTGTTGTGTCCCCAATCTTTAAATCTTCATCATCTCTATAGCTCATAGATTATATTTTAGAATACAATTATTATAATGCACTATTTGTATCAAAATATTATTTTCTTGGCAATACCACCCCACCTGTGGAAAACTGGACACAAGCAAGGCATGTAAGCCCAATAGCGATAGCATCTAATTCATCATCAGAATTTGTTTGTTTTTCTATTTTTATAAGCTTAGGTACCATATTTAAAACCATTCTTTTGTCTGCTTTGCCATAACCAGTAACTGCTATTTTTATTTCTGGTGGAGTATATTCAAAAACCATGAGTCCATTTCTAGATGCACTATAAATGATAACTCCTCGAGCTTCTGCTACTCCCATAGCAGTTTTTTGATTTGTAGTGAAATAAAGTTTTTCTATTGCAAGACTTATTGGTTTATATTTTTTAATAACAATTTCAACTTCATTTCCTATGCAGGTCAGACGTTTGTGAAATGGTATTTTAGCGCTTGTTTTAAAACATTCTGAATAAAGCAATTTATCTTTTTGTTTTGGTAATCGTTCTATAACAGCAATACCTATTCGTTCATAACCAGGATCAATTGCTAATATTTTCATATTTATATCCTAGATGTTCATAACCTTTTTTTGTGATTGTTCGACCACGGCCTGTTCGTTCAAGAAGACCAAGTTGAATAAGGTATGGTTCAATAACTTCTTCTATAGTCGCTTCTTCTTCGCTTGTAGCAGCCGATATAGTTTTGAGTCCGACTGGTCCGCCATTAAATTTACTAATAATAATATCGATAATACGTCTATCAGATGATGATAATCCAAGTTCATCTATTTCAAGAAGAGCAAGAGCCCTCTTCACTGTTTCTTTAGAGAGAGGTATTTTATTTACTTGTGCGTAATCACGGCATCGTTTAAGAAAGTAGTTTGCGGTTCGAGGAGTAAAACGAGCACGTTTTGAAATTTCATCTATGGCGTCATCGTTCAACTCAACCTTTAATATTTTTGCAGAGCGAGTTATAATTTTTTTTATTTCGTCGTCGGTATAAAATTCAAGTCTGAAAACTCCACCAGAAAAACGTGAACGTAGTGGAGATGAAAGAAGCGCAATACGAGTTGTAGCGGCTATTAGTGTGAATGGTGGAAGTTCAAGTTGAATTGTACGTGCTGATGGACCCTTGCCAATGATTATATCGAGCACTCCACTTTCCATAGCAGGGTAGAGGACTTCTTCAACCATTTTATTTAGACGATGAATTTCATCTATAAAAACAATATCACCGGGTGTAAGATTTGTAAGAATTGAAGCAAGATCACCAACTTTTTCTATAGCAGGTCCTGAAGTAATCTTAATTTGTCTACGAGTTTCTTTGGCAATTAGGTGAGCTAGCGTAGTTTTGCCAAGTCCAGGAGGACCATAGAAAAGTATGTGTTCGGCGGGATGTGACCTCTCTTCTGCTGCAGTTAGAAGTATTTTTAGATTTGCCTTAATATTTTCTTGACCAATATAGTCACCCCAAACACTTGGTCTAAGTGTTTGGTCTAAAAATCCTTCATCTTTTACTACAGTTTCTAATTTAATTTGGCTTGACATTAGTTTTTATTTATGATATACTTTCTTTGTAAATTTAATGGTAGTTTTATATATTTATTATAGCATTTTAGTGAAGAGGACATAAATCTCTAAGCAATCGGCCTCGTGCTCTATATATGTGCGTAGGACGTTCTGGTTGTATTTATACTTACTGGGTCTATCCTGTAATCATACGTTACTTTAATCACGCATGTTTTTAAAGGATTGTTTAGAGATTTATGTTTTTTTCTTTT
>JAVHPX010000005.1:0-16861 GCA_036170795.1 Minisyncoccota bacterium
GTCCATATAACAAATAAAAAAACCTCCCATTTGGGAGGTTTTTAATTTTACTTATTGAATGTACCTCTTCATACATTGACAACATTACGTTTTTACCACCTTCGATTAAGTATTTTTTATCCCAATCATTGAGTATGTGGTCTTGTATTTTTTCATTATTTACTATTTTGGGACCCATCATTTTTTCCATATTTGAATTATATCAAAAGGTTCTAACTTATACTAAGGCACGAAAAACAACCATTATAAATTAAGGCTCAAAATTTGGTGCGCCGGGTAGGAATTTCTTGCCCTACGGTCACAGGTACTTTTCAGCATGCTTTGCATGACTGAAAAGTCTTTCGAATCTTACACGCAACTAGAGCAGTCTAGTTTCTCACGGCGACACATATAGAAAAATCCCATAGCAGAAGCTAGGGATTTTTCTATTGTGCGCCGGGTAGGATTCGAACCTACGAAGCCCGAAGGCGGGAGATTTACAGTCTCCTGTGATAGACCACTCCACCACCGACGCATATGAGGATGAGTATACATGGTTTTATTAAATTTTTCAACATAATTAAATTATGTTAATATATATTATATGTCACAACTTTATAGTAATTCAATTTTTTGGATAGATGTTGAAAAGATTAAACCGAATCCATTTCAACCAAGACGTGAGTTTGATGAAGCAAGGCTTCGTGATTTATCTGATTCCATTCGTCAGTATGGTGTTCTTCAACCTCTGACAGTATCTCGAACAGAAGTTGTAAAAGAAGATGGTGGTATAGCTGTAGAATATGAACTTATTGCTGGTGAGCGTAGACTTCGCGCATCTAAGCTTGCAGGACTTGAACAAGTTCCTGTTATTATTCGTGTTGGTGATAATAATATGGTAAAACTTGAACTTGCTATTATTGAAAATCTTCAACGTGAAGATTTGAATGCTGTTGAAAGAGCTAGAGCATTTTTTAGATTAGCTTCTGAGTTTAAATTTACTCATAGGCAGATAGGTGACAAGGTTGGTAAAAGTCGTGAACATGTATCAAATACTTTACGTCTCCTTTCTCTTCCTCAAGAGATTTTAGATGGTTTGTCGGCAGGTAAAATAAGTGAAGGTCATACAAGACCTATTTTAATGCTGACAGATAGGCCACAAGAACAAATGGTTCTTTTTAAAGAAATTATGTTTAAAAAAATGACAGTTCGAGATGCAGAAAAGATTGCTCGCAAAATTGCATATGATCGTATTCGTAAAAAAGAATATATGCCTAATCCTGAAATAACTGAAATGGAAGATACATTACAGCAGACTTTAGGTACTAGAGTTCACATAGATCGTAAAGAAAATGGTGGGCAGATTATGATTGATTTTTTTTCAAATGATGATTTACGTATGATTCTTGATTTATTAAAATCTAATCAAGAAAAAAATCCAAATGAAATGTTGAATAAATTTATAGCTACACAAGTTATAAATACACCTGAAATAATTGCAAATCAAGATGATGGTAATACCTCAGAAGTTCTTGATCTTGAAGATATGGATCATCTAATTGACGATCGTACTAAGGAAGAAATTATACAAACCGAAGAAGATGTAGATCTCTACAATATCAAAAATTTCTCAGTTTAAAATTTAGCGAATGAGCGAAATTTAGAAAGAAGACTATTGTCTTTTAGATATGAGTTAATATTTTTTTGAGCTATTGTAGTTTTTGTATACTCAAGCCATTTGCTTGAAGGATTTGCTTTTTTATTTGTAAAAATTTCTACGATATCATTGTTTTGCAATTTTGTATTTAGCGGAGCTATTTTATGATTGATCTTTGCACTTTGAGAATGATTACCAATATCAGAATGAATTGCATATGCAAAATCTATTGGACTTGAATCTTTCGGTAAATCAATTACATCACCCTTGGGAGTAAAAATAAAAATTCTATCTTGGAATAAGTCCATTTTTAAATTTTCTAAGAATTTACTTGGTTTGTCTATAATTTTATGAAGTTCTTTAAGTTGGTCAATCCATTTTAGATTTTTATCTATTGATTCATCATTTAATGTACGAGCACCTCTACCCATTTCTTTGTATATAAAATGTGCTGCAATACCATAAGCTGCTTCGGCGTGCATTTCTGGAGTACGAATTTGAATTTCAACGATACCTCCATTACCAGTAAATATAGTAGTATGAAGTGATCGATAACCATTACGTTTTGGTGTAGCTATATAGTCTTTAATTCGTCCTGGAACTGGTTGAAATAATCCATGTACAACACCAAGTACTCGATAACAATTTTCTATATCTTCTACTATTACTCTTAAGGCGACAATATCATAAATCTTTTCAATATTCATATCGTATCTTTTTATTTTACGCCAAAGACTATATTTGTGTTTGGCGCGAGAATTAATTTCTATAATATTTACATGTTGTTCCTGTAGAGTTTTCTGTAATTCATTTTTTACAAGATCAAGTTCTTTTTGATTACTTTTTGAATTTAATTCTA
This sequence comes from Minisyncoccota bacterium, assembly GCA_036170795.1. Lineage (GTDB taxonomy): Bacteria > Patescibacteriota > Minisyncoccia > Phycocordibacterales > UBA9973 > UBA8515. Next base: position 2,496 of record JAVHPX010000005.1, read on the forward strand.
ATAATTTTTCTACTTCAGCATATTCTTTAGGATATATAAATGGAAAAGCTGCATCTTCTAGTTCTCCTTTTAATTTACCCATACCTATACGGTCAGCAAGTCTAGCGTGGATTTCTATAGTTTCAAGAGCGATACGTTTTTGTTTTTCTGGTTTTACATATTTTAGTGTTCGAATATTGTGAAGTCTGTCAGCAAGTTTAATAATAAGAATACGTAAATCATTTGCCATAGCCATAAAAAATTTACGTAAAGATTCTACATGACGTTCAGCCCCGGTGTATTTCATTTTACCGAGTTTTGTTACTCCATTTACAAGTGTTACTATCTCTTTACCAAATTCTTCTTCGAGTGTTGATTCCAGAGTTGTGGTATCTTCAAGGACATCATGAAGCAATCCCGCGATGATGGTTTTAGTATCCATACCAAGCTCTGCAAGAATTTTTGCTGTTTCAAAAACATGTATGAAATATGCCTCACCACTGTTGCGCTTTTGGCCTTCGTGGGCTTTCTGTGCAAAAAGATAGGCTTTCTCTATAAGCTCCCTATCTTCATCTTTTAATCCTTCTAGGATAGAAGTAATATCTTTAACTTGAGGCATAAGTAGAGTATAACTCACCATTAGTATTTCTGGAAGTTTTTTTATTCTTTCTTTTTTACATTTTCTCCTGTTTTATGTGGGTTATGCATTTTGCACATTTTATTACTACAACGTTCAGGAATAGTTTTTGTTCCTTCCATCATCAATGATTGACAGAGAGGACATATATTGCCTGTAGGTTTGGCCTTGATAGCATTTTTGCAAGTAGGGTAATTAGAACAAGAGTAAAATATACCAAAGCGTCCACGTCGTTCCATCATCTTTCCATTATTACAAATAGGACAGGTGGTATCAGTCATTTTCTTTTTCTTTTCCTCTTCATCTTCTTTTATAAATTTACATTTAGGATAGCGAGAGCACGAGACGAATGCGCCGAACTTGCCTTGGCGAATGACGAGCTTACCGCCACCTGACTTTCCTTTTTTTTCACCGCAGAGCGGACACATCTCACCAGTTTCCTTCGGTCCTTCGAGTTCGAGCCCTTCTATTGTTCGAGCACCAGTACATTCTGGATATTTAATACATGAGTAGAATTTACCATTACGAGCAAGTTTAATTATCATTTCATTTTCACATTTTGGACATCTCATGTCAGAAGGTGCTTCGCCCATATTAGTAGCTTTGGCCAATTTGTCTTTTTCTTTTACATCTTTTTGGAATGGAATATAGAAATCTTTTAATGTTTTTGCGTATTCACGTTTTCCATTTGATATGTCATCAAGCTCATCTTCCATTTCAGCAGTAAATGTATCACTTATATATTCAGCAAAATTCTTTTCAAGAAAGCTAGAAACTACATCTCCAGTATCTGTTGGATGAAGAGCTTTAGCAACTTTTTCTACATAACCACGTTCTTCGATGGTACGCATAATTGATGCATAAGTTGAAGGTCTACCAATACCACGAGCTTCAAGTTCTTTTACAAGACCTGCTTCACTATATCTATTTGGTGGCTCTGTAAACTTATTAATATTTTTAAGTTCTAAAAGTTTTAATTCTTCGCCTATAACTACTAATGGAAGTTCTACGTCTTCACCACGAGCTTCAGTATCACAAGCAAACCATCCTGGCAATAATACACGTGAGCCATTTGCAGTAAAGTCTGGGATTGCATCATTTTTTATATTAGCAATGATTTTTGTTTTCATAAGTTTTGCGTCTATCATTTGTGAAGATACAGTACGTTCCCATATTAGTCGATACAATCTTTTTTGTTCATCATTTGATCCTTCGTTCATAGATTCGATATGGCTTGGACGAACGGCTTCGTGAGCTTCCTGTGCATTTTTGGATTTAGTTTTATATATACGAGATTCAGCTTGATCTTTGCCATATTTTTTCTCGATAACTTTTACAATTTGCATTTGAGCAATAGTTGATAGGTTCGTACTATCAGTACGCATATAAGTGATAAATCCTTGCTCGTAGAGCTTTTGAGCTACTTGCATAGTACGTGAAGGAGAGAATCCAAGCCTTGAACTTGCAGTCTGTTGAAGTGTTGAAGTTGTAAATGGTGCGCGCGGGCTTCTTTTTTGTTCTGATGCTTTTAAATCTTTGACATACCATTTTTCTTTTTGACCAAGATTTAATATTTTATCAACAATTTTTTTATCACGTGGTTCTTCTACGCAAGTGAGAGTTAGTTTTCCTTTTTTATGTGTTTCAAATAATCCTTCGAGTACCCAGTATTCTTCTGGTACGAAAGCTCGTATTTCACGCTCACGCTCCATGATAATACGTAGTGCAGGGGATTGAACTCGGCCAGCAGAAAGACCGTATCGCACCTTTTTCCAAATTATTCCAGATAAATCGTAGCCGACCAGTCTATCTAGTACTCGACGAGCTTCTTGAGCTTTGCGTAAATTTGTATCTATGTCTCGAGGATATTTTAATGCTTCTTCTACTGCTTCTTTGGTAATTTCATGGAATGTTATTCTTTTGATAGGAGCTTTAATTTTTTTATTCTCATGTAATAGTTCCTCTATGTGCCAAGCTATGGCTTCACCTTCGCGATCTGGGTCAGTTGCAAGCATAATTTCAGTTGCTTTAATTGCAAGTGATGTTAATTCATGTACAACTTTTTCTTTTCCTTTTGATATTTCATAATGTGGTACGAATCCCGCAGGTATATCAATCGCCGTTTTATTTGATTTAGGTAAGTCACGAATATGTCCGACAGATGCACGGACAGTGAAAGCACCATTAAGATATTTCTCAATGGTCTTTGCTTTTGATGGTGACTCGACAATCAATAACTTCATATTTGCCTAGTATTACACGAAACTATATTTTTTAGCAAATTATATCTTTCGTATTTCTCCTAATTCTTCTTTAATTAATTCTTTTATTTCCATTATTGAGAGGAGTGCATTGGCAGTAGCTATATCCATACCGGATGCTCGAATAAGTTCGTCGCGTTCCGTGGGTTCACACAGAAGTTCTATTATTTTATTTTCTTCTTTAGAACAATCAGCATATTTTTCTTCTTCAGTTTGTATTGGTTTCTCAACTTCGAATCCTAATGCTTCTAGTAATTCGTCACTATTGGTAATAGGTGTTGCACCTTGGCGTATGAGTTTATTTGTACCTATTGATGTTGTGGAAAAGACAGATCCTGGTACAACAAGAACATCACGATTATAATCAAGTGCCATTCGAGCGGTAATCAAAGTACCAGATTTTTCAGCTGCTTCTATAACAAGGGTGGCTTTTGAAATACCTGCCATCAATCTGTTTCGTTGTGGAAATGTATAAAGTTCTGATTTCATTGTTGGAGGAAATTCAGAGAGTAGGCAACCACCCACTTCAACTATTTCGTTAGCAAGGTTTACATTGTTGCGTGGATATAATACTTTAGAGTCGAGCCCGGATCCTGGCATACCTAGTGTAATAAGTCCTGCTTTTATTGCAGCTCTATGTGCGATTGAATCTATACCGAGAGCAAGTCCTGATACTATGACAATAGGATAGCCCTTGAGTCCAGCAATTAATTTTTCACAAATATCATGACCGTACGATGTGTATTTACGTGAACCAACTACTGCTAGATATACATAGTTTTCTGGTGGTATCTTACCACGCATGTAAAGAGTTTTTGGTGGTTGTGGAATTTCAAGAAGCACCTTTGGGAATTGTTCGAGTTTTAATTTTATAATGTCTTGTATCATTTTTATAGATTTGTTTATTGTATCATTTTTTTACTTACTAAGTAAAATTTTGTAAAAAATATTACTTAGAGGTATACTAGATTTATGTTAGATATTAAATTTATACGTGAGAATAAAGATATCGTAAAAGCTGGGGCTGATAAAAAGCATAAAGCTGTAGATATTGATGCATTACTTGTTTTAGATGAAAAGCGTCTTGAAATTATGGCTCGCACTGAAGCTCTTCGTAGTGAGCAGAATAAGGCAAGTCTTGCTATTGGGACTAATCTTGATCCAACTCTACGTGCTCAAATGATAGAAGAAATGCGTATTGTAAAAGATGAATTTAAAGAGAAAGAACAAGAACTCCAGGATATTATGACAGAGTGGCAAACATTAATGTTGAAAATTCCTAATATTCCTTCTGTTGATACACCTGAAGGTCCAGATGAAACAGGTAATCAGGTTATACGTCAATGGGGGGAAAAACCAGAATTTTCATTTGTTCCGAAAGAACATTTTGAATTAGGAAAAGCTTTAGGAATAATCGATATAGAAACAGCAGCAGAAGTTGCTTCTTCGCGATTTTCGTATATAAAAGGAGATTTAGTTCTTTTACACTTTGCTTTAATTCAAATGTGTTGGGAAATTTTAACAAATGAAGAAATTCTAAAAGATATAGCAGAAAAAGCAAATGTTTCTATAAACGTTTCTAAATTCATTCCAGTTTTGCCTCCAGTTTTTGTTAGACCCTTAGTTCAAGTAAAAATGGCTCGTTATATGGCACCTGAAGATCATTACCTCTTTCCCAATGATGATCTTATGCTTATTGGAAGTGCTGAACATACACTAGGAGCAATGCATATGAATAAAATTTTTGAAGAAAGCGAATTACCAATAAGATATGCAGGATATTCAACTGCATTTAGACGTGAGGCAGGAACAGCAGGTAAGGATACCAATGGAATTTTAAGACAACATCAGTTTGATAAATTAGAAATGGAAGTTTTCTCTTTACCAGAAAATTCATTACAAGAACAAAATTTTCTTGTAGCTATTCAAGAATATATATTACAAACTCTAAAATTACCATATCAAGTTGTAGCTGTTTGTACTGGAGATATGGGTTTTCCTGATACAAGACAAATTGATATTGAGACATGGATGCCAGGTCAAAATAAATATAGAGAAACTCATAGTGCAGACAGCACAGGTGGTTTTCAGGCTCGTCGTTTAAACACTAGAGTTCGAAGGCATGATGGAAGAATCGAACCTGTTCATATGAATGATGCAACTGTTGTTTCTCAAAGACCACTTATTGCTATTATAGAAAATTTTCAACAGGCAGACGGTAGTATAAAAGTTCCAGAAGTTTTACAGAAGTATATGGGTAAAGATATTATTTCGTGATATGTATTATGCGTGATACTCTTACATCACCACGCGTTGAGGATATGAAGCGCAAGCGTCGCTATTATCATATACGTTTATCAATACTTCTTTTTATTTTATTTATCTCATTTATTGGAGCTCTTGGATATTTTTCTTCTCATCCACGTATTATTATAAAAAATATAGTAATTAGTGGCACTCGTATTATAAATCCAGTTGATGTTGAATCATTAGTAAAAAATGATTTATTGGGTAGATATGTTTTTCTTTTTGCAAAGGTAAATAGTTTAATATATCCACACGAAAAGATTTATAAAGATATATTAAACCAATTTCCACGTATAGAAACTCTTTCTATTTATCATGATAATTTAATTACTTTACATGTAGCTATTACTGAACGTTCTGGTTCGTATTTATATTGTGGGCAAGGTGTCCCAGAGGCATTTTTTGATATTGGAGAGAATTGTTATTTTATAAATGATGATGGATATATTTTTGATAAATCACCATATTTTTCTGGTAATGTATATTTTAAATATTATATGGAGCTTTCTAGTGGTGTTTCTGTAAATCCTCTTGGATTACAAATGCTTCCGAAAGATCGTTTTCATGAGATCTCTCGATTTATTGATAGAATTACAATGTTAGGATTTAAGCCAATTTATTTGGTTATAGATAAAGATGGAACTAACACTATATATCTTAATCATGATATTAATCCCAATATTCCTAAAATTATTTTTAAAAATAATAATGATTTAGATTTAATATTAAGTAATCTATCTGTTTCTATGGCAAAAAAAGAGTTTGCTAATGAAATCAATGGAAATTATGATAATCTTTTATATATAGATTTAAGATTTAATAATAAAGTTGTTTATAAGTTTCAATAGAAATGAAAGCACGGGTAAAATTTTTATCCGTGTCTGAGCCCTTTAGGGTAAAGCGGGAAAAATTTTATGCATGCTGGAAGGATTATTTTTATGAACAATTTCTGGAATAAATTACCAAAACCATTTTTTGTACTTGCGCCAATGGCTGATGTCACCGATGCAGCTTTTCGTCGTATTATCACAAAGTATGGCAAGCCAGATGTTCTCTGGACGGAGTTTGTATCCGCTGATGGTTTAGCAAGCCCCGGGCGGGAAGTATTAAAAATTGATTTGTTGTATACAGAAAATGAACGGCCGATTGTAGCCCAACTTTTTTCTGCTCATCCTGATAAAATGCGAGAAGCATCTAAACTTTGTGCAGAGCTCGGATTCGATGGTATTGATATTAATATGGGTTGCCCTGATCGCTCGATCGAGAAGCAAGGTGCAGGGGCCGCCATGATGAAGAATCATGATTCCGTTCGTGATATTATCCAAGCAGTAAAAGACGGCATACACGATGCAGACAAGAATATCCCAGTCTCTGTGAAGACGCGTATTGGATACAATAAAGTTCAGATCGACGAGTGGATTCCATTTTTACTTTCTCAAAATATTGACGCATTGATTGTGCACGCACGTACTCGCAAAGAAATGTCTAATGTGCCAGCTCAATGGAAATATATCAAAAAAGTTGTAGATATTAGAAATGAGATGAAAGTTAAAACAAAAATAATAGGTAATGGTGATGTTCGTGATATTGTGCACGGGAGACAGCTTGCCGAAGAAACTGGTTGTGATGGGATAATGTTGGGACGAGCAATATTTGGTAATCCGTGGCTTTTTACTGGTCTAACTTCGCCAGAGAATAAAAATTTCGCCCTCTTTACCCACAAAGTGGGCTCCGACGAGGATCGAAATTTTTATTCTCTGGCTTTGTCTACAGAAGAGAAATTAAAAGTCATGATAGAACATACAAAACTTTTTGAAGAACTTCTTGGTAAATATAAAAATTTTTCTATTATGAAAAAGCATTATAAGGCATATGTTAATGGTTTTGATGGAGCGAAAGAACTTCGTCTAAAGCTTATGGATGCTGTTAATTCGAAAGAAATTGAATCCATTGTTAATAAATTTTTAGATTAGATTGTTTTTTGATATAATACAATTTATGTCAGATTCTAATATCGCACTTTATAGAAAATATCGCCCGGGGAATTGGGGTGAAGTTATTGGTCAAGATCATATCGTGAAAGCTATTTCTGGAGCACTTGAGTCTGGTAAAATAGCCCACGCTTATTTACTTTGTGGTCCTCGTGGTACCGGTAAGACTACTATTGCACGAATTATAGCACGAGAGCTTGGTACATCACCTAATGATATTTATGAGATGGATGCAGCTTCTAATCGTGGTATTGATGATATTCGTAATCTACGTGAGAGTGTTAGTACGATGCCTTTTGATTCAAAATATAAAATTTATATTTTAGATGAAGTGCATATGTTTACAAAAGATGCATGGAATGCTCTTTTGAAAACCATTGAAGAACCACCAGCGTATGTTGTTTTTATTTTGGCTACTACTGAACTTGAGAAAGTTCCTGATACTATCGTATCTCGTTGTCAAAGTTTTGTTTTCAAAAAACCTACAGATACTATTATTTCTTCTCATGTTACTAATATAGCCCAAAAAGAAGGATATACGTTAGAAGAAGGTGGAGCTCAGCTTATTGCCCTACTTTCTGATGGTGCTTTTAGAGATGCACTTGGTATGCTTCAAAAAGTTATTTCATTTATAAAAAGTAAGAAAATTAATTTAGTTGATATAGAAGAAATTGCTGGTGCCCCACAATCTATTCTTGTAAATAATTTTTTAACTGCTATTGCTCTTGGTGATATAAATAGAGGATACTCTTGCATTGAACAGGCAAGTAAGCAGAATATTGAAATGGATGTATACCTAAAGATGATTTTAGTTAAACTTCGTTTTGCATTGATGCTTCGTTATGCACCTGGTACAAAGGAATCAATTAAGAACATTATATCAGCACCTGATTTAGAATTTATAGAAAATATGATTACATCAAAACCAGAACATATATCATCTGGAACACTTTTAATATTGCTTGATGCATATCAGTCACTTCGTAATTCTGTTATTAGTGAATTACCCCTTGAACTTGCATTAGTTAAAATACTCAATGGAGAAGAAAAATAAAATTTGGGATGTTATTATTATAGGTGGTGGAGCATCTGGTATGATGGCAGGTTCTACTGCAGGTGGTCTATTAAAATCAGTACTTATTTTAGATAAAAATAAATCATTAGGTGAGAAACTTAAAATCACTGGTGGAGGTAGGTGTAATATAACCAACGGAGAAAAGGATTTACGTATATTTCTGAATAATTATGGTAAGTCAGAACAATTTTTATATTCATCATTTGCACGTTTTAATGCAATGGATACATTTAAATATTTTGAATCAAGAGGGCTTCCTCTCGTAATACAGGCTCGCAAACGAGTATTTCCTTATACAGAAAAAGCCACAGATGTTTGTTATGTTTTACAGAAAGAACTTATTAAGAATCAAGTTAGTATTAAAACAAAATGCATTGTAAGAAAAATTAATTTTAAAGATAAATCTATAGTATCTGTCGATACAAACCAAGGAACATTTTTGGGTAAATCATTTATTCTTTCGACTGGAGGTATGTCACATCCTGAAACCGGTGCAACTGGTGATGGTTTTAAATTTTTAAAAGAGCTGGGTCATTCTATAAAAGAACCAACCCCATCAATTGTACCGCTTGAAGTTAGTGATAAGTGGGTGCCTATGCTTGCTGGTGTGTCATTATCTTTTATGAAAATTACTTTTTTTCTTGAAGATAAAAAAGCTTTTTCAAAAATAGGTAAAATTTTATTTACACATTTTGGTTTATCTGGACCTTTGATATTAAATAGTTCAAGTAAGGTAAGTGATTTATTAAATAGTGGCAAAGTAACTGCCACCATAGATGTATTTCCAGACACAAATCATGGAGATCTATCAGCTAGAATTATAAAAATATTTAATGTTAATAAGAACAAGATATTGCGAACTGTTTTTAAAGATATTGCACCAGAAGGCACAGCTAAAGCAATAGAGATAATTTTAAATACAATTAATTTTGATACGAAGGTTCATAGTATAACTCGAGAGGAAAGAAAAAAAATTGTAGATACTCTTAAATCTCTTCCTATTAGTATTACAAATTTGATGGGTTATGATAGGGCTGTTGTAGCAGACGGGGGAGTTATTCTTTCAGAAATAGATATGAAAACAATGCGCTCAAAATTATTTAATAATTTATATATTACCGGTGATTTACTAAATATTAACAGACCATCTGGTGGTTTCGGTCTTCAGCTTTGTTGGACAACTGGTTATATTGCTGGAGTAGAAGCTTAATATTTTATATTTTTGATTCTTTTTTATAAATAGAGATAAGGCTATAAAGTAAACTAAGTGCAAGTGGTCCAATAATAATTCCTGTAGGTCCAATTAATGATATTCCACCTAATATTGAAAATAGCATAAATAAAGATGGGATTTCTGTGTTTTTTGAAATAACATATGGTGCTAATAAATTATCTATTAGACCAACTAATACAATAGACCAAATGAGAAGACCTATAGCTTGTATCTGCATACCAGTAAAGAATAGAAATAAGATTGCAGGAATTGTAACAATAGAAGTACCAATTGTCGGGATAAATGATCCTATGCCTGCTATAACTCCCCAAATAGCAGCATTAGGAATACCAAAGATAATAAGTCCTATACTTACAAGAATACCTTGAACAATAGCAATAAAAAATGATCCTTTAAGAATACGATTAATAGTATTTTTTAATTTAATAAGAATTTCATTTGTATTATCTTCTGAAAGAGGACATAGAGTAATAAAACTTCTTTTCCAGTGTTCGCCATCTTTCAAAAAATAAAATAAAGTTAGAATCATTAAAGTAAACATAATAATAGTTCGGAAGGTTGAAGCAAAAAAGTTAGCGATATTATTTGAAAGATATAAAGCTATGTCGGTAATTTTAGTACGAGTATTAAAGACAAAACCATCGGGTAATATTTTGTTTATAGAGACATCAATTTTTTGAATAATTGTATTTGTATCTTCTGTTTTTGTAATAGAACTATACACTCTTTGTGTTTGATTAAACACAGTTTTTCCTACAATAAAGAGAGGTCCACAAAGAGTAATAATAAATATTAGAACTGTAAGAAGTGACGCAATCCAATTTATTCCCTTTGTAATATTTTTATTTATATATAAATATATAGGGTTTAGTATTACAGCAAATGCTGCAGAAATGATAACGACTGTTAGAAATGGATATAATATGATAAGAACAAAAATAATAGTTATCATTAATAATATAAATAAAAAATATTTTTCAATCAAAACTGTTTTCATATAAATATATTATAACATATAAAAGTATTTACTTATGGATATGTAATTTATATCCTTATAGTATCAGTACACCTTTTTTATTTGACAAGGACCGCGATTACACTTCTCGCCGATTACTTCGGCGGGTACTTTTCTGGTTTTGAAAAAACACAGAAAAGTCTTTCGAATCTCTGGCGTGACTAAAGCAGTTCAGTCGCTTCCTACACAAAATGCGTTTCGCTTCGTTCACTTGCTTGGTGCCCTAGATGAAGTTAGAACCTCACTAATGCTCAATTTTAGCACTAAATTCTCGATTGTGAACTCTTGGTAGACCAATAGAAAACCCACTAATGTAGGTTATCTATCATTAGCGGGTTTAGAAATTATTTCTTCTTCAATGGAAATTCAGTGCTTTTGCAAGGAAATTCCATATGATTGAAAGTAAAATCATTATCCGTTTCAAATTCATTATCATTCCTGAAGTTACGCCTTTCCTTTTGGCTTAATTTTAGGATTGATAAATGAAGTGTTCTGGCTGGTAACATTAGCAATACGCCTGTCAAAAGCATAAATCCTAACTGCTTATCATTCGGGATATGGAATCCGAAACAATTAAACTGTGTATGATTTATCGTTACAAAGGGCATATTTACACTAAAATAAACTTCCATAGCAGGTGAAATTAAAATCCAGGTAGCTACTGCACTTAAAACAAGTACGGTAATCCAGAATGCTTTAAGTAACTTAAAACTTGAATTGATTTTCATTTTTGTTTGATTGAGTGGTTAAATAAATAGATTGCTTCAAATTCCTTATGGAAGCTAAAGTAATCTATCTATTTTCTCAAACAAATGTCAAAGAACCATACTCTTTATATAATAGCACAAAACAGTCAAAAAGTCAAGGTTTATTTAGGTATGTTAGGTTAATTCTAATATACCTTATAAAATGTTAATTTGTTATAATAATCACTATGAAAAACCCTATGGAAATGATACAACGAGACCCAGGCCGTCAACAATCTGGAGGAGGAGCAGAAAATTTTGTTTTGGAGAATATTTCTATATGGGAAAAGAAAACATTCTATGAACGACTAGGAGTTACAAACAATGCCACTGAAGATGAAATTAAATTAGCTTTTAAAAAGCTATCAATCAAGTATCACCCCGATAAAGTATCTAGTAATGAAAAATTAAGAGTAAACTATCAGGAAGTTCAAAAATTACTTGGAGAAGCTAAGAGTACACTAACTAACCCAACTGCAAAAGCTAAGTATGATATGAAGTTTGGCCGTAGTAGCTTCAGTGGGAGTGGGAGTCAGTCAACATATCAAAGACGACCGCATTCGTGGTCTGAAGCTAAAGAACAATATTCTTCTCAAAAATCACAAGAACCGAAGAAAGAATTTAATGAAGCTGAAGAAATCAAAAACTTTTCCAACTATGTTAAAGAAAATGTTGATAACCACTATGAAGTTCCTAGAATTAAGAAGAAGCTTGATGATTTAGTAAATCACGGGGTAAAGAAGGAAAATTTAATCATTGTTATCGAAAAATATGTTATTGACCATTTCGTTCAGTACACTAAGCAAAATATAGATAACAACTACGAAATCCCCATGATTAAAAAACTGATGGCAGATTTTGCTGAATTAGGGATTAATAAAGATAAGTTATTGAAATCAATTGAGGGTATTCTCGTTACCCAGATGAAAACTTACACAAAACAAAATATCGACAATAATTACGAACTTCCAAGAATTAAAAAATTAATGGCCGATTTGGAGAACTTTGGAGTAGATAGAGAGAAATTTACTACTGCTATTGAACTAACTGTAATTGAACATTTCGCAAGATACACTAAACAAAATATTTATAATAATTATGAAATCCCACGCATAAAAAAGCTAATGGAGGACTTGCCAGGTCTTGGGGTAACAAAATATAAACTTTCAGAATCAATACAAGACATAGCGATAAATTATTTTGAGAGTTACTCAAAAAAGAATTTTGACAATAGGTATGAAATTCCCAGGATTAAGAAACTAATGGTGGATTTAACTGATATGGGAATAAATAAAAATAGGCTTACTGAAATAGCTAAAAAATATAATATCAATTAAGCCAAAAATCTTTACTCTTGAATTGGCCTTCCGTCTGGGACGAAATTGGAACCAATTTGTTGACAAATAATGACTAAATGGTAATGTAAAGAAAAATCATTTAAATCATTAAAACTGAATACCATGAATACAAAAATGAATACTCTACTCCCTTGTAATGCAGCTTACTATCTCGGTCTAGAAAGTTTCTGTTCTGCTGAAGATTCTCTTGAGTACGCAGAAAAAAAACTTGACCGTTTCGGAGGATATGATGCCTGGATGGCCATATTCAAAAGGAGAGATTTTCAAAAACTCATCCTTGAAGATTTGTCTGTTACAGATGCTATACAGTTTGCAAGACGGATAGATAACCGTTGCGTGTGGTCCTCAGATGTGTGGAAGCCAGTCTTGGATAGAGAGGATACAAAGACGTTTTTGTTGAAAACACTTTCTCCTATTAAGGCCATAATTTATGCGAAAAAATCCTATTCGCACCGGGTATGGAGCATGGTGATTAAAAGGGAGGATATAAAAACATACCTTACAACCACTATCCCTTTGGACAAAGCATTATCATGTGCCCAAAAAATGTACAACGCTGATATTTGGGCCATTGTTCTCGCCAGGACAGATCTTGATCCTGTAAATGCCCTGAGCCAAGGAATCAGTGCTCCTTATGACAACAAGTTGTGGAAGCACACTCTTTTCAAAAGGGATGATGTTAGAAAGTATCTTATCGAGATGCCACTAGCCGAACTACTTGTCTATGTAGCAAAGGTTAACTATTGGCGAGTATGGGGCTTCATTTTTGAAGAAAGAAAAGATCTTCCTTTCAAAGAGATTGTCCTTCTGTATAAGGAAACGGCAGAGAATGGTGAGCATAAGGGATATGGGGTTGATTTATACATCATCAATACTATTCATTCTGGAAAACTCTCAAAAGAAGATGCGATTGTACTTGCCAAAGAGGTCAATTATCACAGGGTGTGGGAGAGTCTTTTTATAAAGTCTGATATTTCAAAGACTGAAGCGTTGGTTATAGCGCAAGAAGAAAATAACCTGGACGTTTGGAAGGGTGTTTTGCGCAGAGAGGACATATCAAGAGGTGAGGCAATTTCGTATGCTAAAAAAATCAATGATGACGAGATTTGGAAGGTTGTATTTGAAAAAAAAGATAGATAGAAAGCTAAAAAATGAAAGTTGATAAGGTGGTGAGAATTTTATTCTTGCCGCCTTATTTTTTATTGGCTTGGGGACAGGGATTCGAACCCCAATTAACGGCTTCAAAGGCCGCTGTCCTACCATTAGACGATCCCCAAATATTATTATCCATGCTATTCCCAAATACCTCTTTAAAATACACTAAAAAAAGATAAAAAACAATAAGCGATATTATCATGACGCACAAAAATTTAAAATATCCCTATAATATAGGTATTTTAAATTTATAAGTTATGGATCGTCATCTATTTTTATGCTCTCTCCAACTGTTTTTACAAGTGCTTTTAGCCTTTCTTTGGATGTTTCAATATTAGTTTGATTTATCGAAATTGTACTTGCCACTTCAACATCAATTTTTGCCTTTGTAAGTAATTTGGGTAATGTGTTTGTGCATTATTATAAGCTATTGACAAAAAGTATTAAAAACGCTATAATACCACTATTATGAAAAAAGAAATTATAACATTTTCAATTATTATAAGTATGTTCGTATTAGGTTTTTTATTTGTGCCAGCAAAATCTGAGGCAGATTGGAGTCTTTCTATAGGATTAGGTCTTGATAGTGGTTATAATAGCTACGATCC
>JAVHPX010000005.1:16961-26253 GCA_036170795.1 Minisyncoccota bacterium
ATACTACGGTGGTGGTTATAATAGCTACGATCCATACTACGGTGGTGGTTATAATAGCTACGATCCATACTACGGTGGTGGTTATAATGATAGTTATTATGATAACAGATACAATAATGGTTATATAAATAATCAATATTATAATACCAATAATATATATCAGTCATATGGATCATCTTATCTTCCGTATGGTAGTTATGGATATGGTAATTATAATAGTGGTTATGGTTATGGTTTACCTACTTGTACAGGTTTTGGTTGTTAAATAATATTTTATCATTCGCTCATTTGTGGTTTGTCTAAAGTAATTGTCTCTATACTTACAACTTCACCTGTGATACGCATAACATCTTTATCTATTTTTTTAAATTCATTGTTTGATTTATTAAAATGATTGACGGTTGTGGCGATAGCATTACCAAGCTTTTGATGAGCTTCCTCGTATACTCTCAAATGTGAGCCGAGCTCACCAACACGTTTTATAATATCTTTGGCGCCTTCTTCTATTTGTAGAGCTTTCAATCCTTGAAGGACGGTTTGGAGATATGCCAAGAAGGAAGTAGGAGAAACAATTATAACTTTGTATTTACTTGCTGCACGTTGGATTAAATTATCGGCGTTTTCATCTTCAGTACTTGCTCCTATTTTATTTACAAGGAGATCATAATATATAGCTTCGTGAGGTATGAACATAAAAGCAAAATCCATCGTGCCTTCAGCTGGTTGTATATATTTTGAAGTTTCTGTTATGCGACTCTTTAAATCATTTAAGAATATTTTTTCTAAACGGTCCTTCTCGGTTTTATCATTCGTCTCAGATATACGATTATAATTCTCAAGTGAAAATTTTGAATCAATTGGTATAATTTTATCTTTTACAAATACTGCTGCATCGACAATAGTGCCGTCAGGGAATGGATACTGCATCTGGTAGCTACCAGGAGGCATGACGTTCTTGAGCAGAGTTTCTAGATAATACTCTCCAAGTATTCCTCGTTGTTTAGGGTTCTTTAATATATCTTGCAAATTTTTAAGCTGGTCTGCAAAAGATACGACTTGTTTGTTGGTTTCATCAAGCCGTGTAATCTTTTCTGTAATGTCAGCCACGATCCGTGATGTCTCACTCGACTGGTATCGCATAGTCTGGTTAATCTCTTTCTGGTTTTCACCGAGCTTATGGTCGAGAGTTCTTGAAAGTTCATTTATCTGTGCGAGCATGAGTTGCATCGCACTTTCATTACTCTCTACTGGTTTACTGCGAAGAGTAAATAATAGCCAAGCCACAAGAGCGATTAGTATTAAAAGTATTATGATGATAAGTGTATTCATTTAAGTATTTTAACATAAATACGAATTAAAATTACTTGTTTACAATATTAAACACAAATGGTAATGTGATGAAAACAAAACTTTACAAATTATGGCAAATAAAAGCGTTCTTTTTGGGGATAAAGTTTATTCCCAAGGAGTAGATATTTATTGGCCATCTTTTGGAGATGCGCCATATATAATATCTAAAAATCAGACTTCAAAAGATGAGGATTTATATCCAAGGTTACTTGATGAAAATGGTAATCCAAAAGAATTTTCTTTTACACCAGGTGAACAATTGTACCTTTACAATGATGAGGAAACGGATATAAGGAATTCGTATTTGAGGATGATAAAAAGTCGCCAGTACGACCTACATCTTTCAAGAAAAATTATTGTAGATGATAGTTATCCAGAATTTGTGAATTATATTCGACCATTTAAACGCATGACTAATCGTATAAGAACAGAAATGGTGTTAGGTGGATATCAACTTGATTTTGGGCGTAGATGCTTGGTCCAAAAGATTGGATTATGTAGATACTATCCAGCTTGGCCAGAAATTCGTGAAATTATTTTTCATGATCAAAGTCCAGCAATGAAGAATTATGCTAAAATTACATTGAACACATTTCCTAAAAAAATTGCCAATGCGATTGCTCTGGATTTTTTCAAGAATTTTAATGATTTAAAATTAATAAGTTTAATTTTAAGTATGGTAGATTCTTTTTCATTTCCTGAGTCAATAAAACTACTTGAAGACATTTTTAGTGATAATTATTACTACTACCCTGAAGAGAAGTTTTACATTGCTGGGGTTATGGGTGGACATACAATACAGAATTACATTCTAAAATCATGTGAGCATATCCCTTCGATTGGAGCATTAAGAATCTTGGAAGAAGGAGTAAAACACCCTTATGAGCACATAGAAAGGCAAGCTATTTGCTCTATATATAATTGGGGGAAGAATACTGCTCAATATTTATCTTCTAATATAATTCACTTTAATGGTGATCTATTGAAAGCTATAGAAATGATACCTAAAAAGTATGATTTTGAAGGTTATAAAAATTCACTTGAATTTTTTAGAAAAATTTAAAACACCATGGTTTCTACCTAGGTGTTTTTTTATTGAAGTTTACCTAAATAATATTTTAATGTATAAATCCAATCTTCTTCGTTGTCTGGGTTTTGTTCTTTTTGGGCTAACATCCATTCTAAGTATCCTGAGTCGAAGGTTTTTACTTCCGCAAGAGTTTTTCCATTGTATTTGCCGAAAGTAAATGAATTCATAAGTGAAGGTCGAGAAGATATATCAATCATTTTTTCAATTGCTTTCTCTTTATCTATATCATCTTCTTTTATAATCTTATCTAGTAGTCTTTTGTATAATTGTTCAAGTACAAGCACATCACCAAGAGCATCATGAGCATCAGCTTCAATATCTATATCTAAGTAGTATCGTAGATATTGGAGTTTGTATTGTGGAATGATATTGTTCTTATCGAGTGCCCGAGCGACACGTAGAGTACATATAAAGTTCGCAGGAATTATCCCTTCTTTTTTTATAATAGTTAGATCAAACTTTGCATTATGAGCGACTATTACAGAAGTTGGGTCTTCAAGCAGTAATTTTATATTTTTATAATCGTTACTTTCTTTAAAAGATTTCTTATTAGTGACATGTTTGTCAGTAATATTAGTCACAGCACTTGCTTCAGGTGGTATGTGAATAGGTGGTTTGAAAAGTTCACAGAAAGTTTCCGTATCGGTCTTATATGCAAGTTGACACATAAAATCTTTTGCTGGCTCATTGCCTGTAGTTTCAGTGTCTAGGAAAATGATTTTTTTCATATACATATATTACCATATTAAAATAAAACAAAATATTGAGTTTTCTTGCGCTTTACCATAAAGTGCTCCGACGCGATGGCAAAAACTCAGTATTTTGTTTTATTTAGGACAATGCTACAATATATCCATGTTACACGAAGAAATAAGAAACAATATTAAAGAATCAATGAAATCGGGTGATAAAGTTCGCTTGGAAGTTATGCGTGGTCTTATTACCGCTTTTACAAATGAACTCGTCGCCACAGGTAAAACACCGCAAGATATGCTTTCTGATGAGGATGTTATAAAGGTTATCACTCGAGCATCTAAACAAAGAAAAGATTCTATTGAACAATTTACAAAAGGTGGCCGCATGGATCTTGTAGCTGAAGAGATACCACAATTGGCTATACTTGAAACATATCTTCCAAAACTTATGGACAAGAGTGAAGTGGAAGAAATAGCAAAAGTGAAGCAATCAGAACTCGGGCTTACAGATGCAAGCAAGAAAGGTATACTCATGTCTGCTCTTATGAAAGATCTGAAAGGTAAAGCTGATGGTAATGTTGTTAAAGAAGTAGTCGATAAATTATTTGTTTAAAATTTAGTAGATATGAATCCCGTACGAAATCGCGGGATTTAGATTATAAGTTAAATAGTTCTTTCTGAAAAAATAATGAAAGAATTTCGTACGGGATGAAAATTATTTTACATTGGATTATTCTTTCAGTAGCTGTGTGGTTAACTACACAGATAGTATTTGGGATTACATTATCATCATTATGGGTGGCTTTTATTGTAGGGGCATGTCTTACTTTGTTTAATATGTTTATTAAACCAATAATTAATATTTTAACTTTACCTTTGAATATTATAACATTAGGATTCTTTTCTCTTATTATAAATGGATTATTATTTTTCTATTTAGGTACTTTTATTAAAGGTTTTACTGTTGATACGTTTAAAGCAGCATTTATCGGTGCGTTACTTGTGTCATTAGTTAATTGGCTTCTTAACAAGGTGTTTCATTTGGACTAGTTTTATATGATTACAATTAGTTACATTCATCACTTTGTTGAATTTCATGCAAGTATTGCTTATGTATTGATAGTATTGGGAGTTATCATAGAAGGAGAGATAGTAGTAATTTTAGCTGGTATATTTTCAAATTTAGGATCACTTAATATATATTTTTCTTTTATTGCAGCGATTATTGGTGGTGAAGCTAAATCGGTCATAGGTTATGGTGTAGGTTATTATTTGCAAAAGAATCATTCTGGTCGCCCAATACTTTATCAGGCAGAACATAGAATTCATTATTTTTTACCGAAGTTTACAGAACGCCCATTTTGGTCAATTTTTTTATCAAGGTTTCTTATTCTTGGATTACATTGGTTCTCAATGATTTTTTCTGGATATAAAAAAATTAAAATTAATATATTTGCAAAAGCTGAATTTTTGTCGTTACTTGTTTGGACGGTTTCTGCTTTGATGCTTGGATATTTTTTTAGTTTTACTGCATTATCTGTGGGTCGCGATGTTCGTAAATTTATAGGTATTATTTTAATATGTTTTATTTTATTTTTTATTATTGAGAAAATTATTGCTTTTATTGTAGAATTATTAGCTTCTGATAATAGTGAAGATTTAAATAAATAATATGTCATTTTTTAAAAAAAAGAAAATACTAGTTACCCACAACGGCACATTCCATGCAGATGACATTTTCGCTACTGCAACACTTTCGATAATGCTTGATGGCAACATAAAAGTATTACGCACTCGCGATGAAGACATGTTCAAAAAAGCTGACTATCTTTACGATGTTGGCGGCGAATATAATCCATCACGTAATCGATTTGATCATCATCAGAAAGGTGGTGCAGGTAAGAGAGAGAATGGTGTGCCTTATGCTGCATTCGGGTTAGTATGGAAAACATATGGAGAAATTGTATGTGGATCACTTGAAGTTGTCCAAAAAATAGATGAGACTTTAGTACAAGCAATTGATGCGGGAGATAACGGTATAGATTTATACAAAGTGATAGGTACTGTGGCCCCATTCCAAATTGAAAATATATTTAGTGCCTTTAGACCAAGCTGGAAAGAACCAGAAGAATACGGCAAACCTTTTATGGAGCTTGTAAGTTTTGCGCGGAAATTCCTTATTCGAAAAATAAAAAAAGTAACAGATGCTCTAGAAGCAGAATCAATCGTGAAAAAAGCATATGAAGATGCAGTAGATAAAAGGTTGATAGTTCTTGATGATAATTATCCATGGGAAGATGTAATCATGGCGCATCCTGAACCTTTGTATGTTGTTGGTCCAAAGGCTGGTACTTGGCGACTCTTTACCGTAAAGAAAGAAAAGAAGTCATTTGAGAATCGTAAATCATTGCCCCAAGCTTGGGCTGGGCTTCGTGACGAGGAGTTTGCGAAAGTTACCGGAGTACCAGATGCAACTTTCTGCCATAATGGCAGATTTCTTGCAGTAGTAAAATCAAAAGAAGGAGCAATTGCGCTTGCGAAGATGGCAGTTTTAGCGTAAGGTGAGAATAATAATCAATCAAATTAGCTCTTCTCGAAATGCACGAATAATTTCCTACTGAAAATTTTCTCTGCTCGTCGCTCAAGAAAATAATAGTCGGAGTACCTTATTTATTTTCTAAGCTCCTGCGCAAGGCATTTCTTAAAGACTAATTCAATTGATTTTACTAAAACTTAGAAACTGTTCACTAATTTATATGTTCATAGATGAAATAAAATTTTATGCCGAGGCTGGCCGTGGTGGAAACGGGGTTGTTCGTTGGCGTCGTGAGAAGTTCATAGACAAAGGAGGACCTAATGGTGGTGATGGCGGCCGAGGTGGCAGTGTATTCGCGGTGGCAGTATCAGATATAAACTTACTTTCAAAATATAAACATAAGAAAGAATTCTCTGGGTGGAATGGTGAGGATGGTATGGGTGGTAGTAAACACGGCAAAGATGGCAAAGACCTGATCATAGAGCTTCCTGTTGGCTCTGTTATTACGAACGTTGAGAGTGGCGGATATGTATCTCTAGATAAGGTAGGACAGAAAGAATTACTCCTCAAAGGTGGTCTTGGTGGTTGGGGTAATGAACAATTTAAAACGTCAGTTAATACAACTCCGACAAAAGCAACAAAAGGTAAAGTAGGAGAACAAGGTAATTTTAAAATTGAGCTTGAGCTTTTTGCTGATATTGGACTTATAGGACTTCCGAATGCTGGTAAGTCTTCACTCCTTAATACTATCACTCATGCGCAGGCAAAGATCGGAAGTTATCAATTCACCACGCTTGATCCGAATCTTGGTGATTTCTATGGGCACATTATTGCAGATATTCCAGGGCTTATCGAAGGTGCATCTGAAGGTAAGGGTTTGGGAATAAAATTCTTGAAGCATATTAAGCGTACGAATATGCTAGCCCATCTCGTGTCTTTTGAGAATGATAAAGACATGATGAAGGTCTATAAACAGATTCGCAAAGAATTGGGAACTTATGATAAAACTCTACTAGGAAAAGATGAGGTGATTGTGCTAACGAAAACAGATGTCGTAACTGACCCAAAAATAATAGACAAGAAGATAAAAGAGTTCGAGAAAACTGGTAACAAAGTTCTGACCCTATCTCTCTACGACGACAAATCTATAAAAGCATTTATGAAAGCTTTGGCAAAGATGTTGAAGGGGAAATAACCCTTAAAAACCCTTATTGACTAATCTTGTTTTGTTTGACATATCATAGTTTTTGTAAATTATTTTAGAATAATATAAAATATCACAATTACAAGACAAAAATACTAAGAATTGGCAAGGATTGACCTAGGGTGTACAACGAGTATAATTTCTATATTAATCATAAATATTAAAAACATATGAATGAGATCAATGGACCAATGAATACAAACAGTAATACTAGTGCAAATACAGGTATAAACACAAAAACAAGCGTAAATACAAATACAAATATAGGCATGAATCCTACTACGAATTTAAATACTAATCCAGAAGTGAAAAAACCAGAAAATGAGGTTAAAAAACAAGTAGTTGTTAACGTCAACACTAATAATAAGGAAAATACTAAGGCGATTGAAAAGAGTAAAATAAGCGCTGTATTAGTTCTTGTTGTATTGCTTATTTTGGTAGTTGGAGGGGTTTATCTAAAGAAGAGTAGGAATAATCGGATTCCTGTGGAACAGCCAGCTTCTGCAGCGGCAGGTCTTACAATGCTTGGACCTGGGTTTACTACAGATGCCGCAACAGATATTACAGCCACTTCTGCAAATCTCCATGGAACTATTATAGGTCTGATGGATATAAAGAATTTTAATGGACAGTCTACATATTTTAAATATGGAACTTCTGCCACAAATCCTAGTACTATCTCTTCATTCTCTGGAGCAGTAGAAGGGGAACTTGTAACGACAATAAGAGGTCTACAACCAGACACTACTTACTATTATCGAGTTGTACTAAACCATGGTTCAACATCTAAATCATCTCAGCGTGAATACGGAGATATAATGAGTTTCAAAACGTTAGCGAAATAAAAAATTAAATTAAAAAACTGCATCATAAAGATGCAGTTTTTTAATTTACATAGAAATGAGAAAACCGTGAATATGCTTTCGATCAAGCATAGTTTTCTACTGAAAATTTGTGCGATCTTGTGATGGACCGTGAGTACACTTATCGAATCTTACAGATTCTGTATACCCTTCGCGTGTTTTTAAATTTCATTTAAAAACACAAGTTCAGGGTTTTCGTTTTCCTCATGCAAGACAAGTAGTTTATGGGAATCATGAGTACATGTTCGGTCACAAATATTTTTCTTCTGAAAAAGTTCGCGACCCCGACTCGGCACGCCTGCCTCAGTCTTTCGATTTTTTTAAACATGATTCCGATCACGTTTAAAAATCACAAATTTTGTGCTTCGCAAAAATATGTGCCCCGTGAGGGAATCGAACCCCCGACCATCTCCTTAAGAGGGAGCTGCTCTACCAGCTGAGCTAACAGGGCATATTTTTCTTAAAAACAAAGTTAAATATTTACAATATATTATGAACTTACCAAAATAGCTAACAGACTACATTAGTTCAGTTATTATTGCAGATAAATATTTTTTTGTAAATGATATTGACTTTTTCTGTGAAAGAGTATAATCAATATATGGGATATGAAGCATCACGATCAAATAAAAATCTAGGTGGTAAAATTGGTCCTTTGAGTTCTATAAAATTAGATCTTTTAAATGAAACAAAACTTGCAAAAGCAGAATACGGCATACCAGAAGAAGCTAAGATCTATAAAGGCAATGATGGCATATGGAGATTCCAAGAATATCCATTTCAATCTCTTGAAGAATGGAAAAATATAAAAAATAAACCACATGTTATAGAAGAACCTACTAAAGTAAAAGTAAAAGATTGGAAAGAAGATCCATCAATGAAAGATGCAATAGATGCTCTTTACAAAAAAGAATCATATGACCCCTATCACCAAAATTAAGTCCTTCTTGAAAGGACTTTATTTATTTTTTATGAAAGCTTGACTTCTTTATTGATATATATATAATAGGAGTCACAGTCTGGTTAATTCCGTGGCTGTTTTAATTTCTTTGATAATAAAATAGGTATGCAATTATAAATCAAATCCTACAACTATGAATATAGAGGTAGGATAGCCAATTCTCGTGCTAATCACAATGAGTTTGGTGAAGAAAGTCTTAGCGTGTGCAAACGTTAAGAAAGTCAGTTAATGGAATAAATGTTTTTTCTTTTGTTCCGTTCTATTTTTTAGTAGAGTTTGATCCTAGCTCAGGATGAACGCTGGCGGCGTGGATAAGGCATGCAAGTCGAACGGACTTTATTTTTCTGATGGATGAGATTATATCAATTCCAAAGGTCGTTTAAAGTTAGTGGCGAACGAGGTAGTAATACATAGGAATCTCCCCCTAAGTCATGAACAACGCACCGAAAGGTGTGCTAATACATGATGGTCCCCCTGGGGTAAAGTTTTAACGCTTAGGGAAGAGCCTGTGAAGTATCAGCTAGTTGGTAGTGTAATAGACTACCAAGGCTATGACGCTTAGGGGAGCTGAGAGGCTGACCCCCACCGATGGG
>JAVHPX010000006.1:0-5880 GCA_036170795.1 Minisyncoccota bacterium
TTGAAATAAGACCATTTGTTTTATTACCTCTACCAACTAGCCCCTCCTCTCCTGCCTCTGAGCATGTACCAACGAGTAATGTATAATGGGATTCTTGTTCTGCTTTATCTAGTGTATTAACACTCAAATTAATTTTTTCTCCTGGAAATTCTTTTAAAAGAAAAGTATTAAGCTCTTTTGTTATTAAATTTTTCTTTTCAAGATATTCATCGTAATTTTTTACATATGAAATTAATATTGGGATGTTTGTTGTTATATTTGTTATCTCTTTATTCCTAACTAACATTATTTTAATATCTTGCCCAACATACTTAAATCGAGGTATACTTTTATCATCATAGAAAAAACTCTCAATTGCAATAACTTTTCTTTCTGATGTACTTAATGGATGAAAACCAACAACAGTGGATGTATCATTTGCGTATGGTCTTTTATGGTCTGGTAAATCCTGTTCACCCCTAGGATTGTACCAATATGGATTATGAGAAAAAGTATTAGTTATAAATTCTATTTTTACTGGAGATTTAAAGTTTTTAAGATTAGGTAATATTTCAACTAAATATTCTTTTGCAAAACCTTCAAATAATTTCTTAAGATTAATTTTTTGTCCAGCAAAAGAAGCACTCGCCCTACCATTTATATAAATAACCATTGGTTTTAAAATCTTTGATTTGATAGTAAAATCACAAGTTACTAAACCACCAGATACATAGATTTTATCTAAATTATGATGTAATACATAACCAAACTTTTTTAAACAATATTTTGAATATGAATTTGATAGGTATTCTGCAATACCATCAGCCAATGTATCTGGATGACCTAATCCCTTTCTTTCAATTATCTCAAAATCATTAGTCTCTGGATTTATTTTTTTATTTACAATTATGTTCATATTTATTCAAATTTATTAATAAAATGTCTCTAATAACTAAATACTACTTAATTCATATATATTACTAATCAAATTTTCTGGCCCATTCATTTGTAAACCTATCTTTTGAGGAATATCTTTATAAACCTCCTTAATATTTTGTGCTAAAACTTCTGGAGTTAAATTATATTCTCTGATCAACTTAGCCCTTCCGATGTCTTCCATGTACAGAGCACGATACAACTGCTCAAACTCCTTCCCCTCAGATTCTCTTGGTATTAAGATACTATTTACTCCCGTCATTTCTAAGTTTGTAAAAGTTCTTTGTCCACATTGTGATATAGACACAACACAGTTATACATTAAATATGAAAGAAAAACTTTCTCATCAGCACCAACCATTAAACTAACCTTATCAGCACATTTAAATAATTTTAAATATTCATTCAAAATTTCTTCATTTTTTTCCTGCATTGGCCCCAAGAATATTACCCATTTATATTTACTTAGCTCATTATCATTACTCAACAAGGAGCAAGTTTCAATTGATTTTTTAAAGAGATTTAAGGCAATATCACCGCCTCCAGCTGAAACAACAATATATTTATCATTTGTATTCACAACCCTCTCAATTTCTTCATCATTTCCAGAATAACCTACAGGAAGAAAATAGCTCAGTAACTTATCTGCAGGAGGACATGTCTTAATAAACAAAGAAAGATTGTCGCTTCTCAAAAATACTTTATCCATATTTCTTTTGATACTTTCAATAAAAAAGTCAGCATCTTTATCTGTAATATTCTCAAATCCATCCAGCATTCCAATCATATAAGAATATACTTTTAAATTTTTATTTTGTTCTTTAGCAAATTTGATAAGAGGCAACATTTCAAAATCTATAATTGAATCCCATTTCGAACCAGACATATAATTATGTAAGAGTAAAACATCAGGTTTATAACCTTTGCATATTTCAATTAAAAACTCTACTCTTTTTTTCTTATCATCTTCAGATAATTCTTTTCCATCTAGATCAACTAATTTGTCATTAATAAAATCTAGTCTCCATGGTGTGAGGTGTTCCCATGAAATATTACTTGATTGTTCTTTGGGAAAAAGATCTTTTTCTAATGCAATCTTTATTTCTATTTTATCTGAAAATTTTTGAGCTACTTTTTTAGCAATCAAATTAGCATCTATGTTTGGACCAATACCCAACATTGGTTCAACCACATAAAGTATTTTAATCATATAATTGTTATTATATCACTATTAGTGTTATATTCTATGCATATAATTTAATATACCATCTCGAGACATCCACTAATGATGACCTCCAAGGACTTGAATTTTTAACTTTTACATTGACATTCAAAGATAAATTTAATTTTTCAACCCTCAGGGTCTAGAACCAGATTTTTAGCGAATATAGAAAAACCTATACCGTATCGGTCTATTTTTTAGTCACTGACTGTTGAGCGTCTCCTGGACCGCGAGTACGCTTTTTGAATCTTACAGATTCTGTACACCTTTCACATATTTTGAAATTAACATTTCAAAATACAAGCTCAAGGTTTTCAAATCACCAGACGCAAATGAAGCAGTTCATTTGCTTAGGCACCCCATATAAAAACAACCCCTAAAAGGGGTTGTTTTTATATGGGGTGCCTACTGGGATTTGAACCCAGACTGAGAGTTCCACAAACTCTAGTGCTAACCGTTACACTATAAGCACCATAAATAATTACTAATTAATAATAACTAATTGGATTGATAAAACAGGATTTTAGTAATTCATAATTTGTAATTGAGTTACTATACCAGAAAATCAACTATAAATCAAAAAATCTTAATAAAAAATAAGATGCAAATAAGAAAAAATAAAAATTAAAAATGAAGTAACCGCTGAACAAAGACACCATGCGCACCATTGCTTGATGATGAAAGCTTGTATTGATACAAGATAAATTGAAAATAAAACTGAACACATACTTACACCAAATAAAATTAATGCTACTGCAGGTACCCATAAATTTAAAATAAAAATTATACTATAAACGCTACCAATAAAAAAATAATAAAACATCCCAATTATTTCAACTGGTACACCCAGAATTTTTGAAAAATCAGAATGTATGACACTATCACAATTTGAGCGTCTTGGACAAATAAGTTTCTTTTTTGATTTTTTCTTATTATAAATATAAGTAGAAATAAAAAATCCAATGAGACCCAATAATCCAACTATATTTACAAAAAATATATGCATATTATTTACAGACAGTACCCATAAGAGGAGTTGTGAGTTTAACTGATAAGCCATTGCTATCAACACAATATGCTGATAAAGGATCACTTGCAAGCGGGAATGATGCTGCCCATGCATTAGAAGTAGAAAAACACGATCCGGAACCATTTGTCGTATTTAATATATTATTCATTATATTCGCAATAGTACCGACAGCATTGTTAGCACCTTTCGTATGACCAACTGGAGAAAACAATGATCCTGGATTTGGATTCGTACAACTTCCGGTTGGATTTGAACGATTTCCATATGATCCTAAAGCATTATGTAATAATGACGTAGCTGGTTTTAATAAAGAAAGTGTATTTTCAATTTTTAAATCAAGAGCAGATTTCAAGAAATCAGTCACTGGTATAGCGTCAGTAGGAATAACTATTGTATTAGAAACATTAAAATCATAATATGTGGTTTGCCAATCAAATGTAACTTTATTGCCAGCAATACCTTTATCTTCAAGGTTAATAACTTTTGATAATGGAGTAGATAATGAAAATTTAAATTGATGAACCATCGAATCACTCTTCCCTATCCAAATTTCTAATGTATCTAGTGTGGTAGATCCAAAAGCTTCATCAATATTCTTTTTATCATCATCCGATAATGGCATAGTAAATGTATCAAACAAGGAACTCAAAAATTTCTTTACAGCTTGCTGGTCAATAACCATTTGATAATGATAAGTAGCAACACCTCGAATATCTTCAGAATCTTTTTCTGTAACACTTGCTTTATCTATAAATTCCTTTAAAAGAATTTGGGTACTATTAGTGATACTTTTAGGAAATCCTTCTGATAATATATGGTATATATCTATGTTTCTTATCTTATCTGCAATTGTATCTGGTATTAAATAAAGCAATGAATCAAATTGATTATTCTTAATTGATATTAAACCAGAGGGTGGAGAATTCTCTGGTAAAAGTAAATGGAAATTAGGAATAAATAAATATGATTGATTTCCATCATATTTTAAATCAGAATTTATATCATTTTTTAAAAGAGAACTTTTTATATTTATAATATAATCTTTAAAATTAGATAACGATCCATTATTATCATTATTAATGACACTATTTATATTAATAGAAATTGAATCTTTGTTATTTGAAGTTACTCGATCTCCACTAATAAGACCATTCGTTATATTAGCAAAAGAAGCAGAAGAAACAGTGACTAGTGTTTGAGATTTATAAGACTGAAGATTTTTAAGCCCTGAATAAGTATTAATCAATAATACTTTAGGGTCTTTCTTTACAAAAGAAAAAGATGATAATAAATTACTACCCCAACCCATAGCAAATACTGCACCTATAATAAAACTTAAAACTACAATAATAATAAATATTATAATTGTAGTTTTCTTACTTTTCTTATAAGGAAGTTCTTGAATAACATTTTGTGAAGCTATGACATCCCTTGGAAAAGTGGTAATTATTGCAGCTTCTGGTAGATTTTTTACAACAGAATCAGTAGGATGAAAAGACAATGGTGGTTTTGGTTTAGGTATTAATTTAGGTATTAATTCTTCATTTGTCGAAAAAACTTGTTTAACAACTTCTGAACTTTGAGCAGAAAAGTGTCCTAGTGGTGTAGGATTATAAATAGTAGGAGATTTTAGTTCTATCTTAGTAGGTTCTGGTTCTATTTCGATAGATTCTGGTATTTGATAAGAAATTGGCTCCTCTTCTATAAAATTTGAAATAATATCATTAGTTTGCGCTATTGGTATAATAATTTCTAGAGGTGAAACTGTGGGTATCATTACAATAGGAATTATCGGGATATTAGCAATTATTTTTTCTGGTGGAACAGACACTAACTCCAATGATGATAGGGATGGTAAAGACTGTGATAATATTTGAGGTTTGACTACAGGAACAACTTCTGGATTTATATGTTTAGGTGGTGGAGTAATTTTACGAAATGCTTCTGCTATGTCATCACTATGCCATCCTGCTTTTTCAAGACGTGATGTAATTAAAGGACGAGATACATTCTTTCTTATTTGAACTTGTATAAAATTAATAAGATCTTCAGTTATCATATACTATAGTATATCATTTCAATCTAAAATTCATAGACATATATCTTACGAGCAAGCTTATATTTACTCCTTCCGAGGTCAAATTCTGCTATCGGTTGTTTGGCTGTAAATTTAAATGACACTGAAACGAGTCGTGTACCTGATTTTAATTCTCTATAAAATTTAGGCAACAAATCATCCATAACACTCGGATAAAGGTAAGTAAATATGTGTGTCGCATCTGATAAATTATGCTCAAAAAAATCTTGATTAATTATTTCTATTTTTGTACCTGTTGATTTTGTGTGCCACCATGCTCTTATACGAGCAAGAAGTAATGGAAATGGACTATTTTCAATACCTATATATCTAGCCTTTGGAACAAATTTAGAAATATAAAACAACACTCGTCCTTCGCCACAGCCAAGATCATAAACTACACTTGTTTCTTTAACATCGAGTATTTTATAAATATCTTTAAGAATTATATTTGGTACTGGTATAAATGGAACTTTAGCACGAAATCCTGTCCACATCCAAAATACAAATACAATAAAAATAATTAAAAAAAGTACAACCAAAACCCATTGTAAAATATAAAAAAGTATTATCATATTTATCTTTAATAAAAAATAAAATAATTATTACGCATATCAATTCCTTATAAACCACTAA
>JAVHPX010000007.1:0-21931 GCA_036170795.1 Minisyncoccota bacterium
AGATTTTGATGAAGATGATATTGTGCGATACAATGATAAATATGGGCGTGTATAAAATATGATAAAAATAATTAAGAAAAAATTAAAAATTAAAATAAAAACAAAGACAATAAAAAAGTCTAAAGCTAAAAAGTTGGTTAAAAAACTTATACTTAAAAAAGTAATAAAGAAAAAAGCACCTCTTAAACTTGAAAAGCATTTTAATAATCCTATTATAAGTCCAAGTTATTATCCTTGGGAATCTAAAGCAACTTTTAATCCAACTGCTTTTGAATCAAACGGTAAGGTGCATATTCTTTATCGTGCTATTGGTGATGATGATTCATCTGTTTTAGGTTATGCATCAAGTTATGATGGTTTAAATATAGAAGATAGACCTACATATGCTGTATATAAAAGATTTAATGAAGTTATAAGATCTGGTCCATCTATTGAATATGTATCAGGTGGCGGTTGGAGTGGTGGTTGTGAAGATCCTCGATTAACTGTGATAGGAGATACTATTTACATGCTTTACGTAGCATTTGATGGTTGGGGATCTGTTCGTATAGCTATGACCTCTATTCTTCTTTCTGATTTTAAAAAAAAGAAATGGAATTGGGACAGGCCAGTTATGATTTCACCACCCAATGAGATTAATAAAAATTGGGTCCTTTTTCCAGAGAAAATTAATGGTAAATTTGCTATTTTACATGGTATTTCACCTAATATTATGATTGATTATATTGATGACTTAAATTATTTTGATGGAAAAAATTTTATACATAGTGATCATACTAGTTCTTCCCCTTGGAGTGATTCATGGGATAATATAGTTCGTGGTGTTGGTCCATCACCAATAAGAACGGATCTTGGGTGGCTTATTCTTTACCATAGTATGGATAGAAATGATCCAAATCGTTATAAACTTGGAGCAATAATTTTAGATTATAAGAATCCTCAAAAAATCTTATATCATTCTAAAAATCCTATATTAGAACCAGATCAATCTTATGAAAATGATGGTAATAAATGGGGAGTAGTTTATTCATGCGGGGCAGTTGTGAAAGATGATACACTTTTTGTTTACTATGGTGGAGCTGATAAGTTTGTCTGTGTAGCATCTATAAATCTTTCTGAATTATTAGATAGTTTGAAAAAAGATAAGAAAGTTGTGCTTAAAAATAATAAAATTTTAAAAACAAAATAAATATGTACGTCGTAAAAAGATCAATTCATAACCCAATACTTATTCCAAACAGAGATCATTATTGGGAATCTTTTGCGACTTTTAATATGTGTCCAATAAAAAAAGGGAAAACTATTTATGGATTATATCGTGCAATCTCGGCAGTTGATACAATGTCTGTTCAGCAACAGATTTCGAGTATTGGTATAGGTAAAAGTTATGACGGTGATCACTTTGAAGACAGGAAACCTTTTATTATTCCAAATGAAGAATGGGAAGCTCATGGTTGTGAAGACCCAAGAGTGACTTATTTTGAAGGTAAATATTATATATTTTATACAGCACTTTCAAGATATCCTTTTGGTCCAGAAGGAATAAAAGTTGCTGTTGCTATTTCTAAAGATTTAAAGAATATAGATGAGCGTCACTTTGTGACACCATTTAATGCCAAAGCGATGACCCTTTTTCCTAAGCGTATAAATGGCAAGATTGTTGTTATTTTTTCTGCTCATACTGATAGTCCTCCTGCCAAAATTTCTATTGCACAATTTGATAAAATAGAACAACTTTGGGATATAGATCTCTGGGAGGAATGGATTAAAAATTTTGATAAGCATACTGTTGATTTTAGTCGTAATTCTTATGATCATTTAGAAATTGGAGCACCACCACTTTTAACAAAATATGGATGGTTGCTTGTATATTCACATATTCAAAATTATTTTCCACATCCCGAAGGATTAAATCGTATTTTTGGTGTAGAGGTACTTTTGCTTGATAAAAATGACCCAACAAAAATTCTTGGTAGGACTAAAGGTCCCATTATAGTACCGAAAGATCCTTATGAACTTTCTGGTTATGTTGATAATGTAGTTTTTCCTACAGGAGCTTTAATAAATAAAGATATTCTTACTATTTATTACGGTGCAGCTGATACGACAACGTGTTTAGCTCGTGTAAATTTAAATGATTTAGTTAAAAGTATGCACCCTGATACTATTTGTGATTTTAGTTTTAAGCGTTATTTAAAAAATCCAATAATATCACCTAAGTCAGAAAATGATTGGGAAGCAAAAGCTACTTTTAATCCGGCAGCAATATATCTTAAAGGTAAGACGCATATACTTTATAGGACACTTTCTAATGACAACACCTCGTTTATTGGTTATGCTAAAAGTGCAGATGGTTTTAAAATAGATGAACGATTAGAAATACCTATATATTCTCCTCGTGAGGATTTTGAGATGAAAAAAATTTCTAATGGTAATTCTGGATGTGAAGATCCGAGGATTACTAAAATAGGGAAAAATATTTATATTTGTTACACTGCTTTTGATAGTATTGGTCCACCACATGTTGCTATCTCTTCTATTTTAGTTAAAGATTTTTTAAACCATAAATGGAATTGGAAGAATCCGGTATTGGTAACACCTCCAGGTTTTGATGATAAAGATACTTGTCTTTTCCCTGAAAAATTAGAGGATGGTTATTTTATTCTTCACCGTGTCGGTAATGATATTTGTGGAGATTACCTTAAGTCACTTGATTTTAATAAAAATACTGTTAATAAATGTATCCATGTATTAGGACCTTGTATTAACGCTTGGGATAGTGCCAAAGTTGGTATCTCTGCTCCTCCGATTAAAACTAGATACGGCTGGTTGCTTTTATATCATGGAGTATCTAAGACTCATAGCACTTATCGTATCGGAGTTGCATTGCTTGATTTGAAAGATCCAGCAATAATACTTGCTCGTAGTACTGATGCTATATTTGAACCTGAAGAATCATATGAGAAAGTTGGTATTGTAAATAATGTTGTTTTCCCTTGTGGTATGGTTGTTAAGAAAGATACACTTTTTATATATTATGGAGGGGCAGATAAAGTTATTGGTGTTGCTACAATGAAACTTTCTATTATTATCAATGCTTTGGTTCATGGATCAAAATTAAATGATGTTTAAAAATAAAATTTTAATTATAATATTCTTAACAGTATTTATCGATCTCCTTGGGGTCGGTATTTTAATTCCTGTTATTCCACAACTTTTTGCTAATCCAAAGTCACTTGAGTATATGTTGCCATTTGGTACATCTATAAATGAGGGATATATGCTTCTCGGTTTACTTATTGCTGTTTATCCTATAGGACAATTTTTAGCTACACCAATTCTTGGTCAGCTTTCAGATAAATATGGAAGGAAAAATATTTTAGGCATATCTCTTTTGGGTACATCTCTATCTTATGTATTATTTGCAGTTGCTATAACTACAAAGAGTATTCCACTTTTATTTTTTTCTAGATTCTTTGATGGTATAACTGGTGGTAATATTTCTATTGCTCAAGCTATGATAGGTGATGTATCCTTACCTATAAATAGAGCAAAGAATTTCGGAATGTTAGGTGCTGCTTTTGGTCTTGGTTTTATTTTTGGTCCATATATAGGAGGAAAACTTTCTGATCCATCTGTTGTATTTTGGTTTACTTCTGCTACACCTTTTTACTTTGCAGCATTTTTAGCATTTATAAATATGCTCTCTGTATTTTTTCTTGTACCTGAGACGAATATTAATTTAAGGAAAGAATCAATGACTTGGGGTAAATCTTTATCAAATATTAAAAAAGCAATCGAGATGAAAAGTCTTAGTATTATATTTGTCACTAATTTTTTATTTTTTGGAGGATTTACTTTTTTTACAACTTTCTTTGGAGTATTTTTGATACAAAAATTTAATTTTACTCAAGGTAATATTGGAGACTTCTTTGCTTATGTAGGTATTTGGGGAATATTTACTCAAGCTGTACTGACGCAATATTTTGCAAAAAGATTCTCTGAGCCACAAATTATTTGCTACTCACTTATCGGGGCAGGAGTAATGGTGCTCACATATTTCTTACCAACTCATGCATGGGAATTGTTTTTAATACCACCATTCTTCTCTATGTGTACAGGGCTTACAATGGCAAATATAAATAGCTTGCTCTCAAAATCTGCCCCATCCGATCAAAGAGGTGAAATTATGGGAATCAACTCGTCTGTTCAGGCTCTAGCTCAAGCGATACCTGCAGTATTATCTGGATTTATTGCTGCATACCTTGTGCCTACGATGCCACTAATAATAGCCACTATAGTAATAATATCGTCTGGGCTAGTTTTTCGTTTCTTGTATAAATTTAGACAATAGATATACTATATATATGAATATACATATATTAGACCATAAACTAAATATTATTGAAGTTAAAGAATTTGCAAATAATTGGTATGGCACGATGATTAAAAAAAAGCGCGTGAGATTATTTATAAATTTATAGAACTCAAATAATATGGAAAAGAATTCACTATTTTATATGGCAAATCTTTATCCAGAAATTGGAAGGATGTTTTCTTTTTATGATGCTGGGAAAATAGAAGCTACAGAAAATGCAAAAATTCGTTCACTTGGTATTGTTGATACGATACTTTCTTTTAAAGATATAAAACCTGCAGGCAGAGAAGAATGGTCAGTAATAAAAAGTTTTATACAAGGTTACGACAAACTTGATGCGTACGGGCGAACTATTTTAGAAAAATATGCTAAACCTTTCTCTTATAAATTTATGGATCAATATACAAAATTAAATTAAAATATAAAATTGCAAAAATTCATTTAACATAGTATTATTATAATATATGGAATCAAAACAAACTAAATTTATACTATTAGTAATTGCTATTATTATTGTTGTTATTGGAATTGGTCTTGTGGTAAATAAAGTTCAAGGTCCTGATAAATATGATGGATTTGCACAATCTCTCAAAGCTAATGGAGCAGAATTTTATGGAGCATTCTGGTGTCCACATTGTCAAGCACAAAAAGCACTTTTTGGTAATTCAAAAAAATATCTTCCATATATAGAATGTTCAAATCCAGATAAGTCATCAACTCAGATTTGTATTGATAAGAAAATAGAGAATTTTCCAACTTGGATGTTTAAAAATGGAATTACTCTTACATCTTCTGATACTATTCCTACTATATGTTCTATAATAACAAAAGATAAAGCAGCCACAGGTGAGGCCGAAATTTGTGCTCAAGTTGCTTCACAGTATTATAAGACTTGGGTATTTTCAAACCATAAATTTTCTATTAAAAGTCCAGTAGAACCAGTTCATACAGGAGATGTTTGGAAGTTTCCAGTTGGTTCTGAAATAACAGGTGAAGTTCCTCTTGAATTCTTGGCTGCACAAATAGGTTATACTCTACCACAGTAATTTTATGCCGACATATTTAGAAACATTTAATATTTTTGTTTCTCTCAGTGTAATTGGTATCCAAATTGTGATTTTTCTGATAGTAGCTAATTTACTTTTTTTTCGTACTCATAGAAATTTAATACTGATTTTCTTTAAAAACTATACTTTTTATATTGGATTTGTAGTAGCAATAGGAGCTGTAGTTCTCAGTTTATTTTATTCGAATGTTATCGGTTTTCCAGCATGTGAATTATGTTGGATTCAACGTATATTCTTGTATCCACAAGCGATACTTTTTAGTATGGAATTATATAAACGTGACCAAAGTATGGTGGATTATAGTGTTGCTCTTGCATTTTTTAGTATTATTGTTTCACTATTTCACTTATATATTGAAAATGGTGGTGCTTCGACTTTCGCTTGTGCCACTGGAAACGCAACCACTATTTCTTGTGCAACACGATATGTCTATGAATTTGGTTATGTTACTATACCTATGATGTCTCTGACAATATCTGTGTTTATAATTATACTTTTGGTAAATTATAAATATATGACGAAGAAATAGAAGATGGGCTAATTCCTTCCCTCTTACTAAGTAGGGAATTGAAGGGAGATTCCTAATTAATTAAGAACCCCTCCCCAGCTCTCTCCTTGGTAAGGAGAGAGGGGAACTCAATTCCTTGCCAACAAAGAGAAGAACTCGTACTATGTAGGTATGGAGAGTCAAATAAAAATCTGTCAAAATTGTAAAAAAGACTTTATAATTGAGCCAGAGGATTTTTTATTTTATGAAAAAATAAAAGTTCCTCCACCAACATTTTGCTGGAAATGTCGTCTTGCGCGAAAATTGGTCTGGAGGAATGAACGATCGTTATATAAAAGAACGTGTGATTTATGTAAAAGGGATATTATTTCGATGTATAAAACTGATGCGATCTTTCCTGTGTATTGCCATGAATGCTGGTGGGGAGATGTATGGAATCCGATTGAATATAGTCAAGAGTATGATTTCAACACTCCATTTTTTAAACAGTTTCGAGAATTGCAGAAAAAAGTTCCTAGGTCTGGATTATATGCAGCTAAAAATGTGGATAGTGATTATTGCAACTATACTGCACATATGAAAGGAGGATATTATATGTTTGGAAGTTGGTTTTCAGAAAATTGCGGGTATGGTCAAACTGTACTTGAAAGCAAGGATTGCTGGGATTGCCTTTTTATTAAAAATTGCCAATCATGTTTTGCTTCTGTGGATTGTACGGTATGTGCGAATGTCTACTTTAGTCAGAATAGTTCGAATTGCCTTGATTCGGCATTTTTGTATGATTGCAGGAATTGTCAGAACTGTCTCTTTAGCTATAATCTAAGAAATAAAAATTACTACATATTTAATAATCAAATATCTAAAGAAGAATTTCATACAATAAAACTTAAAATATTCAGCTCATATTCTAACCTTCAGAAAACAATATATGATTTTAAAAAGCTAATAAAAGAAAAGGCATTTCATAAATACATGACAGGAGAACATAATAATGATGTCACTGGTGATTTTATTTACAATTCTAAAAATGTTCATGAGTCTTACTATATTAATGATGGAGAAAATGAAAAATATGCCGTACGTGGAGGCAAAGGCCAAAAGGATTCTTTAGATAT
Source organism: Minisyncoccota bacterium (assembly GCA_036170795.1). Lineage (GTDB taxonomy): Bacteria > Patescibacteriota > Minisyncoccia > Phycocordibacterales > UBA9973 > UBA8515. The sequence goes on from JAVHPX010000007.1 coordinate 7,069, forward strand.
CTTCGGTGTACATGGAGGAGAACTTGTATATGAGTCTAATAATATTGATTTTTCTTCACGATGTTATTTTAGTGTAAATGGAGAAAATAATCTGGATTCTAATTATTTAGTGGATTGTGATAATGTAAAAAATTCGTTTGGTTGTATAGCTCTTCGGAAAAAAGAATATTGTATTTTAAATAAACAGTATACTAAAGAAGAGTATGAATTTCTCGTCCCCAAAATAATCACTCATATGAATGAAATGCCATATATTGATACTGAAGAAAGAGTCTATACATATGGTGAATTTTTTCCAATATCGATGAGTCCACATGCATATAATGAAACATTAGCACAAGAGTATGTACCGGTAAATGAAAAAGAAGCTAAGGATAGAGGATATGTCTGGGATAGTCCTGTAGATAAGAATTATGTCTCTTCGAAAAACTGGAAAGATTTACCTGATAGTAGTGAAGAAATTGAAGATTCAATAACCACTGAGATTATTCTTTGTGAAGCTTGGGATGTAGATAAAAAATCAGCTCAGAGTCATAAATGTACAAAAGCATTCAAAATCACTCCAGAAGAACTTACTCTATATAAAAAATGGAATATACCATTACCTAGAAGATGTCCTAATACGAGAAATTTTGAATTGTCACAACAGAGGAACTCAGTAAATTTTTGGCACAGATCGTGTATGTGCGATAAGGAAGGGCATAATCATACAGGTAAGTGTGAGGTTGAATTTGAAACAAGCTATGCACCAGAGCGGCCAGAGATTATTTACTGTAAAGAATGTTATCTGCAAGAGATATTATGATATACTATTAGTATGCATGTTGATGAGAAAACAATTGTAGATCTATTAAATAGTTCAGGTCTTATTAGTAAGACTGATGTGGCAATGGCACTCAAGAAATCTAAAGAAACAAATCAATCGATTGGTGCTATTTTGATGAGTAATGGTAAGCTAACAGAGAAAGATTGGAATAGTATGCAAGCAGTCTCTCTCGGTATTCCATTTATAAGTCTTAAGGGCGAACACATTGATCCTGAAGTACTGACTCTAATTCCTGAACCGATTGCACGAAGTAGCAATATTATTGCTTATAAGAAAAGTAAACTAGGGTTAGAAGTCGCTATGCTTGATGTTGATAACCTTTCTGTTATTGATTTTATAAAGAAAAAAGTAGGCCTACGCATACTTCCACGTTTAACAAGCTCAGACTCTATAAAAGAAGCATTAACTCAATACAAGAAAAGTTTGCAAGCTGATTTTGAAGATCTTATTAAAAAAGAAAGTATTTCTATAAAAGCAATATCTGATGATGGTGAAGAAAAATCAGAGAAAGAACTTAAAGAGCTTGCTGAAGATTTACCGATTATTAAAATTGTTGATACACTTATTTCCCATGCTATTATTGGAGGTGCATCTGATATACATATTGAGCCAGGTGAGGCATCTCTTATTGTTCGTTATCGTATTGATGGCATACTTCATGATGCTATGATATTGCCAAAAGATACAGCTCCGGGTATTGTGGCTCGTATAAAAGTTCTATCAAATTTGAAGCTTGATGAGAAACGTCTTCCTCAAGATGGTCGTTTTAAAATTGTAAATAATCAAGGCGGTGTATCATTTCGTGTTTCTACACTCCCTACATATTTTGGAGAAAAAACAGTTATTCGTATTTTGCGTGAAAATTCTAAAGGATTTTCTCTTGAAACTCTTGGTTTTCATGGAGAAGCACTTGAACGAATACATGATGGAATAAAACAAAGAACTGGAATGTTTTTATGTGCTGGTCCTACTGGGTCTGGTAAGACGACTACTCTCTATACTGTGCTTGATATTTTAAATACTCCAGATGTAAATATTTCAACAATTGAGGACCCAATAGAATATCAAATGGCACGTATTAATCAAACTCAAACTAAATCAGAAATTGGTTTAACTTTTGCTAATGGTCTTCGTACTCTTCTTCGTCAAGATCCAGATATTATAATGGTAGGAGAAATTCGAGATGGTGAGACTGCCTCTCTTGCTGTTAATGCAGCTCTTACCGGGCATCTTGTTCTTTCGACTATTCACACGAATTCTGCTGTTGGAGCAATACCACGTATGATAGATATGGGAGTAGAAGTTTTTCTTATTGTGTCTACGATTAAAACAGTTATTGCTCAGCGTTTAGTAAGAGTGCTTGCTGTCGGAAAAGAAAAATATTTTTTAAATGAGAGTGAAAAAAAAGCATTAGAACAAGTAGTAAATCTTGATCGTATGCTTATGTTTTTAATAAAAGAAAAAGTTGTAGCTACTGATGCTACTTGGGATATAATTCCGTTTTATAAACCTAAACCAAGTGAAGAATCTGAAACTGGCTTTAAGGGTAGGTTGGGTATTCATGAAGTTCTTAAAGTTAGTACTATAATTCGTGAGATGATATTGAAAGGTGCACCTAATGATGAGATTGAAGATAAAGCAAAAGAAGAAGGGATGATGACAATGATTGAAGATGGTATATTTTTAGCAGCTCAAGGTTTTACTTCAATTGAAGAAGTTCTTCGAGTTGTTTCTGAGTAAAATTAGTTAATATGAAATTTAAATATAAAATACAAACAAAAGATAAACAAATAATTGAAGGTTATAAAGATTCAGTAGATCGTTTTGCTCTTGCGAGTGAATTTAGAGAGAGTGGTAGTATGCCTATTATGATAGAAGAAGCGAAAGATAAAATACATAAATCATTTTTGACAATGGATATTTTTGGTCATGTTTCTCTATCTGAGAAAATAGTTTTTACTAATAATTTAAGTGGAATGCTTTTAGCTGGACTTTCTCTTACTCGAGCTCTTTCAATACTTGAGAAACAGTCGAAAAATGTAACATTTAATAAAATTCTTACAACGCTTGTAGAAGAGGTAAATAAAGGGAATACTCTTTCTGACGGAATGAAGAAATACCCTAAAGTTTTCTCAGGTATATTTATATCAATGGTTCATTCAGGAGAAGAGTCTGGGGGATTACCGCAATCTCTTTCTGAGGTAGGGCTTAATTTAAAGAAGTCTTATGATTTAAATAAAAAAATTAAAGGAGCATTGATGTATCCATCTATTATTCTTATTGCTATATTTCTTATTGGAATTCTTATGATGATGTTTGTTGTACCAACACTAACTAAAACATTTAAAGATTTTGGTGGTGAATTACCAAGCTCAACAAAATTTATTATTTGGCTTTCAGATACTATTAGTAATCATACTTTATTATTTTTATCAGTTATAGCGTTTATTGTTCTTGTTATTATAGTTTTTGCTAAACTTGATTTTACTAAGAAATATTTTGATTTTTTTATTTTACATATACCTATTATTGGTACTATTACAAAAGAAGTTAATACTGCTCGTACAGCCAGGACTCTTTCTTCCTTATTGTCATCTGGGGTAGATATGTCAAAAGCTCTCTCTATTACGGGAGAAGTTCTTCAGAATATTTATTATAAAAAATTGATAACTGATTCAGTCATAGCCATAGAAAAAGGTAGCCCTCTTTCGGCTTCTTTTAAAGAAGCTATTAATCTTTATCCAGTTATGATGGGTGAAATGATTGAAGTCGGTGAAGAAACAGGTAATTTATCTAAAATGTTGATAGATATTGCTAATTTCTATGAGGCTGAAGTTGATAGTAAGACTAAAGACCTTTCTGTGATTGTCGAACCGATACTTATGGTATTTATAGGTGGAGCTGTTGGATTTTTTGCTGTTTCTATGATTACACCAATGTATTCAGTTATGAATAATATTAAGTAATTTTTTTACTAATTTTAATTTTTCTGTAAATAAAAAAACAAATAATAATTACAATAATAATGATAGGCCATATTATAAAAGATATATTGTTTGGGTCATTTGTTTTTACTGTATTTGTTGTGTTTTCTTTTTGATTTGTTTCTTGTTGTATTTCATTTTTAGATTCAAACTGATAATCAGGTGCTATATTTGTCGTACTATTTATATTTCCAGAGATATTTGGATATACATTGTGAGGTATTGGTTGAAGGGATTTTTCATCAGGAAATACTGCTTTTGCCATAGCAAAAGCAGTAGAAGTATTAGCTACAAAAATTATTATTAATAAATTTATAATAAATTGCATTTTATTAATTTTCATATATCTTCTTAATTACTAGTCCAACTTAATTGTTTATATCCTAATGAAGAAAGAGGGAAGCTAGGAGGAGGAGAATAAAGTAAATTGTTATCATAAGTATCAATAGTATTAGTGAATCCTGATGCATTGTTACCATTAGAATCTACCCAAGTCCAAGTCCATTGTCCAAAACTCATAATGGATCCATATATTGATATAGTGTCTTTAATTTTTGCTGGTTTATATTGTAGAAATTCTGCACTACCATTTTGTGATATAAGAGATGCATCAACTTCTAAATTTAATGGAGCATTATAAGTAACAATAATATCTTTTTGAGCTAAGAGCCCTAATGTATTTGTACCATCTTTAGCTGTGTATATAATATTATTAGGAATATATATTGTCGGAGCTGTTGATGCTACATATGGCAACTTAGCTGCTGTAACCATTACTCTTCCTTTTACTGTCCCTTCAACCCATATTTTGTCTTCTATATATACTATACCATTACTTGGTATAGTAATAGTGTATTGTAAACTTCTATTTTTATAATCAATATCTTCATCATGAGCAGTGCCGTTAACATCCCAACCAGTTGGTGTACTTTTAAGAGAAGTAACTTTATATACAGAAACAGTCCCAGTATTATTGAATACTAAAGAATATCCATTAGTATTTGAGGGAGGTAAATAAATACCTCCAGATTGAGCCTTACTTTTCATATTTGCAAGATTTGATGTAAGTGCTGAAAAATCTTGTGTAGGAATTGGGAATTGCCAGAAATTTTTAACAGATTGTGTTGCACTACCCCAAACACCATTTTTAGTTGCTGGACATGGACTACCTTGAGTTGACGGACAAGAATAGGTTGATTTAGCAGATCCGATAGGAGCATTACCATTTCCATCAAAACGAATTCCATTGTTTGATTGCATTTGTCCATTTACAGTTTCATTAGGACCAATCCAGATGACATCATTACTTAGAAATGAGTATAGAGCAAGAGATGGAATTCCATATCGTGCAGTTATTGTCCTCTTGGTAGATGGATCAGCTTTTGTAGAACCCGTAGAATTGATTGTAACTATTGTTGACCCTGCAGGAGGAGGTGTAATAATTAAAGAGAATTGCCCTACAATATCTTGAGTATCATAATCAATATAATCATGGACATATGGTCCATCTATGTTTGTTCCATCTTTATAATCAGTATTAAAATGTGCAAGATGCCATTGATAATAATTTATTCCTGCCTCTGCTATCTGTAATGCTTGTTCTCTGTTTGCATTTGATCTAATTATTTCTGATTCAATAACTGTGTAGTTAATAATTGGAAACATTATGATTGAAAATATAAAAATCGTAAATAATAAAAGTATTAAGATTGCTCCTTTATTTTGTTTTTTATTTTTTGTTTTCATTAATTTCCTAAATTATTTTTTAAATTTCTAATTGTTGTTCCTCCATTTACAATAAATGTACTTGTAGAATTTTGATCTGTTTGTTTTAGTACCACTAGATTTATTTTAATAAATTTAACATTATTTATGTTAACTTGTTGTATTAAAGGGTTTGTTGATCCATCATAATTACCATCATAGTAATAGAATAGGGGATTATTTCCAAGAGCTACAGTGTTAAGTAGCTCACTCACTTTTTCTGTTGTTGTATTATAAGTTGATCCTGAGGGATTTGTAATTCCTTTATATAAAATTCCATTCGATATAAAGTATCTTACTCTTGATATTGTGCCATCACCAAGAGGAATAGTTGAAAAGAATATCAATTGATTGTCGGATGCTTCACTTATAGGATATGCTCCATTTATACCATAAGTAGAATTACGAAGTTCATTTTCAAATGTGTTTGCAATTCTTCTTGCTTGGTCTATATTGTTTAAGGCAAGTGTTTGCTGTTTTCCATTTACTAAAATATTTTTTAGTATTAATGTTGTGCCTGTTATTATGAGTCCAAAAATAAATATCGTAACCAGAGTTTCCATAAGAGTAAAACCTGCTGTTGTCGACAGAATAGAATTAAGTACTTTTTCTTTTTTTTGAATAGTATTCATATTATATAAATTTATAACGGAGTCATTGATATGTTAAATAATGAATACCCAGTTACATTTAAGTTTGTAATTGTTTCTGTATTATAACCTGGCTTGCTTACTTCTATTTGATATGTTGGTGAGGAATTAATTCCTGTAAATATGACTTGCCCAGGTGTAAAACATCCTGAAACATAGTTAATATTTATGCTTGATATTGTTGGGTTTTTAGTAGTATCTGTTGTTGATAAGAATGTTTTGTATCTTATATACCTATTGTTGTTATTTGAAGAATTAATAGTTGTGCTTGGTGTTGTATAGTATGTTCCATTTGTACCATCTGGTCCAACAAAATTCCATGTCGTGTTGTCATTATTTGTAGCTACTTGGAATTTTACTTCTGTTGCTGGATCTTGAGATGTTGGTTGCCAAGTAAATGTTGTATAAGCGGTAGTACCACTTCCTGTATCAAATGTTGAAGAGGTTAGTGATCCAGATGTTGCAAGAGTAGTACCATTATTGTTTATTAACCTCATGGCAAGTGGAATATCGGTTGTGTTGATACCTCCATCATTTTGAAAATATTTTGTAATATCAGACCAATCTATTTGTCCAGAACCGCCACTCCAGTCTTGTTGATTCCAAAGACTTCCTCCAGTTATTTTTGTTATATCGACTATAGGGCTACTATTAGTTAAGTGAACATTTGCTCCTTCTATGGGATTTCCATTTGAAGCATCTTTTACAATTATGAGTAAACTATTATTTGTTTTTGTACCAAGAATAAAATTAAATACTTGATTTGTATTAGGAAGAAGATTGATCTGTTGTATTGGTGATGATCCATAAATCATATATGTATTATCTATCAATATTGGGGTATAATTATCCCATTCTGCATTTGGAAATAATATTTGGCCACTTCCATTTGATATATATGAATTATTAAATTTAAGCACATCTGGAGTACCTGTACCTGTACCTATAATTTTTGCCCCTTTAATTCCTAATCCTATTCCTCCTATACCGGAACAATGTTGATCAAGAGTATTGAAAGTAAGGTTGCTTGTTTGGTCTATAGAAAAACTAATTTCTGTGACTTGACCGTTTGCTATAGTTGCATCAGGTTTTGTTGGGTTAGGATTATTTGTAGTTATAGGATAAGTTTGATCAGATGAATAGCCATTTTTAGTGACAGTTAAGTGATAACTATTTGAGTTATTAGGAAGACCAACTTCAATCCATTTACCATTTACATTACTTGTTCTTGTAATATTAAGACCAAGTGATGTGTTTGTTATATTTATAGATGCACCTGCTACCGGTTGGCCAATAGCATTTATAATAGAAAGTGAAAGAGCTCCTCCGCTTGTTAGATTTTCAAGTCCTATTGGAACAATGTTTGTTACAAATTTAGTAATAGTATTTGTGTTGATATTTTTAACTGATAGTTTTACTTGCTTATAATCATTTGGTGCAGGATCATTACCAAGTATTGTTGTTCCATCTGCTGGATCATCTACGTATGTTACTTCGTAGTATATTTGGTAGGTTTTAGAACCTATTGTAATATCTTTTGCATTTGGTAAATCTGGTAATGTACCATTTGGGTTTCCTTGCATTGTGCCAATTTGTGCATATGGGATATTGCGTGCTATTTCTAAATATTGACTAGCTAAGTTTGATATAGTTGTGTTTTCTGAATTATTTAATATTTGACGTGAGATTACAACAAAAGTTTGATAAACAACACCAGCAAGCAATACAAAAATAGCAATACCAATCATGCTCTCTATGAGAGTTAGCCCTGCTTGTTTTTTTATAAATTTAACCATATAGATTATTAATAAATTCTAACATATTTTGTGGTATACTATACTATACTATATGGATAAGCTTATTATTGGTAATTGGAAAATGAATCCGCAGTCTGTTAAAGAAGCGGAGATTCTTTTTATAGATATAAATAAAGTTCTTAAAAATATAAAAAAGACTAAAGTAGTCATTTGTCCACCATTTCCATTTCTTTCTGTTGTTAAAAATATAAAAAATAAAAAAGTTATATTAGGAGCGCAAAATGTTTTTTTTGAATCTAATGGTTCATATACTGGTGAGGTATCTACCTCGATGTTAAAAAGCTTAGACGTTAAATATGTTATAGTTGGGCATGGAGAACGTAGAGCTCTTGGTGAAACAAATGAGATTTTAAATAAGAAATTGATTGCAATATTTAAAGCAAAGCTTATCCCTATTTTATGTATTGGAGAAATTGTACGCAGTAATGATGGTTCGTATTTACAAGTAATAAAAGATCAGCTGACTTTTTGTTTGAGAGATATTCCTAAAAGTTATATTAAAGATATTGTTATTGCTTATGAACCAATCTGGGCGTTATCTTCTACTTTAGATCGTCACGATGCTACTCCTCGTGATTTTGAAGAAATAAGAATATATATTCGTAAAATTCTTAACGATATGTTTAGTCCTGTGATTGTTTCTTCGGTACAAATTATTTATGGTGGGTCTGTTAATAAAGATAATGCTGAAGACTTTTTACATGCTGGAGCGCAGGGTCTTTTGATTGGGAAAGCAAGTCTTAATGCTAGAAATTTTTTAAAAATTATTAAGATAATAAATGATATAAAATAATATGAAATTAATTAAGGATGTTGGAAATTTATCAGGTAAACGTGTACTCGTGAGAGTAGATTTTAATGTACCTATTAAAGACGGTAAAGTTCTTGATGATTTTCGTATCAAGAAATCTTTACCTACTATTGAATATTTACACAAAAAAGGTGCTATTGTTATACTTCTTGCTCATTTAGGTGAAGATGGAAGTCAAAGTTTAAAAGGAGTTGCAATTAAACTTAAGAAATATATTCCTAATCTTAATTTTATAGAGACTTCGATTTTCTCAGATGAGACAGAGGCTATATTGAAAGATCTTAAAAAAGGTGATGTAGTTCTGCTTGAGAATTTGCGTCGTGAAGTAAGTGAAAAGAATAATTCTCCATCATTTGCTCGGGCTTTATCTAGGTTTGGAAGTATTTATGTTAATGATGCTTTTTCTGTATCACATCGTCTGCATGCTTCGATTATTGGTATTACAAAATATTTACCAGGTTATGCAGGTTTTCAATTTGAAGAAGAAATAAAGAATCTTTCTTTAGCATTTAATCCAGTTCATCCATTTTTATTTATTTTAGGTGGTGCCAAATTTGAAACTAAAATTCCACTTGTTAAGAAATTCCTTCGTGATGCTGATAATGTTTTTATTGGTGGTGCTCTTTCCAATGATTTTTTTAAAGTAAAAGGTTACGAAGTAGGTACTTCTCTTGTAGAAAATGGTAATTTTCAAATTGCTTCTATGTTAAAACATAAAAATTTACTTCTTCCAATAGATGTTGAAGTTGTAAATGGTAATAAATATCATTTTTCTAAATCAAGCGATGTAGCTGCAAATGAAAGTATTATTGATATAGGACCTGAGAGCTTAGAACTATTAAAAGGTTTTATTGAAAAAGCAAAGTTTATCATTTGGAATGGTCCACTTGGAAAGTTTGGAGTAGGTTCTTTAAATTCAACTGAAAAAATTCTTAAACTTATAGCTAAATCAACAGCTCATAGCGTTATAGGAGGTGGAGATACAGTAGAATATATTTCTAAATTAAAACTTGAAAATAAACTTGGTTTTGTTTCTACTGGTGGTGGCGCTACTCTCGAATTTCTTGCTAAAGGTACACTTCCAGGTATTAAAGCATTGAAGTAAGAGTATATTTTTATGTTACAATATTTTCTATGCCGAATCATACTGAGCTTTTAGAATTATTACTTAAAAATCGAGGAATAAAACCCGAAGATCAAGAAAAATTTCTAAACCCATTGTACGAATATTTATACGATCCGTTCTTAATGAAAGATATGGAGCGGGTAGTCGTGCGTATTTTTGAGAGTATTGAAGCGAATGAGAAAATTGTTATTTATAGTGATTATGATTGTGATGGTATTCCCGCTGCTGTCATTATGAATGATTTTTTTAATAAAATAGGTTATAAAAATTTTTCTATATATATCCCAGATCGTCATGATGAAGGTTATGGTCTTCATGCTGATGCAATAGAGGAATTTATCAAACAAGAAGTAAAATTACTTATTACTTTTGATCTTGGTATTACAGCTGTAAACGAAGTTACTCAGGCCCAAGTTTCTGGTATAGATGTTATTATCACTGATCATCACTTACCACAAGAAAATATTCCACGAGCTTTTGCTATTCTTAATCCAAAACAAAACGGTTGTGAATATCCAGACAAAATGCTCTGTGGTGCTGGGCTTGCCTTTAAGTTGGTTCAAGGACTTATAAAAAAGTATGGAGAATATTGGAAAATAAATGAGGGCTGGGAGAAATGGTTACTTGATATGGCAGGTCTCGCAACTCTTGCTGACCAGGTACCACTTTTAGACGAGAATCGAGTATTGGCATACTATGGATTAAAAGTTTTACAAAAAGCTCGCCGTCCTGGACTAGTCGAGCTTTTTCGTAAAGCTGGTGTTGATACAAGTAGAATGACAGAAGAAGATGTGACTTTTACTTTAGCACCACGTCTTAATGCTGCTTCTCGTATGGGTAGTCCGATGAGAGCATTTGAAGTATTAGCAACTACTGATGAAGTAGAAGCACGTACACTCGCTGATCACTTGTCCAAACTAAATGATGAACGAAAGCAAATTGTGGCGCATATTATGAAAGATGTAAAAAAAACTTTATCTAAAAGAGAAGATAAAGCTATTATTGTTATAGGTAATCCAAGTTGGCGAGTAGGAATTCTTGGGCTTGTAGCATCAAAGATTGTAGAAGAATATAAAAAGCCAGCATTCGTCTGGGGTGGAGAAGGAAGTGATTTATCAACACAAATTGGTATTTTACGTGGTTCTTGTAGAGTATGGGGTGATATTAATTTAGTAGAAATGATGAGGAAGCTTCCAGATAATAGTTTAATAGAATTTGGTGGTCATAAAAGTGCTGGTGGATTTTCTGTTTCTCATCAAGAAGTTCACTTTTTAGAAGAAAGGTTACTGGCTATTTTTGATGGTATAAAAGATAAAAAAGAAATAAAGCAAGATATAAATATTGATGCAAAAATTACTCTTGATGATGTCACTATAGAAAATTATAACGTTATCGAAAAGTTAGCACCATATGGTATGGGTAATCCAAAACCAACATTTGTATTTGAAGATATTTTAATAACGCAAATAAAAGAATTTGGTAAAGAAAAAAATCATTTAGAAATTATGTTTACTAATAGTAAAGGTAGACCAGTAAAAGCTATAGCATTCTTTAAAACGAGTGATAGTTTTGGTTGTTTACTTAAAGCAGGAGAGAGAATAAACCTGACTGCTACATTTGAAAAAAGTAGTTTTGGTGGTCGTACTGAGTTGCGTTTGCGAATTGTTGATATAATATAAATATATGAATAAGATAATTGAAATATATACAGATGGATCGTCACTTGGAAACCCAGGTAAAGGAGGTTGGGGAGTGGTGATAACGCTAAATGACAAGACATTTCACGAGTTTGGTGGATACGAAAAAAAAACGACAAATAATCGTATGGAACTCTTGGCAGTCATCGAAGCTCTTAAATATGTTTCCGCTAAGCAAGGCTTAGCGGAAACGGAGATTATAATCCATACTGATTCATCTTATGTGCTAGGTGGAGTGACGACATGGATATACAACTGGGAGAAGAATGGTTGGAAGACTGCTAATAAGAAATCAGTTTTAAATAAAGATTTATGGCAAGAATTGATTGTTTTAGTTCGAGAATTTAAAGGAGAACTATCATGGCAGAAAGTCAAAGGCCACGCCGGTCACGTTCATAACGAGCGTGCAGATGTTATAGCAACAGAGTGCTCTTCGCTTCAAAAGAATTATAATTTATAAGTATTTCAGCTAGGCAAGGTCTAGATAGATGAGCACAATTTTTGATGAATGTGGTATAATACCTACAACTACGAGTAATATGCAATATGTATATTATGGTTTAGTACTTTGATAAAAAATAAAAAAGATGACACAAAAATTCATCGTAGATCCACTTACGGTAAGTGGCCTACAAACAGAAGTGAACAAAAACCTCTGGTCAGCCTACAAGAAACAAAACTCTGATTATGTGAACTGCCTCATTGGTTTTCACAAGATGAGCATGAAAGACAGGATGAAATTCTTTGGAATAAAATCTACTAAACCTTTCAAAACTTCTCACCTCACAGAATTGTATTGTGACGAAGAAATATTCGTTGACGAATGTGGTGGTACAAAGGAATCAGGACTTTATTATGCCGGCGAATTGTTTACTGGGTATTTAAGCTCCAACCTCAAAGACTGGAACTTGATTAACTCTCAACCCAAAAAAGACAAAACCAAAGTAAAAGTATTTGAAATACATAAAGATGGTGATTACAGTACAATTTTTGGACCCTTCAACAAGGACCCAGAAGCACTATGTATTATTACCCAAGCGCAAATCAAAAACTTTTGCCAGATACACAAAGACAAGCTCAGTACGAACGGCTATGGCACACTTTTTGTTTTTGAGGAAGACAATAAATTCTTTGTTGCCTACGTCGGCTTCGGTGACGATGGTCGCTTGGGGTTCTGTATACACAAGTTTTCGGACGACAGTGTTAGGTACGCGAGACATCAGTGTCGTGTTGTTGTTCCCGCTACAGCACTTATTCACTCAATAGTATAATCCTATTGATCCTCATCTCTTAATCCCTCAGACACTTTGCGTCTGAGGTTTTTTATATTGTATACTGAAGTTAGAATTGCATAATACATACGGTCACGGTTTTATGTTTGTATTTTGATTTTGTATTATAAAATAAACAAGGACGGTCCTTGTTTAAGATTGTTTAAGAAAAAATTGTTATAATTATAAATATGAGTCGGAAGGAAATTTTTATAATAATTATATTAATCTCTATAGCTTGCGTACGGTTTTATTTTTTCTTACCGAAATCTCCAGCATATAATGATGCAGTGGGGAAGAGTGTTAGTGTAGAAGGAGAAGTGATAAATGCACCAGATGTACGATTGACCAATCAGCGCTTAACAATTAATCCCAAGAATCAGGAATCTAATATCCTTGCTATAATTTCAAAAGATACAGAGGTGTCTTATGGTGATATGGTTCGAGTTACAGGCGTACTTGAAACGCCAGAGAATTTTATTACGACTTCTGGTAAAGAATTTAATTACGGGCGATATCTTGCGAATCAAGATATTTATTTTATTATAAAAAATGCTGATATTGAAATTATTTCCCATAACAATGGTTCGTTTATACAAGCTCAACTCTATAAACTCAGAAATACATTTATGAAAAATATCGAACAAGTTATAAATCCACCAGAGAGTGATTTGGCTGATGGTTTAATTCTTGGATCTCGAGGAGGGTTTGATAATGATATGCGTAATGAATTTATCACAACTGGTACTATACATATCATTGCACTCTCTGGCTACAATGTGACTATTGTTGCCGAAGGTACAATGAAAGTTTTAGGTTTAATATTTGCTCAAACGGTTGGAATTATATTTGGTATTATTATAATAATTTTATTTATATTACTTGCCGGTGCATCATCGACGGCTATACGTGCAGGGATTATGGCTGTTATTGTTCTTTTTGCACGACTTACAGGACGGACATATAATGCAGGTCGAGCATTAGTAATTGCTGGACTATTAATGATAGCTTATGATCCAAGAGTGCTATCTGATATATCTTTTCAATTATCATTTATAGCAACTTTCGGAGTTTTATTTATAACACCAAAAATTATAATATGGGTTAGATTTTTACCAATTCGGTTTGGTTTTCGTGAAGTTGTCGCTACAACAATAGCAGCGACAATATCTGTTCTTCCAATACTTCTATATTCAACGGGTATTCTATCTCTTGTGTCATTGCCTGCCAATATTTTTATTTTGCCATTTATACCCATAACAATGTTTATGAGTTTTGTTGTCGGTATGATTGGATTTATATCACCGATCATTGCATTGCCATTTGCTTACATTGCGCATTTATTATTACTGTATATTCTCTCTGTAATTCATTTTTTTGCATCACTACCATTTGCTAGTGTCACGATACAGTCATTTCCATTATTTATTACAATAATTTTATATGGATTTTTATTTTGGTGGGTATTTAAGAGAAAAAGTTCTCCACCTATTGACGTTGACAATAAAATATAATTATCTTATGATCACAGAAATAGGTATTTTAAAAATACACAATAATAAACAACTAGTGCTCTGTAGAGCATACTTCAATACCTGTATAGTTGATTTATTGGAGTGATTTTATAAATACTTAATTGTACATTTGAATTGAATGAACGCATAACTAAATTCTTGAAAAGCAACCTAAAAAACCCTTCATCTATCATATAAGAAGGGGACCTAAGGTTTTTATTTCCTTTAAGATATAAAAATGTAGTGGTCTTAAAAGAGCTTACTTTTTAGAAATTAGTTGCTAATGTGGAAAAAGATTTTGACAGCCCTACTATTATTAGTAAGGGCTGTATTTTTTAGTATGCCTTTTTAAAATTCTCTTCGATCACTTCCCAGTTTATATTTGTAAAAAATGCTTCAACAT
>JAVHPX010000007.1:22031-24808 GCA_036170795.1 Minisyncoccota bacterium
TTAAAATTCTCTTCGATCACTTCCCAGTTTATATTTGTAAAAAATGCTTCAACATATTTTTTCTTTTCAGATGTCGGATAGTCGTAGACGTATGCATGCTCCCACATATCAAGACATAGTATTGGAGTCAGTCCTATTAGTTGACCTAAATGTTGTTCTTCTACCCAAGAGTGAAGAAGTTTGTCAGATAACGGATCGTAATAAAGTATAGCCCAGCCAACACCACGTGTCATTGCGAGAGCTTTAAATGTATTAACCCATGCATCAATAGTTCCCCATGTTTGCATAATTTTTTCTTTGAGTGGGCTATTACTAGATGGGATATAGCCACTTTCAAATTGTGTGAAGTAGTACTCATGATTGCGCATACCATCAAATTCAAAACTAAATCGTCGCTGAAGTTCTGCTATGACGTAAGTATTAGCTTCATAGTCTTTACCATATTCTTCTATTTTTTTTAAAATTAAGTTTGCATTTGTTACATATCCTTTATATAACTTTAAATGTTCTTCAATATTTTTTGCGCTAATTCCTTTAAGCTCTGGAATATTAAATGTTTTTGGTGTGAATGTATCCATATTGTATTATTATTTACACAAATTTTTATAATAAAAAAGTCCTCGGATCTTCTAACATATTTCTTGTAAAAGCTCAGTCAGATATTTTTCTTATAAAGATTTGTTACAATTTAATGTTAATATATAAAGTATACCATGAAATCTTTTAGAAGATACCTTCCATATTTTTTGATTACTACAGTTTTTATAATAGTATTTGGTATTTGGTATTTAGTATATATAAAAGAAAATCATGCTGATTACTTAAAAGTAGCATTTTTAGATATTGGACAAGGGGATTCTATTTATATAGAAGCACCGAACGGTAAGCAGATGCTTATTGATGGAGGACCAAACGATATTGTCCTTGCTCGTCTATCTCAAGTGATGCCATGGGCTGATCGATCTATTGATCTTGTCGTAGCCACTCATCCTGATGCTGACCATATTGGTGGACTAGCTTCAGTTATTGATAGATATCATGTTCCTCGTATTATTGAGAACGGAGCTATCTCTACTACAAAAGTTTATCAACATTTAGAAGATACAATTATTAAAGATAAAGTAGAAAAAATTATTGCTCACCGTGGTATGCATATTGTGCTTGATGTAAATAAAAATATTTATCTTGATATTTTATTTCCAGATCGTGATGTGTCAGAATTTAAAGAGTCAAATGATGGATCTATTGTCGCTAAGCTTGTTTATGGTAATGAATCGTTTATGTTGACAGGTGATGCTACTAAATATACCGAGAATCTTATTATGCAGAATGAATCACCAAAAACTATTCATGCTGAAGTATTAAAACTTGGTCATCATGGATCACATACTTCATCATCACAACTCTTTCTTGAAAAAGTCTCACCTAGTATTGCTGTTATCTCTGCCGGTTTGCATAATCGTTATGGACATCCACACAAAGAAGTACTTGATTATTTATCAGCGCTTCATATTCCATATCTTGCGACTTATGACAAGGGTACAATAATTTTTAAAACTGATGGATTAAAACTCATACAATAAAATAAACCCCGATTATGTCGGGGTTTATTTTATGATTCCAGCTTTTTTGAGAACAGCATAAGCACCGTGCTTGTTGATAGTTTTGATAGCTTGAGTTGAGATTGTAAGAGGAAAATACTTTTTAAGCTCATGGACGTAGACTCGTTTTTTTTGAAGGTTTGGATATTTACGAACCATACCTGTTGGGTTAAATTTAGTGGCACGAACAACGTTGGAGTATCCTCCAGCCATGATTGAACCTTTTTTAGTTATTGCGCAGACTTTTGCCATAGGTGAGATTATGCTATCATAAAAATTATGCCGATGCAAGCTATTGATGGAATATTTTATGTAGTGATACTTATAATGTCAGTTGTAATACATGAATTTGCTCATGGTTGTGTCGCATATCTTTTAGGAGATAATACAGCTCACATACAAGGAAGACTTACATTAAATCCACTTAAACATTTAGATCCTTTTGGTTCAGTTATATTGCCATTGCTCTTGATAATTTCAAAAGCAGGTTTTGTCATTGGTTGGGCTAGACCTGTTCCTTACAATCCAAATAATCTTAGAAATGGGAGAAAGGGGAATATAATGGTATCTGCTGCTGGTATTCTTGCAAATTTAATTATTGCTATATTGTTTGGTCTTCTTATACGTTATGCTACTTTTTTTGGAATACCTGTATATAATTCTGACCCACTATTAATTAATCCATTTTATAAAATTAGTATAATAATTGTTTTTGTGAATTTAGTTTTGGCTTTATTTAATGTGATTCCTATTCCTCCTCTTGATGGTTCAAAAATATTATTCTCATTTTTACCTTTTCGACTTCGATATGTAGAAAACTTTTTAGAACGATGGGGAATGTTTGTGTTACTTTTTTTTATAATTTTTCTTTGGAGTAAATTTTCACCTATTATATCAATAGCTTTTTCTTTTATTACTGGTATATAGTATAATATATAGTATAATATATATTATAAAATGAAATTAAATTTTTTAAAAATATCTATATTTTCATATTATAAATTTCTTTCAGTTATATTTTTTCTATTTCTTTTTGGTGCTTATGCTTATACTTTTGCAACACCACTTTACTTTGCGCCAGCACCACTTGACCCAAGCTGTACGCCAACTGATCCTAATTGTACTGTTAGTCTTTTTCCAGATCAATCTAGTAATACTGGAAAGTATTTAACTACT
>JAVHPX010000008.1:0-1226 GCA_036170795.1 Minisyncoccota bacterium
ACAGTTACTTGCAAGTGTCATGCCATTTGGGCAAAGAGCTCCTGTTGCAACTGTACCACCACTAATATTTGCTCCTGCTGCGTTCAATGCTGCAATAGTCATCTTACCTGCTATACCATCAACAAGACCTGATGATGTATGAGCTGCTTGGAAAACTTTGATTGCTGCTGTAGTTAGCTTACCGTATTTGCCATCTACTGCAAGTCCAGCATCCTGAACTGCATTTAAAGTTTGCTGTAGCCACATAACATTTTCAGCTGAAGATGATTTTGTGACTTTAGTTGCTGTAGTTGCTGACCATGATGCAGAAGCTACATTAGCTCCGACAAACAAAGCAAGCGCTACAAACAAACCAGCGATTGTTTTTAAATTAATCTTTAACATATTTATTAATTGTATGCACTTTTAAACTAGTTTCGACTTATCCTATAGCGCGACTAATAAAATAATAATACGCCGAGGAAAAAACTAATGTGTGTGCACATATTGATTACTAATTATTTTTTAATAATAACTAGTAATCTTTTTACTGAATTTCTAAACTTTATTTTTTCTATACATCCCGTAGAGAAGCAAAGCTTCCACGGGACATGCTTCTTCTCTATCACAGTCCTCCGCTTCTCTATCAAAAGCAACGGTGTAGTAATAAAGATTTAAAACAAAATCTAGAATCGTAAACGAAATCCACGAACAATGATCTGCTTGTTTCATCTTTAAAATATTTTTGCAAATAAAATAAAAATATAGACAAGCATATCTGCCTTGTCGACAGGGCCGATACCACATTTAAAATTTAATTTTAAATTCTCTTTTATCACCCGCCTCTATCAACGGGATAATCTTACTCTCTATCAAAAATTAAGATTTACCCAATCTCTATCAATCGGGTAACTAAGAAAAAATAAAAACTAAAAATACAAAACGGATCCGACCAGTGAAAACCTAACTGAGTAGAAAGTTATAAAATAGAAAGTATAAAGGAAAAACCTAGATACAAAATACTCTGAACTATCTACGGCTATATACTGTTTGGTATTAACGATATATAGTATTAAATTTTCAATGATCTTTTCTTCTCAAAATTTACTTATAACATAAGCAAAAAGAGATAATGTATATTATCATATCTAGTCAAAAAATACTAGCAGATAATACACTTAATATAGTATATACTTGAGGTTTCAAATATGCAATAGATATATGAGTTTAAAAGGGTGTGGATAAGT
>JAVHPX010000008.1:1326-20665 GCA_036170795.1 Minisyncoccota bacterium
TTTGAAATGTCCTTAATAGATATTCCTACTTGTCCTATAGATAAATTTTTCTTTTCTTTTATAAGATTTAATATTTTTTCAATTCTATCTTTCTTGTCATTCAAATTAAAAACAGAATGGTTAACCTTATTGGACTTAAAACTTTGTAAAGGACTTCTATTGTTTATAAAAGACATACTATCTGATAATGTCTTTTTGTCCTTTATACCACTTTCTGCTAGGTCTTGCTTGTAAGAATGATTACCTGGGAAAGAAAACATTTGTTCATCTAATGCAAAAGAGAAGTGCTTATCTTTCTCTTCTAAATTTTCAAGCTCACCCACAAGAATCATAAATTCTTTCTTAATAATGATGGTATTCATCTCTGATATAAAGCCCATCGTGTAGGATATCTCTACAAAGGAAAGTATCTCATCTATATGAACCAAAAAAGTTGAAATGTGCAGATGTTTGTCCACAGAAGAAATAGTCGAAAGTTTATAGATATCAGACAAAAGTTCTACACCCAACAAACGAAGTTTACCTTTGAGAGCATCGTCTGTATCCATACAATCAGTAACCATATACAAAGCAGTTACTAGCTTCTCTGTCTTTTTGTTTACCAATTCATATATATGCTTATTTGTAAGCATTTTTACATCAAGAAAATTGGCTTGTCCGTATGAATTCAAATTTGTTTTTTTTGTGTCTTTTTGATTATCCATATGTCTTTTTATGTGTATTAAACTTTATTTTGTCTTTAATATGTCCATTATATACTGAAATATTTTCAATGCAAGAGTACAAAATAGATAAATACAACATCCATAAAATAATCTTTTTAAAATCCTTTATCCCTCTCCTCTCATACATCGCTACGGCACACCACACCTAGGATTTTAAAAAGATTATTTTATTTCTGTTATATTTTTTATATAAAAAAGTTATATACAGTTGAATTTTTTCAAATTAATATTTGAAAAAATTCAACTGTATATTGTAATTATTTTTAGCAAAAATATGATATAATATATTCATAAAATGATCAGAAACCAACTAAATAATTATGGCAAAAAAATATATTGATGAAGAAGAATCCTCTTCAACCAAAACAAATGGAAGGCAAGGAAACAAAAATAGAAAAAACAAAAAGTCTAAAGTAGAATTAAAAGATGAAACCAGACACAGTATCTGGGGTATCATTTTTCTGGTTTTAGCTGTCTTCATTATACTTTCAATATTTAAACTTGCAGGAATCGGAGGAGATTTCTTTTATTCTACAATAAGTTCATTATTCGGGTTTGGATATTACCTATTACCTATCCTTCTTATCGTTGTCGGTATATCATTCGTCCGTGACAGAAAACCTCAAGTTGCAAAATTGCACGCTATCACATCTATCACTGTACTATTATCATCACTTGCAATTGCTGATATCGCAACAAATGGAACAGGCAAATCTGTAATTGTGACTTTTGGTGGATATCTTGGGAGTATGGTCGCATGGCCATTTGTAAAGTTGTTCGGACCTTATGCCGGAATTCTTTTACTTGGAGCTATCCTGATAGTATCTCTTATCGTACTCTTTGATGAACGTCCAAATCTACTGACTCTTTGGAGAGATATCCATACATTCTTTTTGAAAAAAATATCATTGCCTAATTTCTTAAAATCTAAAGAAAAAGAAAATAATGAACAAATAGATGAAACTATAACCTATAATGAGAAAATAGATGCCGAGACAGAAGAAAGTAATTTAAACTTATTAAATAATAATATTCCCAAACAAGCAGAGGAACTACCTGAAGATATCCCTTTACTTAAATTTAAAAAATTTATATCAAAAGCTTATATTCCCCCACCACTATCATTACTTGAGAAAGATAAAGGTAAACCAAATGTAGGTGATATGAAAGGTAATATGAATATCATCCAACGAACACTTCTCAACTTTGGTATATCAGTTGAAATGGACGAAGTGACTATCGGACCAACAGTTACAAGATATGCGCTTAAACCAGCACAGGGAGTAAAAATATCTCGTATTGTTGGATTACAAAATGACTTAGCACTCGCGCTCGCTGCTCACCCTATCCGCATCGAAGCTCCAATCCCAGGCAAATCGCTTGTCGGTATTGAAATCCCTAATAAGATCAAATCAACCGTAGGTCTTGCTACTCTACTTGCTGATGATAAATTTCAGAACTCACCAAAGCCATTGACCGTGGCACTCGGACGTGGACTCTCTGGCAAAGCAGTCTTCGGCAACTTAGCCAAAATGCCACACGCACTTATCGCTGGTACTACTGGATCTGGTAAATCTGTAACTATTCACTCTATCATTACATCACTCCTCTATCGTAATGGACCTGAAGATTTACGGTTGATAATGGTCGACCCTAAAAGAGTTGAGCTAACACTTTATAATAAAATACCCCATCTTCTAACACCTGTTATTACTGACCCGAAGAAAACAATCCTCGCACTCAAGTGGGCAGCTAAAGAAATGGACCGTAGGTATGATGTCCTTCAAGAAAAATCTGTCCGTGACATAGAAAGCTATCATGAAAATATATTTGAAAAAATCAAAAAATCAAAAAATGAGGATAATCAAGAAGAACGATTGCCTTATATCGTCATCGTCATTGATGAACTAGCTGACATTATGCAAGCTTATCCAAGAGAGCTTGAAAGTGCTATTGTCCGTCTTGCGCAAATGTCGAGAGCTGTCGGTATACACCTTATCCTCTCTACTCAACGTCCAAGTGTAAATGTCATAACAGGATTGATTAAAGCCAATGTTCCTACTCGTATTGCTCTTCAAGTATCTTCACAAATAGATTCTCGAACAATTCTTGATGCTGGTGGAGCTGAGAAACTCTTGGGAGCTGGAGATATGCTCTATGCATCAGGTGAAATGTCACAACCAGAACGTTTACAAAGTGCTTTTATCTCTGAGGAAGAAGTCAAAAGAGTGGTAGAATACTTGAAGAAGACTTATATGGATGAATTACCAGATATGATCGAACTTTCAGGATCAATAGAAAAAAGCAATAATCTATTTAGTGATAGTATAGGTGATGATAATGGAGATGACGATTTATACGAAGATGCTCGTATGACAGTCATGGAAGCAGGAAAAGCATCGACATCATACTTACAACGTAAACTAGGTATCGGATATGCAAGAGCTGCAAAACTTATAGATATGCTAGAGGAGCGTGGAGTCGTAAGTCCTGGTCATGGAGCTAAACCTCGTGATGTACTAGAGAAAATGATGGACCATACAATGGACACAAAAATATAAAATGAAAATATTTAAAAATAAAAATATAAAATGGTGGGTTGGGAGAATATCATTTATGATACTTTTCCTTATTATCGGAGTATTTTCATATATGAAAACAGACTTTCTGAGAAAAGGCGTCCAGATCACAGATGCTACTATAAATATAGATCAGACTTCAACCTCTTCTATAACTAGGGTAAGTGGTAATGCAAAAAATGCAATATATCTAAGTCTTAATGGACGAGAAATATTTATAGATAAAGATGGTACTTTCAATGAACCAATATCATTGCTTTCTGGGCTTTCAGTTGTGACAATAGATGCACAAGATAAATTTGGTAAAACAGCAGAAAAGAAATTTGAAATAATATATAATAAAAATATGAAAACAGTCGCCCTAAAAACACCAAGCAGTGCCATTATCAATATTAACTAATATATCATATGCAAAAAAAAGCAAAAAAAGAAGCAAAGGTAAATGGTGAAGCTATAGAAGATACTATTAAATCAATTCAAACTAAATTTGGAGAAGGAGCAATTATGAAATTTGGTGACTCACCAAGAGTCGATATCGATGTCATACCGACTGGGTCAATCGGTCTTGATATGGCACTCGGTGTCGGTGGAGTACCACGAGGTAGAATGATTGAAATATTTGGACCAGAATCATCAGGTAAGACAACTCTTGCTTTACATATAGTTGCCGAAGCTCAAAAAAAAGGTGGAGTCTGCGCCTATATCGATGCTGAGCATGCGATGGATCCAGAATATACTAAAAAACTTGGAGTCAACATCAAGGAGCTTCTAATTTCACAACCAGACAATGGTGAACAAGCGCTTGAAATCACAGAGAGTCTTATACGTTCAGGCAAGATAGACGTGATAGTTATTGACTCAGTCGCAGCTCTTACTCCTCGTGATGAAATCGAAGGTGATATGGGTCAATCACATGTCGGCAAACAAGCTCGCCTTATGTCTCAAGCACTTCGTAAGCTCACAGCTATTATCGCTCGATCTAAAACAGTCGTGATATTTATAAACCAGATTCGTATGCAAATAGGAGTAATGTTTGGTAATCCTGAGACAACTCCTGGAGGTAAAGCACTCAAATTCTACACATCGATTCGTCTTGATATTCGTCGTATTGCTCAAATAAAAAAAGGTGAAGAAGTTGTCGGAAGTCGTACCCGCGTCAAAGTTGTTAAAAATAAAGTCGCTGCCCCATTCAAACAAACTGAATTTGATATATTATATGGCGAAGGAATATCTCGTGAAGGTGAAATAATGGCTCTCGGTGAAAAGCTTGGCATCATAAGTAAATCAAGCGGTGCAATATTCTCATATCTAGGTACAACAAAGCAAAAAGAAAAAGGACAAGCCGAAGAAATTAAACTTGGTCGTGGATATGATGCAGCACGTACTTACCTACGTGATAATAAAAAGCTTTCTGAAGAAATCTTGAAAGAAGTTCGCGCTAACTTTGGTAAGATACAAATAGCAAGTGGAGGTGAATAGAATAGATTGTAAAAAATAAAATACATCACTATTTATTTGAAATAATGATGTATTTTGTAAATTAATATCCTAATTTCTTTCTTTTTATTTTCCTTACTGTTAAAACTAAGAGTAAAAAAATTATGAACGAAGTTAGAACTAAGCTAACAAGAGAAACACCAATCGCTGAAAGTACAGAATTGATATGTGATATCCTAAAAATATTAAAGCATGCAATAAGACATGCAATAAAAGCTAGATAAATCACAGACCAACCCAACTGTGGTATTTTTTTTGTGGCATTAAAATCGAAACTATAGAGGTATATCATGAAAAATATTCCATTAAATATGGAAGCTATCTCGATATCTCTATAACCCAAAATAATTATTTTATTATTTGACCCAAATAAAGCCAAATAAAGTCCTACTCCTATAAAAGTAAGTAGGGGCAAAAATATTTTATTTTTCATTTTAAAAGATTTAGGATAAAAAAATAAATTTCAAATAACAAATTATAATTAATTATGAGCTTTTGATTATTATTGTCAATAACTTGAAAAAGTATACGCAATGCGTTAGAATAACTCATGCTCGAATATAGTGAAATACGCGAAAAAAAAATAATTATTTATGAAGGTGAACCATGCGAAGTTATAGAGAACCATGTCGCTCGTACACAACAACGTAAACCTCAGAACCAAGTTAAGCTCAAGAGCTTGCTCTCTGGCCGTACATGGAATACAGTTTTTCATGCTTCAGATAAAGCCGATGAAGCCGAAATCAGTAAAAAAGAAGTAAAATTCTTATATGAGACTAAAGGTGAATATTGGTTCTCTGATCCAGAAAATCCAAAAGACAGATTTAAACTCGACGAGAAAATAATTGGTGACGCTACAAAGTTTCTTCAAACAAATGTAAATGTCGTAGCTTTAGTCTGGGATAATGATGGACAAGAGAAAATAATAAGTATAAAACTCCCAGTCAAAATGGAATTCGTAATAAAAGAAGCCCCTCCATCTATCAAAGGAAATACTGCAAATGGTGGAGGGAAAGTAGTGACTCTCGAGAATGGCGTAAAAATGAATGTTCCCTTCTTCTTAAACGCTGGGGACAAAATTCGAGTCAATACCGAAACTGGAGAATACGTAGAACGAGTGCAATAATCTAAAATGATTATTATTCTACTATCGTAATTCCGGCTGATCGAGCAGAACCTTCTATTATCTTCATTGCACCTTCTATATCTTTGGCATTTAAATCTGGCATCTTCTTTATGGCTATTTCTTTGACTTGAGTCTTTGTTATAGAACCTACCTTTGAAGTATTTGATTTACCTGAACCTTTCTCTATTCCTGCGGCTTTAAATATTAAACCTGCAACAGGAGGAGTCTTTATCTTAATATCATAAGTACGATCTTCATAAACAGTAATCAAACATCCAACAATTTCTCCTATCATACTTTGGGTCATAGCATTGAACTTCTGACAAAACTCAGCGATGTTAACACCAGCTTGACCTAGTGCAGGACCAAGCGGTGGTGCTGGGGTTGCTTTTGTGGCTTGAATTTGTAATTTTATTTTTTTTGTTATTTTTTTAATTGCCATATATTTTTATGATATGAATAAATTTGAAGCTTTAGCGTAACTATACTCAATTTAACACAATTTTATCCTTTAATCAATTTTATAGTTTCTTGATTTGCAAGAAGTCTAGCTCTACTGGAGTCTCACGTCCAAACATCGATACAAGAACCTTGATCTTGCCACGTTCACGATCAATATCACTAACTTTTCCCTCAAGATCTTTAAATGGACCATCAGAAATACGAACAATTTCTTCTATATCTACATCAATCTGATGCTTATTACTATTATTTATATTTTCCATTCTGCCAAATAAATCATCAACTTCTTGTTTGTTAAGAGGAACAGGATTAACTCCTGCTCCAACAAATCCTGTAACACGAGGAGTATTACGGACAACATACCATGAATTATCATCAACAATCATATCAACTAATACATATCCTGGATAAACTTTATCTTCCACTTCTACTCGTTTACCTGACTTAATCTTTATCTTCTTTTCAGTAGGAACAACGACAGAAAAAATCTTATCGTTCATACCGAGTGAATCAATACGTTGTTTAAGATTACGCATTACGGCATTTTCATATCCTGCATAAGTATGTATTGCGTACCAATTTCGTTCTCCTCTTAATTCTTGTTTTGCCATAATAAAATAAAATTATTTTGCTAATATCAATTTAAGCCCAGATGAAAATATAAAATCAAATAAACCAAGATAGTAGGCAATAAATAAAGAAACAATTAAAACAGCAATGGTAAAATAAATTGTTTGATTACGAGTAGGCCATGTGACATTTTTCACTTCAGCTAATACTTCTTTAAAATATTCAATCGTTTTGTTCATATAATTTATATATTTCTTTCTCTTATTAAAAACCACCCCGAAGGGCTTATAAAAAATATAGTACCTTTTTAGTGACACAAAGTCAACATAGTAAAAAGTCTCCTATTATAGGAGACTTTTTATATAATTATCTTATTTCGTAAGTAATTGTTACATTTGAAGTAATTTTATTTTCACCTTTTGGTAACTCTGGAGCAGGAGCAGAATCCTTCATCATACTTGTACTACCTAATGATTGATTTGCATACATAGTCGGATAATTGCCACCCTCAGAAAAACTTACTACTTTACCAAGTTTTACTCTAAGATCCCCAGCTAGCTTCTCTGCCTTTACCCGAGCATCGTCTATGGCAAGACTTCGCGCTTGTTCATTGTATGAATCTTCATTATCAATACCAAAAGTCGGACCACTAATGTTAACAATACCAATATTTGCTAGACCCATACGAATATCATTAGCACTATCAACTTCACGAATCTTTATAGTTATTGATTGAGTAGCAGTATAACCAACAATCTTCTGTTCTGGTTGAGGGCAAGGGTAAGCAAAACAATTTACCACAGTACTCGAACCATATTTAGGATTTATTCCTCCATACTCTGATTTAATATCTTTATTTTCAATTTTTTGAGTTTTTAAATAAGCTAATGTTTTAGTAATTTGCTCATTTAGAGTACTCTGTGCTAACTTTGTTGTAGTTCCATCTTTCGATAGTGTTAAATAAAGTGTCGCTATATCTGATACAGCTATAACTTCCCCTTTCCCATTTACTGATATCGTACTTGGTGGTTGAGTTCCATGACCAACATAATTACTAGACTTAACTTCATTAACAAACTTAGCAAGAGTAAATAATGAAAGCAAAATGATAAAAATAATAGATACTCCAATAAATTTTTTATTGTTTAAAATGTTTTCCATTTTTTAATTATACCATATAATAAAAAAAACAAACTTGACAAAAGATAATAAAGTTATATTATATATATAAATAATTTTTTACAATCTAAATTTAAAAAAAATGAACGATCTTTTGAAAAGAAATCCGTTACAGGCAATAAACATTGCCGATTACCTTCAAAAAGAGGGTGTACTAAAAGTACATTCTCAAAAAAAATTCAAAATCGATGGGGTAGATCTTAAATCACCCATAGAAATTGTTTACAACCAAATAGTACAACCACATGTTGCATTACATGTGGCCCAGATTTTTGCCCGGATAATTGGTCAGGAAGATATATTAGCTTGCAAAAGAACACAAATAGTTGCCGGCTGGAATAACTGCAAAATCATCGCCTATGAAACGGCGAAAATTATGGGGTCTTATTTTCTACCGGTAAACAAAGTTTACAAAGGTTATAATCCATCAGAAATAAATAAAACAAGAATGTGTTTAATTTCTGATGTTATAATAACTGGCAGAAACACAGCAGATATAGTTGATCTCCTTGAGAGAGAATACTCCAACTGCTGGGGAGTTATACATATTTTTGACTTTGGGTTCAACCTAAGCACAAAAGGCTTAGGTAATATTAAAGTAGATTCCTTGTTAAACATCAAGGAGCTAAATTCTTCTATCGTAAATAAATGGATAGAAGAAAATCCTTACTTATTTCGAAAAGAGATAAATAATTACTCAGGGAAAATCATTAAAACATAAGACCCAAAAGTAAATTGATTTAGTTTTTTAAAAATAACAATTTTGCCCTTACTAATAAGTAAGGGCTTTTTTATTCTTTATTTAATGCTTCAATAGGATTAAGTTTGGCTGCATTACGAGCAGGAAAAACTCCAAAAATAATACCAATTAAAAAAGATATCGATACCGATAGTATAATACTCCAAACTGGAACAATAAACTTCCAAGTGAGACCAAAATTCTGGGCAACTTTCGATACAATAAATGCCAAAAATGCTCCGCCTATAATTCCTACAACTCCACCAATAATAGTCAGCAGTATAGACTCAATTAAAAATTCATATAGTATATCACGATTCCTTGCACCAAGTGCTTTCTTTAAACCAATCTCACCTATACGTTCTGTAACTACTACGTACATTATATTCATCACTCCTACTCCACCAACTACAAGAGAAATAGTAGCAATGGCAATAAGCAAAAATGTAATAGCTTGCAAAATAGTATTAAAAGTACTTAAACTTTCTTTTGATGTCTGAACTTTAAAATCATCTTTACTTGAATTTGTAATATAATGATTACGTCTTAATACATCTACTATATCAAGAGATG
Source organism: Minisyncoccota bacterium (assembly GCA_036170795.1). Taxonomy (GTDB): domain Bacteria; phylum Patescibacteriota; class Minisyncoccia; order Phycocordibacterales; family UBA9973; genus UBA8515. The sequence continues at coordinate 10,777 of JAVHPX010000008.1, forward strand.
TTGTATCTGCTTTAGTATTATCTTTTAACTCAACCACAGAATAAAATAAATAATCAATGCCCAAAATCTTCTTTTGAAGAGTAGAAAGAGGTATAAACACCTGTTCATCATCATTTGAAAAACCAAAACTTCCACGACGCTCATAAACTCCAATAACTTCAAAATTATAATTACCTACACGAACATATTGTCCCAATGGATTATTATCACCAAATAAACTAGTAGAAATATCGCTTCCAAGTACTGCTACTTGAGAAAGAGAACGATCCTCTTCTTTAGTATAACCTCTACCTTTATCCAATACTCCTTTATCAATATCAAAACGCGAAGCATCTGATCCAAAAATAAAAATATTTTTGGATATATTATTATGTGTTACTACTTGCTGACCAAGAGTTGCACCATATGCATTCTTTACATTTGGAATATTTTTAATATCTTCTATATCACGATACTTTAATGTCGTAATGGGAACAGCATTACTTGCCGAATTTTTAGCTTCAGAAGACGCTTGTCCATTTGAACGATCTTTTGTAGAAGAAGGAACGGAAGTCTGAATAATAATCGTATTTGAACCGAAAGCTTCAACTTGTGCATTTATATAACTTTTAAATCCTTCTCCAGCAGAAAGAACGAGAATAACAGTACCTATACCAATCATAATACCAAGAGTTGTAAGTAAGGTTCTTGATTTACTAGAAGTAATACCTCGTAATGCTTGTTTTAAATATCTATTCATATCGTAATGCAATAATTGGATCTAATTTTGATGCTTTCATAGCAGGATATAATCCAAAAATAATACCAGTAATAATAGATAAGCCAACAGCAAGAATAATAGCTGTTGGAGATATAATAAAAGACCAATCATATCCGGCAAATCGAGCTCCAAGTGCAATTATATAAGAAATAAAAATACCAACAATAACACCGATAATACCTCCTGTGACGGTAAGAATAACAGCTTCAAGCAAAAACTGATCTCGAATTTGTTTACGAGTTGCCCCTATAGCTTTCCTAAGACCTATCTCACGAGTACGTTCTGATACTGTTACAAGCATTATATTCATAATACCAATACCTCCAACAAAAAGTGAGATACCTGCCATCAAACCAAGAAAAACTCTTAATGCATCTGTGATACTAGTCAAAATTTTAATAGCATCTGCTAAGTCTCTTACAGAGAAGTCATCATTATCAATATTTGTAATATGATGCTGTTCCCGAAGTACACGACGAATATCTTCCATTGCAATTTTTACATTATCAGAATTATCTATTTTTACACGAACAAATTGAACATAATTGATACCAAGAAGTTGATGCTGGCCTATCGAAAATGGAATAAAAACTTGATCATCTTGATTTTGGAATGCGACAGTCCCAAGTTTTTTCTGAACTCCAATAACACGAAATGGTACACTAGTACTAGCAACGCCTAATGTTTTTATTTTTACTATTTGCCCAAGCTCATTTCCATTTGGAAATAAACTAGTAGCAATATCGTACCCAAGAACAATAACATTTGCACCAGTAATACCTTCTTCGTCAGTAAAGAAAACACCCTTTTCCATCTCAACATTCTGAACTCTAGGATAACTTCCATCAGTAGCAGTAAAACTCGTATCGATACTTTCATGACCAGATATAACAGTAACACTACCACGCACAAATAAAGCGACATCAACAACATTGGGGACTTTACTTTTATCTTTTATAGCATTCACATCTCCTTCTAAAAGAGTTTTAACTTGTACACCAAAAACAGCGGCAGGTGGTCCTTTCTCGTTACTTTTACCAGGAAGAATACCTACAAGATTTGTTCCAAGCTTTGTGATCTGGCCCAAAACAAGAGTTTGAGCACCAGAACCAAGAGATACGATAATAATAACACCTGCAACTCCTATAATAATTCCAAGAATTGTCAAAAAAGATCTTCCTTTTCGAGAAAGTAAATCTTTAATTGTAATCTTAATACTACGCAATAAATTCGACATATATTAATCAATTTCTGATTTAGAATGTACGCGATCAGTAGATGAAATCTGTTTATCAGAAATTATTTCTCCGTCACTTATAGTAACAATACGTTTAGCATGAAGAGCCACATTTATATCATGAGTAACAAGAATAATGGTTTTACCTTCTTTATTTAATTTATCCAAAATATTCATCACCGCCCGACCACTTTTTGAATCTAGATTTCCTGTCGGTTCATCAGCAAAAATAACTTTGGGATCACATACTAAAGCACGAGCTATAGCTACTCGTTGTTTCTGACCACCAGAAATCTGATTACTCATAAAATCTAAACGATCACCGAGTCCAACTGCTTCTAGGGCGAGTTTTGCACGAGCTTCATGATTCTTTTTCGAATTACTATAAGAAAGAGGCAACATGACATTATCTAAAACTGTCGTACGTGGAAGTAAATTAAATGATTGAAATACAAATCCAATACGTTTGTTTCTGATATGAGCAAGATCATCATCTGTAAAATTATTAGTATCTTCACCATCAAAATAATATGAACCAGAAGTAGGACGGTCAAGAAAACCAATCGTATGCATTAAAGTTGATTTCCCAGAACCAGATGGACCCATAATAGCAACAAACTCTCCTTCATCTACAGACAGATTGATACCACGTAAAACTTGAGTTATTACACCACCATTATCATAATCTTTAATAATATTTTTAAGCTCTATAAGCATAATTAAATCTTTAAAAGAGTCACAAACTCTTCAGACTCCGTGAGTCCATTTACAACTTCAACCATACCACCATCACCCTCTAATCCTGTAGTAATAGGAACTTCTTTAAATTTCTTTGTTTTCGTATTTGTAATTATTCTAATAGTTTTTGTACCATCCTTAGCTACTATAACTGCTCGAGATGGAACAACAATAACATGACTTTTACTCTTAACATTTATAGTCATATTTGCTGTCATACCAGGACGAAGGTCTTTGACTTGTTCTATACTTGCAGTAACCTTATAATTTACTACTCCAGAAACAAGAGTTGAAGAAGGATCAATTTCAGTAATTTTACCTTTAAAAGTTTTATTAGAACCTAATGCATCAAAATTAATATCAACTGGTGTTCCAATAGAAATACTTGCAATATTTGCTTCATTAATATTTGTTTCAAGATAAATATTTGAAACATCCTGAAGGACAACAACTTCTTTGAGTGCAGAAGCAAGTTCACCAGGCTTAATATCAACACGAGTTATAGTTCCATCTGACGGGGCACGCAATATAGTATCCTCATATTTTGACTGAGCTCCTTGTGTTTGACCTTCTGCTGTAATAATATCTGCTTTAGCTAAATCAACATCTGATGTGCGAGCTTGGGCCTTCTTTAAAGCAAGCTCCGCTGTCCGTTGGTCTATGGCTGATTTCGCTTGTGAAAGTGCAACCTGATATGCATTATAATTTGTTAAATAATTTGCTGCTTTTTTATTTGGAATCTCTATAATCCAATCAGATAAATTTATATTTGTGGTAAATGGAAATTTAATATATAAACCCGAATTACCAATTGGCTGAGCAATTATTGAATTACTTAAACCACTACCATTTGTAAGACCTGAAACAGTAAAACTAGTTCCACCAGTACTTGAATAATAATTCAAATTGATTATTCCCTCCTTTCCTAAATTATAAGTTCCGCTTATAACTGGAGCTTCATAATCTTTTGTAGTATCTTTAGGAACTGCTTCTAAATTGGAATTTAAAAGATTTTGATATGCATTTTTTACCAAAATATCCTGAGTCATTTTAGTTTGATCAAGAGAAACTTGGGCAAGAGTAATCTCTTCATTTGAAGCACCATCTAAAATTTTCTGTAGACGAGCTTTCGCAGCAGCCAAAGAACCACGTGCTTGAGTTAAACTTGCAAAAGCAGATCCTTGATCAATAGTTGCAAGTATTTGACCACTTTTAACTTTATCACCAACTTTCACTTTCAGTGACTTAATAATACCACTTGAATTAAAAGATAAGTTTAAATCTGTCTTTGAAGTTACCTGCCCAGTAGAAAGGACTGTCTGCTTCAAATCTACATACTTAGCGATATCGGTAAGTATATTTTTAGAATTATCGACTGGTTTTAAAAAATAAACAAGTAAAATAATAACGACACCAAGTATTACCCAGCTACGTTTCTTTTTTGAATATTTTTTTAAAAAATCAAAAAATATAGTTTTTTTATCATTCATATTTAACATTATTTAATATTATTTAATTCCAACAAGTTCAACATCAAATATAAGAGTAGAATTAGCTGGGATAGAACCGACAGCACGAGGACCGTAACCTTTTTCTGGAGAAATTGTTAAAGTTTTCTTTTGACCAATCTTCATACCGACAAGACCCTCGTCCCAACCAGCTATAACTTGACCTGCTCCTAATGTAAATTCATAAGGCTCAACATGATTAAATTTTGGGTCAATATTAGAATCAAAAACTGTTCCATTTGTTAAACGACCGGTGTAATTCATTGACAATATATCTCCCTTTTTTGCTATTCTTTCCATAGATTTTTGTGTTAATTCCGACTTTTTTTCTATCGGATTATTATTAATAGTGGCTTGTTCTGTTGTATCTGTTGTTATTAATTTATTGATATTATCTTCCGTCTTTGTTTCCAATGGCCTATTGTAAAGAAAATAAATACCAAAACCAATAATAGAAATCACAATAATAACAGAAATTATAATACTCATACTTCCTTTTTGTTTTTGCATTTTATAAATAAAAAGTTAACTAATATACAAGTATTATAACATTTTAAAAAATATTTAAAAGTATTTTTTAAATATTTTTTTTAATAGATATACCTGCTCTTAATGCATAAAGTATGACTACCACATCAATACATTCTTGAATTATAGCACCCCAAAAAGGAATAAGATAACCCAAAAAAGCGATAATCATAAATATAGAAGATAAGCCAATACCAATAAATATTCCTTCACGAGCGACACTAAGTGAACGTTTTGCAATTAAATATGCATCATATACAAGTCCAACTGAACCAGAAATAATAACAATATCTGCACTATCACTTGCTGCAGTTGCACCATGTGTACCTAAAGCAATCCCTACATCAGCTTGAGCAAGAGCAGGAGCATCATTTACTCCATCACCAACCATTGCAACTATTTGATTATCTTTATCTTGAATATCTTTTACAAAACTAAGCTTCTGATCCGGAAGACATTCTGCTTTATATTCATCTATGTTCAATGACAAAGCTATAGGACGCGCAACAGATTCTTTGTCTCCTGAAAGTAAAATCATACGAGAAGCACCATTTCTTTTTAGGTCTACAAAAAGATTTTTAGCATCATCTCTTATTTCATCACGAAATAGTACAACTCCTAATAACTTTTTATCTTGAGCAAGATACACCGGGATAACACCTTCTGTATGCTCTTTTTGATATGATTTTATAATCTCATTTGGGAAAATAACTCCTAAGTTCTCAAGAAAAGATAGTTTACCAAAAATATATTTATCACCATTTATCTCACCAGTTACTCCATCTCCAAATATCTCTTTAAATTTTTCTGGATAAATTAAATTTCCTTTTTGACTTTTTTCAAAATGATCAATTAATGAACGAGCAAGTATATGTACCGATAATTGATCTAGAGATGCTGATAACTTAAGAACTTCATCATCTGGTATTGATGAATAAGTATATACCGCATGAATCTTTGGTGCACCTAAAGTTACCGTGCCAGTCTTATCAAAAATAAAAGTTTTTACACGATCTAATGCTTCGAGGGCTCCACCATTTTTAACAATAATACCCTTACGTGAAGCAGAACTCATACCAGACATAAATGCAATCGGGGTCGCAAGTATTAATGGACAAGGAGTAGCAACAACAAGAACAGCAAGAATTCGAACAACATCACCAGATATAAAATAAGCAAACCCTGCTACAACTAAAGTAAATATTGTAAAATAAACACTATACTTATCTGCAAGACGAACAAATGGTGCTTTATTCTCTTCTGCTTGGCGCACCATTTTTACAATAGCTTCAAGACGACTATCAGAAAGAGCTTTTATGGTACGAATCTCAAGCATTGAATCAGTGTTGACCGTACCAGCAAGAACAGTAGAACCCTTGGACTTCTTAACTGGGATAGACTCGCCAGTCATTATACTCTCATCTACATAAGAATCCCCTTCTTCAACAACACCATCGACAGATATAACTTCACCTGCCTTTACTAACACATGAGTACCTACGGTAACTTCATGACTATCAATATCAATAATAATATTATCTTTTTTTATATGGGCATTAGAAGGAATTAAAGAAAGTAGAGATGAGAGAGATTTACGAGCACGTATCATGGCATAACTCTCCAAAGCTTCACCTCCTGAGAGCATCAACAATACAATTGTACCTGGTATGTATTGTCTAAAAATAACAGAAAAGGCAAGTGCGAGACCAGCTATAAGATCTACTCCAAATTTATTTTTAAAAATACTAATAATAATTTCAATCCAAATTGGAATAGAAAAAATTACAAGAACTATACCTAATAAATTATTAGATATTTTATCAAAATTATATAAATGCAACAAAAACGCAAACAAAAGTGACACAGCTACAATAATTGGCGTCCATTTATGAAATAGTTTTTGTATTTTTAATAACATAAATATTATATATTTATTTACGAGACTCTATAATAGTTGTGGCAACATTAGCGGGTACAATATCATAACGAATAAATTCCATAGTAAAACCTGCACGGCCTTCAGTCATAGAACGAAGAGTTGTCATATAGCCAAACATTTCAGAAAGAGGAACTACTGCTTTAACTACTTGATTCATACCACGATTTTCCATTCCTTCTATAATTCCACGTTTAGACGACAATGAACCAGTAACATCACCCATAAATTTCTCTGGAGTAATCACTTCAACTTGCATCATTGGTTCTAATATTACAGGACGTGCCATTCTACATGCATCCTGTATTGCCATACTAGCTGCAATTTTAAAAGCCATTTCATTTGAATCTACATCATGATAAGATCCATCATAAAGATCAACAGATACATTTTCAAGTTTAAATCCTGCAAGTACCCCCCTATCTAAACCTTCTTTAAATCCTTTCTCACAGGCAGGAATATATTCTTGTGGTATAGCTCCTCCTTTAATAGTATTCACAAATTCAAAACCTTTTTCACGTTTTGTATTTTTAGGCAAATCTTCAATATCTACATTCATATCCATCGGCTTAACCTTAATCTTAACGTGACCATAGTTACCTCGGCCACCTGATTGCTTAATGTACTTACCTTCTACTTGAGCTTCACCTGTAATTGTCTCACGATATGCTACTTGCGGTTTACCAACATTTGTTTCTACAGAAAATTCACGTTTCATACGATCAACAATAATTTCAAGATGAAGCTCTCCCATTCCTGCAATTATTGTCTCATTAGTTTCTGGATCTGTTGTTACTCGAAATGTTGGATCCTCTTGAACAAGTCGAGAAAGTGCCATACCCATCTTTTCTTGATCAGCTTTTGTCTTGGGTTCAACACGAAGAGAGATAACTGGCTCAGGAAATACAATACGATAAAGTTCAATTGGATGATCTTCATCACAAAGAGTATCTGAAGTAACTGTATCCTTAAGACCGACAGCCGCCGCTATTTCTCCTGCGTAAACTTTTTTAACTTCTTCACGTTCGTTTGCATGCATACGAAGAATTCTTCCAATACGTTCTTTATTGCGAGTACGAGGATTATAAATATAACTTCCTGCAGATACACTACCAGAATACACTCGAAAGAATATAATCTGCCCGACGAATGGGTCAGTTGCTACTTTGAATGCAAGTGCGGAAAACGGCTCAGTATCAGAAGCAGGGCGATCCATAACTTCATCAGTATCAGGATTTATACCTTGAATTGCTGGAATATCTAAAGGACTTGGAAGATAATCTACAACGGCATCAAGTATAAGTTGAACACCTTTATTCTTAAGTGCACTTCCTGCAAAAACTGGGAAAACTTTATTGGCAATAACAGCTTGTCGCATGAGAGATTTTAATGTCGCAAGGTCTGGAATTTTACCTTCAAAGTAATCATTCATAATGATATCATCTTGTTCAACTATTTTTTCTATCAATTCTGCATGATATTTTTCTGCATCTGCTTTCAAATCATCAGGAATTTCTTTCTCTATAACTTTATTACCCATATCACCTTCAAAATAATATGCCTTCATTCTTAGAAGATCAATAACTCCTTCATGATTATCTTCAAGACCAATTGGAATCTGCATACGAATAGCATTTTTATTTAAACGCTCAAGAATTGTTTTATATGAATGTTCAAATGAAGCACCTATACGATCAAGCTTATTGATAAAACATATACGAGGAACTTGTGCTTCATCAGCATAACGCCAGTTTGTCTCAGACTGTGGTTCTACACCTGCAACTCCATCGAAAACTACAACAGCACCGTCGAGTACACGAAGAGAACGCTTAACCTCTACAGTAAAGTCAATGTGCCCAGGGGTGTCAATAATATTAAAACGATGTTTTTGTGTTTTATCAGGATGTCCATCTTTTACTGCATAAGTAGGTGTCCAAAAACAAGTCACTGCAGCAGACGTAATAGTAATACCACGTTCCTTTTCTTGTTCCATCCAATCAGTAGTCGTATCACCATCATGCACTTCACCAATCTTATGTGATACTCCAGTATAATAAAGAACACGCTCTGTTGTTGTCGTCTTACCAGCATCGATGTGGGCGATAATTCCTATATTTCGAACCTTCTCTAGTGGATAATCTCTTTCCATATGTATAATTTACCTAATAAAAATAAAAAGACACGAATGTCTATGTCCATAGAATATACAATATATAGCCATATATTGCAAATGAAAAAGCGAAGTGATAAATCACTTCGCTTGAACAATAAAGTTATCAATGCTCTGTTTATGAAATTCAAAATTTTTTGAATATTCTGTCTTTATATAAACATTACAGGATGCCAATCTTATTGGTGGACCATTTTCTTTGATCCATTCTGTTGGATTGATAAACCATTCGTTAAAATCATCTTCTGAGATGTAAAAAGAAGTTTCTTTTTTATCAAATGAGATATCGGCCGTTGTAAAGATACGTTTTCTGCTAGGTTTAAAAATGTTAACACTTAGCTTCATCTTCACAATACCGCCATCCGATCTGTTTGAATTAGAAGCAAATACACCTTCTAACTTTTTTCTTTTTTGTAGGGCATTAATGTCTTTTTTTGAAATGAAGAAAAATAAATCATCTACTGCGAACATTCCTATCATTTTCGTAAGTTTTATTTACCCTTAAAATTACTCTTTTCACACAGTTTGTCAAGAATTGCACTGGCTTAGTATACAATTTACGCCATGGCTGATATTGAAGAATCATATGGTCTAGCAAGTTTGAAAGTTTTAAGATTATCCCCTATTTTTATTTCTTTAAGATATCTAAGAAAATCCTTTGGTAGAGGTGATGGCCCAACCCAGACACTTTTTTGTATCATTACATAGCCAAATTTTATTAAATGCCGGCGAAACCAATCTCGCTCTTTTTTCAAATCATGTGGTATATCATACATAACAATTAAATTTTTAGGGGCCTCTTTTTCAAAGGAAGATGAAAATGAAGTATGATATGCGTTTCTCTTTCTAGAAGATATTTTGCTTTTCATTTTTTGAGAACTATTAAATACAGGTAGACCTAGGGCATTCACTTGCATACCTTTATAATAAATTTTCTTCCGAGGTGTCATGTTGTTAATTATATACCATTCTTATATATACGCCATGGCGTATATAGGGATAAATTATTGTA
>JAVHPX010000008.1:20765-24189 GCA_036170795.1 Minisyncoccota bacterium
GGGAGTTTTGTGAGAATATATAAAATTAAATTACCAAGCAAAGTGAGCGAAGGCTTTGTTACTCTCTGCCATCTTGTGTGTATCGTCACGCTTCTTGATAGCACTACCTTCATTCTTTGAAGCAAGGATTAATTCTTCAGCGAGCTTCTGGTGGATTGGAGCTCCTTTTTTTCCGCGTGCAGCAAGAATTATCCATCGCATTGCTAGGGCTTGGCGTCGTTCAGGGCGAACTTCACGAGGAACCTGATAGTTTGCACCACCAATACGACGTGAACGAACTTCTACCATAGGACCTGCGTTCTTTATAGCTGTATCGAATACTTCAAGCGGATTTGGATTACCAGTTTTTTCTTTTATAATATCAAAAGCCATATAGACAGCTTTACGTGCAGTCTCTTTCTTACCATGAACCATAATATTATTTATAAACTTCCCAAGCTTTTGGGAATTATATGTTATATCAGGTTCTGCAATATTTCGATTTTTTATTTTGCGTCTCATTTGTAATTTTTAATTCATAATTCTTAATTATTTCTTTGTACTTTCTTTCTTTGGAGTCTTAGCACCATAAAGACTTCTAGATTGACGACGTTTATCTACTCCAGTCGCATCAAGACGTCCACGAACAATGTGATAACGTACTCCTATCAAATCTTTCACACGACCACCACGAATCATAACTACTGAGTGCTCTTGCAAATTGTGACCTTCACCAGGAATATAAGCAGTAACTTCCATTCCATTTGTAAGACGGACACGGGCAATCTTTCGAAGAGCTGAGTTCGGCTTTTTTGGTGTTGTTGTAGATACTTTTGTACAAACTCCACGTTTAAATGGTGCTGGATAAAAAACAGGCTTATTCTTAATAGAATTAAAACCACGAGCAAGAGCTACGGCTTTAGACTTTCTTTTTATTATTTTTCGGCTCTTTCGAACCAATTGATTGATTGTAGGCATTATAAATTAAAAATAGTCGTATACACAGACTAGTCAGAATACTTTACTACAAGATAAACATAAAAGCAAGCTCTTATATAAGACTTATCTTTAAATCTTAAATTTCTTATTAATATAACCACTTTTAACTTCAATTGCGTCAGAAGTATATATATGACTATAGCTCTCATCAATATTTTTATTTTCTACCTTTATATAATAATTTCCATTTGGAATAAGACAATAATATTTACCTGTTTTGTTGCTAATCTTTTTAACAATTTCATGATCAATACCAACAGAGAAAACTCGAATTATAGCATATGATAATGGAATACCATTTTTCTTATAAGATAAATATCCAAACGGTCGTGGTTTAAGTATTGTATTTTTAAATATAAATAATAAAATATAAATAATAAAAATAATAATATTAGATAGGTTTGGTGTATCAAAAACTGTAATAGTAGTCAAGGCAAATCCAAAATAAAAAAGTATATTTGATAAATTAGCTATCCATATATCACGTTTTGAATAAAATCTCATTAAACTTTGATCACTTTTTGCAAATTCATTCCAATCAAAATTGACAGGGTCCATAGGTATATTTTTTATTATTACTTCCCCTTCTCTTATTGTAATAATTTCATTAAAATATAAATCTGAATACAGTTCATCATTTGTTTTACCAGCCAACTTTTTTGAAGGAAATTCATAATTTGTTTTGTGAACTACTATCCTATAATTTCCTGCAGGTACTAAAAAACCATAACGACCATCAAGGTCAGTAATAGAAGTAGTTATTTCATTCCCTTGTAAATCTTGAAGACTGACATATGCAGGATCAAGTGGTTGTTTTGTAACACTATCATATATAGTACCCCATGGATGATTACGTTTTATCCCAAATATCAATAATAATAAATTCCATATACGAAAAGGGATCAGAAAAATATCAGAAAATATAAGAGAGTTAGCAAATAATTCTGTAGCTAGACTAAGACCGATACCAAATATAGCACCCATTGCTATTGTTGTTTTTGAAATTATATTACCGATAGGTGTTCTAATAATTCTATTTAATTCTTTAAAAAAATCTAGTAAATTATCTAAAAAATATTGGTTAGTCTGATTAGAAATAACACCAACAACCGGAATATTTATATTATCATTATTAGAATAATTATTATCACCAACTGTGATTCCTGGATTATTATTTTCAGGATTAAGTGATGGTGGGGGGATTGATGGTTCTACTGAAGGGAGAATTTGATGAGTTGGAGGATTAATAGGTGGCTCTGTAGATGGTGGAACAGGAGGAGTTGGAGGATTAATAGGTGGCTCTGTAGATGGTGGAATTATAATTGTTCCACCGCTACTACCTCCTCCACCTGTTTGTACTTGTGGGCGCCAATTAGTCTTTACACAATAATTAGAATCTCCACAATCAAATTTAATCCAACCATAATTCTGTGCCCAAGCATATCCATTGAACTGACCAGAACTATTTATAGTAACAGAATTAGTTGCACTGTTTGAAAATGGACCGAAATTGATCCAACCAGAATCTTGCCCCCAAGCATACCCAGAGAGATGTCCATTTATTGTATTTGAAACTTTAAAATAATCATTCGTAGAATTACAACCACTTGTTGTATTTATACAATTAAGTACAACCCAACCAAAAGATTTTCCCCAAATAAAACCAGTGAGTTCTGTATCTGTAATAGTGACATTTGATGAAGATGCCGTAGTAAAATATCCAAAATTGACAGGAGATGTACTAGAAATAGTACATGATGAATTCTCACAAATTTGAGCTGTGTGACTAATAGAATCAATAACACCTGTAGATGCACTTACACGAAATGATCCACATACGAATATGACAATAAAAATATATTTCAAATATTTTTTATAATTTATATACATAATCACTAAATACTAGGGACAGGAATAGGTGTTGGTGTAACTTCTGGAGTTGGTACTGGAGTTGAAGTAACTTCTGGTGCTGGAGTAGGTACTGAAGTAACTTCTGGTGCTAGAGTAGGTGTTGGAAGAGGTGCTGGTGTTGGTATTACTTCTGGAGTTGGTGCTGGAGTAGGTACTGAAGTAACTTCTGGTGCTAGAGTAGGTGTTGGAAGAGGTGCTGGTGTTGGTATTACTTCTGGAGTTGGTGCTGGAGTTGAAGTTACTTCTGGGGCTGGAATTAATATTGTTTCTGGTACTATGTTTGGAGTTGGAGGTATTAATTGTTTTAATTGAATAAGTTCTTTTTTATTTATACATTCAGATGTACCATCAGGATCAGTAAGACATATTTCACCTGTAAATATACGTGTAATATGATTGCCTGCATTTGCAAACCAAGCAATCAATTTATCTGCAAAGCTTGGTATTTCTTGAGTACCGGGAGTAAGTGCCATCGCATCTTCTATCTTCAAATTAAGTTCTTTAATCGAAGCCATCAGTATTCCATTGACAGAGA
>JAVHPX010000009.1:0-1276 GCA_036170795.1 Minisyncoccota bacterium
AAAAGCAATTTCCTGCTATGCTTCAGCCAAATTCTCTCCATGTCTATGTTCTCTATGCTCCTCATCATGGGCATCATGATCTTGTGCTGCAATAGTAAAGTAAACAAGGGTGAGCAATGAAAATATAAATGCCTGTATAAAACCGACAAATATTTCAAGGCCTATAAATGGTAATGGTAATACATATGAAAGTATTGAGCTCATTGCCATAAGAAGAACTTCACCAGCAAAAACATTACCAAATAAACGAAAAGAAAGTGATGCAATCTTTGCAAATTCACCTATAAGTTCAAGAATACCAACAAAAAACATAATCGGAGCAGAAATAAGTATTGCAGGTTCTTTCCTTACCTTCTTTATTACATCCCCGAATGCTTTTACATTAACATATTTATTAAACATTTTCCAGAGCCCAATAGATACAATACCAAAAATATTTGAACCTATAACAGCTATAAAACCTAAAGCAAGAGTTGCATTAATATCTGCTGTCCCACTACGAATAAATGGTATGAAAGCACGACCATGCTCTGTGGTTTCAATAATTCCAAAACCTCCAAGTGGAAGTATTCCAAACCAATTATTTATAAGTACAAATATAAATATAGAAAATGCTAATGGAAAAACTTTTGCTGTTATTTTTTTATCACCAGTAACTTGATCTGCTAAATTAGTAGCTCCCTCGATTATAAATTCAAAAAAATTTTGAAATCCTTTTGGTATCTGTTTAATCTTTAATTTTATTATTAATGAAGTTATTATAATTACTAATACTACAAGCCATGTAGTGAAAAGAGAATTTGTAACAGAAAATAATCCTATATGACCAATAGGTTCTGCATAAAGAGTAGATTCATGTAATATCTCTGTATTTTGTATTATATTTTGTTCTGAATTATTTACTTCCATCTTTTTTTATCATTCGTTTGTACGGACATATCATTTTTTGAATATTTTGAAGCTATTTTTACTATTTTAATCATAGAAATGGTAAATGATAATGCAAGACTTACTCCAAGTATCCATGGTGTTGTATTTAATTTATTGTCAAAATAATTACCAATAAATAAACTAATGAGTATTGGTCCAATAATCCATGCAGAAATTTCTGTAAATATTTTTATATATTCATTATTTAATATTGATACCTTTTTATTATTTTCCATATAAAAATAAAAGGATTAAAGCCTATTGTTACTATATCAAAAAATTGCGATATTTTCAAGTTTTTGCTATAGTAATTCTACATTTGATAAATAAATGCGTGTGTAGTTAT
>JAVHPX010000010.1:0-5227 GCA_036170795.1 Minisyncoccota bacterium
TTATACACGCCCATATTTATCATTGTATCGCACAATATCATCTTCATCAAAATCTCCAAGTGCTATTTCGAGAACTTCAATCCCATTGTTACCAGCTGTGATCCTATGCTTAGAACCAATTAGTATTATTTTCTCATCACCGACTACAACATTATATTTATTGCCATCTATTTCAAACATTCCATTACCAGAAATTACATGCCAAAACTCTGATCTTTTTGTATGACTCTGTAAGCTTAATGTCTCATCAGCTTTTACTGTTATTATCTTAATAGTTGAAGGAGTATTATGTGTAAATTGACGAAAATTTCCCCAAGGTCTTTCTTCTTGATAGATATCTATTTTCTCTTGCATATAAAAAATTATACCACATAAACTTAATATTGTTTACAAAACTTTATATTCCATTATATTCATTATATTTCCATGCTCTATATGACAAATAAATAAAAACAAAAGACAACATAGTGAACCAATAAGCATCAGTGTGGTCAGTCGGTTTCGTTGTAATACCTAATATATTATTGAATAAAAGTGAAACATCATAAAATATATCCCAACTGTTAAACCTCAAAAATCTACCTAAATAAACACCAAATGAAGTTAAAAATATTATAGCAACCATAATTAACGACGACATTTTATCAGAAAGTTTAGATTTAATTATTGTCTCAATATGTAACAATGAATACATCCCCAAAATAAGTCCAAGCCAAGCTGAACTAAAAACAAGAAAAGTGTCATACAAAATTGGAGCGCTATGACTACGCCCAATATGAATTATATCAGTCACAATATATGGCGCATTTGGTAGGAAAAAAAGCCACAAAATTCCTCCGACAATAAACATGGAGATTTTTAATTTTTTATTATTTAGATAAAATAAAAGAATTGAACTTATAATAAAAGGTATCATTGCTAAAAATATATTCCAAAGTAAATACACAAAATAAGTTGAATGAAAAATTAAAATACGTGCAATCTCTAATAAGACAACAAGCAAGAGTAATATAGATATTTGTTTTGGAATAATAAATTTATTGGTATGCATAAATTAAATTATTTCTTAAAATACTCTATATATTCTTTTAATAACTCGGATGAACTCCTAATCTTGCCACCATAACCAACATTAAAAATCATTTTTACTTTAAGCTTTTTACAAATTAAAACCTCTGGTATATCTTTTTCAGTTTTTCTATCTCCACCATTAGCAAAAATTGCTGGTTTAAAAAGTTCAATTGCCTCTCCAACATCATCGCGATCAGTTTCAAGAACATATACATAATCAACACAATCAAAACCTTTTATTATTTCTTTTCGATCTTCTGAAGACATAAAATTCTTACCCTTTTTTCGTATTAACCATGCATCAGAATTGATAACAACTAAAAGTTTATTACCCAATTTCTTTGCTTCCTGAAACATTCTAAGGTGCCCTATATGAATTGGATCAAAACCACCACTAACCATAACAAGTTTAGATTTTTTTAATTTAACACTAGTAGGCATTACTTTAATATTAGTTTTAATTTTAATTTCTTTTTTAGATATTTTCATATATAGATTATATTATTATTGATGTACAATAAGCACACCTTTTAGCTTCAATCGGTATTTCACTAAGGCACTCACTACATTTTTTAGTTGTTGGATCAATTGGTACTCCTTTTTTAGTACGAGCAATAAGAGCATTAATAGGTAAAACAACAAAAAAATATATAGCAACAGCTACTATAATAAATGAGATGAGAGCATTCAAAAAATTACCGTACATAAACTTACTACCATTAATAACGAAAAACATATTAGAGAAATCTGGAGCTTTAATTAATACACTAATTAAAGGTGTAACAATATTTTCAACTAAAGCTTTTACTATCGCCGTAAAAGAAGCACCGATAACGACACCAACTGCTAGGTCTACAACATTTCCACGAAGAATAAACTGTTTAAATCCTTTCATAATAATTTATTATACCAATAAAAACTGTATGTGTATAATTTGACAAAAGTATAATAATTAACTATTATATCATCAAAAGTTGGTACTTCACTCAAAAAAAACAAAAAAAATGAATAATTTTAAAGTAGGAAACATTTTTATGGTAAAAAACGTTATGGGAAAATTAGGGATAGATAATCCTGATGATGATTTTATAAAAGCATTATTTTATCCAGAAAATAACGCTAATTTATGCCAATATTGTTTTGACAAAGAAATAATTTGGAATTGTTGTTTGCCATTTGAGGTCTTAAAAGAAAGATCAGAAAAAAACCAATTACGAAATATTCACCGAGAATATTTATTGGGAAGAATCAACCACAACGAAAAATATTGCAAAGAAATAATAATTTTAGTTAGAAAATTATTATTTAACTAAAACAAAAGCCTGGTGTAATATACATCAGGCTTTTTTAATTCTTTTAAAGTTTATTAAATTTTACTATTTTTGTACCAATTTTTAAGAAATACATTCCGCTTTGCAAAAAAGAACAGACAACTGTATTTGAAATAATTTTTGTATTACAAACAATTTTTCCAGTGATATCAATAATAGTAGCATTCTCTTCAAGAAGATGCCCAGTAATAGTCAAAATATTTTTAACTGGATTTGGGTAAACACCAAGACTTTCTTTCATCACAGGAGTAGTCAGATCTAATTTTTTATCACAGATGATCATAAATCGATGTTTGTAAGTATTAGTGTCACTAGCCATAACCATAAAAGGATACTCATTTATATCATGCAATACTAGTGAATCACTACCGAGAAATGTATCTATCAATCGAGCCTGTGTACCCTTTGTGAACAAGTCATTGAGAGAGATGCGCAATATGTATTTTTGATTCTTCATTTTACTCATTTCCAAGAAAAAGGTGTCTTTATTTTTATTCGGTAATAACCTCGATTCTATCGAGAAAATAATATTATCTCTAGAGAAAGATAACTGCTCAAAAATACTACTAAATTTTATGGCACTCTTTATTGAAGTATCAGTATTAAATTGTGCTGCGGCACCATCTAAAACAAATGATGTATCAGACAACAAATTAATCTGTATTTCAGGAAGTGCGACTCGGGAAAAGACAGAAGATTCACTCGCAGTTTTGTCGGACTCCATGAATATCACCTGTGGATTTTCTGATGTAGCTTGAAGGAAAAAACCTTGACCACTTTGAATAATGATAGCGCTAGCATTAGTCGGATAATTTGTTGAAGTAGGACTTATTGTCCCATTCAAATAAGAAATATATCCCCCATTCAATCCAACTCCTGGATCCCAGATCCAAAACTTTGTTGGGTCAATCCCTATTGATCTCAACAAAACACCAGTCAAATCAATTGATGATGCATATGGATTACCAACCATAATATACTGCCCTGCTGATGCTGATGGATTTTTAGTAATTGTACCAAAATTTAGAATTCCTCTTGTTCGAAGTACAGTTCCATTTGAACCTGCAGAAACTGCATAGAGCATACAAATAGATCTATCGCCTCTAACAAAAGTAAACCAGGCATCAGATGCAGTCATCAATGTAGTTGTTGTTGAAGCAGGAACAAAAAAAGTATTGTTTGCAAAACCCTTAATCGAAGGATTTTGTTGTGGCCCCAAGTCATAACCATTTGAAATATCACTATAGCGATACGTAAGATTGGTACCAAAACCAGGTAGTCCAATATTTTCAGGAGGACAAGTAAGAGGATTTTTATTAGTATACCCTTCTTGCCAAGCACTAAAAAGAGTCTGCTTGGTAGTAACCGGTACGGTTAATATTCGCCACGCCCTTTTGGAAGTAATATTGCGTTCTACTGTTATTGTATCAACTATTGCACCAAAGGCTACTCGAGCGGTACCTAAGGCATTAGATTTCAAAGTTAAAAATCTATTTGAATTTAAAATACCATTACCACTAACATTAACTGTCCCAAAAACATTTCCACCGGTAATATTTAAATCATTACCAAGTGTGAGTATTCCTTGATCATTGACAGTCAAATCTTTTAAATAATTATTGGTTCCACCAATCATGAAATACAATGTTGCTGTTACAAATTTATCAATAATAACAGAAGCAATAAGAGAGCCAGTAAAAGTTCCAAATCCAGTGATGATTGCTTGATTCAAAACATCATTTCCATTCACAAACAATATTCCATTGGCTATATTAATAGAAATTAAACCATTATGAATCAATTTTCCACCAACAAACATAATCGCACCACTATAAGTAGCTGTCCCAACATTTATAACCGGACTACCACTAATTGTAACAATAGCACCTGATACTATCTCTATTGCATTTCCATTAGAATTTTCAAAATCAATTGTAACTGATCCATCTATGACAGCTGTTGGAGAAGTAATTTTAAATGGCCCAGAAGTATTGGAATGTATTATCGTTCCTGCACCACCAAAACCATCTCGGAAAATTTTTGTTCCACTATTTATAAAAGTAATAGAACAACCACTGACAATTTCAAATTTACAATTAAATATTGTCAACATATTTGATCCAATTATCCCAGAAATAGAAGTACTGATACGAAAAATAGTTTTATCTGCTAGTGTAGCATTAGGAAAATATATTACATTTGCTGTCTGAAAAGGTGAATTTATATTCCAGTTAAATAATGAACCTGTATAAAAGTATACATGTGTATCTCTGGCAAAATTATCACTTCCACCATTAGCATTTGAAATTACCCTAACTTCTCCACCATTATTAACTATAACCTTTACAGAATTAACAAAAGATGGGTTTGAAACAGCTCCATTCAATTCATACCTACCATTGATCACAAAATCATTAACAGAAGTACCGTCATCTACTATAGTTAATATAGTAGATAAATTTTGATAAGTCAGTACTCCACCAATATCTATGGTCAATAGTTTTGCACTTGCATCAGCGTCAATGATAACTGTATTTCCATTACGTATATAAATACCAGATGAATTACTTGTCGGAAAAAGTGTGCTATTCACCCATGTGAAACCATCAGAAGATGATTGCCATGTTGAAACTGAGCTCCAATTTCCAGTAATTACAACACTTTGGAAATAATCTGTTGAATTGCTTGCATATAAATAATTCAACGGGAAAAAAGCTACAGCGAGTAGTACAAAAAGTTTATTTGCTTTCATGATTAAAGTTTTTAAATTGTGAATGTAAATTTATTTATTATAAATATAATATTTTCAATAAAATAAATCAACA
>JAVHPX010000011.1:0-4791 GCA_036170795.1 Minisyncoccota bacterium
TCACTAGGGTATGATATGGTAATATCGAAAGAATTAACAAGAACATGGTCTGTATTTAAATCTACCGAAACAATAAAAGTCTGATTATTTTTTACAATTTTAGGTGCCAAGACAGAAACATCAGCAGCATAGACAGCAAATGTATTAGCAAAAAATATAGTAATAATAAATAAAATAATTTTCATAATAAAATATATTAACCAGTCCAATAAAAAGCTAATATTGAAAAATCAGTCAGGTTGATTATATTATCATCATTTGTATCTACGCATACAGGTGGATTAGGTCTGTCGTACCAAAATGCTGTTACAGAAAAATCAATAATATTGATAATACTATCAGCATTACAATCCCCGGGAATATTTTCAACCAATTCAGTACTAAGTATATTTACTTCTCCTATTGTGAATAATATTACTTTACTTATTTTATTACTATTTTTGTAATTTACATAAATATTATAATCACCTTTTTTAAAATCAAGCAGTGGTATCGTTAGCTGATATGTACCATCACTATTACTATTCATATAAAAAGTTTTATCCTGTATTCCTTTTATAACTACACTAAGAGAAGTAGTTGGTAATGCATATCCAGAGACAGTGATATAATCACCATTTTTAACTTCTGTTTTATCAAGAGATATAGTAGGAGCAAATAAAATACCACTAATTTGTGTCAGATAACCAGACTTAACAACAATTGGATAATTTAAAATAAGTGAACGTCTATGCATCTTGTCGATAGCATAAAGTGAGTAAAGAGCATTGGGGCTATAAACTTCATCAAGTCTAATATTAAAAGAACCATCAGAAAAAGTATAGGCGGTAGTTTGAGGTACACCATTTTTCCAAAGATGTACAATCGCTTCTGGATAAGCAAATCCAGAGAAAGTAACACTCGTTAAGTAGCTACCAGTAGCAGAAGGAGCTCTTATGACTGTCGCTGAAACAGATACAGTATCATTAAGAATGATATCACTTGCAAAAAGAGAGATTGGCGTAAATATAGCCACAAACAAGATAAATAAAAATTGAATTATCGATTTTATTTTATGCATGGTTAGCATTATTCTATTATTTTTATATCAGAATGTGCTTTTTGTATAATATATTTATTATAACGTCTAATTAATTTCTTTCCACTCCAAAAAACAATAATAAATATAATAACTAAACATATAAGTAATTGCCACGGAAAAACAAAAAAGAAAACATTTTTACTAACATGCAAATTATTCGTACCATATGAAAGATCAATCTTTGCTAAATATGGACCAACTGCAAAGTTATGCCATTGATATGATACCATATCAATAAATTGAGCAAACATACCAAGGGGGGTAACATAATCTTTCATACGTGGAGTCTTAATCCAATCTAAATAGAAACGTCGTGTACTACCTGGCAATATATTACCATCTGAAGAATTTGCATTTATACTATCGGTAGGAAAATATACTAAATCATGTATTGTCACTTTACCTACAGGTTTAATACGATCCCCACCATCATTCTTAAATCGATATTCAAAAGAAACAGGTAAAGTATTGTACCAAAATTTATTATCCGTCGTACCAAAAGAAATAAGCCCGGCCTCTTCTTTAACATCCCCAGAAACAGATAAAAGTATCAACATCCCGACTTTTGCTCCAATAGACACATTAGAATTATCAGGTTTATTTGGGTTTGTCCCCCAAAAGACAGCAGCAAAATGTCCACCCGGTAGAGCATTATTAGGAACAGATATCTTAATCGGAACTATAACACTATCACCTGGCTTAAGAGCTATAGATGTATCAGCAGTAATCCATTTATCAAGATCATCTTTTGATTCGACAAATTCTGGATTACCTGTCTCGCCTTGAGCTTCAAAATTCGCAAATGAAGAATAAAATATCTGATTCACCTTCGTGTCATTTGTAAGAGTCATATCTTGCATTATCACTTGACCAGGATTACCCTTCAACTCGACACGTATAGGAGAAATAGATAAAGCATAAACATGAGTTGGTCTATAAAAAATAATACCAGATAGCAAGACAATCGTTATAAATAATATTTTTATATTTCTAATTTTCATTTACTGATATTTATATAAATTTAATATGTAGAGGTATCGACGTATGTATGATTGGCTGTGTATATACCAGCTTCAGTCAAAGGAGCAATATTGGCAAGATACCTTGCAGAGTATGTAGTTGTAGCTGATGGACCAATTGATGAAGCAATTGGTATGGCGGTTGAAGCTGTCGCCGTATAAGCATAACCAGCAGCTAAATAAGGTGCAGATACTGTACCTGATCCACCTGTCGCATTAAATCGAATTCCAAATTGTTCTACCCCAATAGAAGGAACAGTATTTGTAGCAAGCGGTGTAATAGTATCTCCAGCTGCTGATGTAAGAGTATCACCTTGTACTGTCACAACATAGCCAGATGTAGCATTAGTCCCAGCTGTAATATTGAAAGCTTCTGTCTCTGTAACTGTAGGACATGGAACAGCACCAGGGTCAGTACCTTGAGCCCAACATGAGTTACCTGTAGCTCTAAGATTTCCAAAGAAAATAGTATTATCAGAAACAGCAAAAGAAATAGTAGGAGCGACAACAGCATTTACAACAACAACATCATCAGCTAAAATCGGAATACCAATAGTACCAGTATCACCGAAAGTTCCAGATATATAGAGTAAAGTTGTACCTGCAGTTCCGTTTGTTATTTGATTGACACCAGTAGTTTGATTTGTTGCATTAGTACCAATTTTTATAGTAATTATACTTCCAGGTGCAACTGATGTTGTACCATTTGTAAATGTTATAACTGTACCAGAAGTTCGAACTACTCCCCATGTTGTAGTTACAGGAGCAGCAGCAAGAGTCACGTCTACACCATCATCTTGTAAGTCAATATCAGTATAAGTAAGTGATGCACTAACACTAGTGGCATTATCAAAAGTAAGAATTATCGTCTGACCAGAAGAAACTCCAGTCGGAGTTGTAAACCTTATTGTATGATTTGCGACCGTTGATGCTTTTTCTGCATGAATAGTACCTGTAGCTGGTGAGAGTGTATCCGAAAGAGTTGTAAGACTCGCAGCATTAGTAACGTATGCAAATTGTGGAGCAAATGAAGTTAATACTACGAGTGCAATTATAGTTATTCCACTTGTAAACTTCGAAAACAAAAAATTTTTAATCCCTAATATCTTCATAAAAATAGATTTTTAATAATAATTAAAACTATAGTTATATTGTATCACAATTTAAAATGTACCAGTAGCTAAATAATTAAGATTTGCTGTGTATAACCCAGATGCAGTCAATGTACTAATATTTCCTAAATATCGCACAGAGTAAATAGTTGTGACATTGTCTCCTGCTCCACTTGCTACTTGACTTGGAAGAGAAGCAGTATTAAATGCAAATCCTGACAAAGCATAAGGTGAAGTCACTACCCCAGTACCACTTGTCACATTTGCTCTTAATCCAAATTGTTTACTACCAGTACTCGGTAAAGTATTTGTTCCACCGATTGCATCTATCGTATTTGATCCATAAGTCAAAGTATTACCATTGACAGTAATAGTATAACCTCCAACCGCATTCGTACTTGCCGATATTGTATGAGCTTCGACTTCAGTAGCACTACCTGTACCTACACTATTGGCATATCTTGAACTAACAGATGAAAGGGTACCGAAACCAACAGAGTTTGTAGATAAAGAAAATGTAATTACAAGTGGAGTAATAGTTGCACAGACTTTAGAAGTATAAGCACTCCCATCCCCTACAGTTGCATTGTCAGTTGCAGTCATCGAAAGAAGAGTCGTATCATAACCAGTACAATTAGTATTCTGATAACCAACTGTAATCTTGTCCCCTGTTGATGTATCAGACAGGCAAGCATCATTTAAATAAGTATTGATACTTGTCTGTTGCATATGAGCATTCGTCACACCAGATAATTTTCCAAAAACTTTATAATTACTACCAGAGCAAGAATTTCCAATACTAGAAGAACTACTACAGCAAACAACATTGTTTGCATAGTTTGCATTTGCTTGGCTTGGAAGTTCCGCGTGTGCATTTGTCGAGCCTGACATACGTAAAAGCACCACACTTCCACCCGTGCATGTTCCTGCTGTTGTAACAGAACAAGAAAGTGATGCAAAAATATATGATAAAGGAGTAAATACAAAAATAACTATCAACAAAAAATTAAAATATTTCATAATTATTTTAAAAGTATAATTTTTCATTATAAAGTTGGTGCGGGGTTTGGTGTTGGTTCCACAGGAGTAGATGGAGTCTCTGGAGTTGGTGCTGGTTCTGGTGTTGGAGTTGGAGTTGGTGCTGGATCTGGTGTTGGAGTTGGTGTTGGTGCTGGTTCTGGTGTTGGAGTTGGAGTTGGTGCTGGATCAAGTGTTGTAGTTGGTGTTGGTGCTGGAGTTGGCACTATTGGAGTAGGTACGACAACCGCAGGTTCTATAATAGTACATTTACCTTCAGTTGTCTTTGTAGTTCCATTAGCAACAGAAAGACAATAAGGTAAACCAGTAATTTCATCATAGAAAGTAACACCCGTACGTTTACTTGGACTACCTATATCAAGAGTATCTACAACAAGAGCTTTCATATAAGCTACACCACCTTCAACTTTTATTACAACATCAGTAAAGAATGCATCTACAGATTCAAATAATGTTTTAGATTTTATTTGTAGTGCCATCGCATCCTCTATCTTCAAATTAAGTTCTTTAATCGAAGCCATCAGTATTCCATTGACAGAGA
>JAVHPX010000012.1:0-21201 GCA_036170795.1 Minisyncoccota bacterium
TCGCCTTTTTTAGTCTAGGCATCCACCATATACTCTTAATTTCCTATTAGGAAATCTGAAAACCATCTTCATTTCTCTTACGAGAAAATCAGACAATGCACACATCCTCGGGAACCGCTTCCTCTAATGTATGTACATCTTTTTTATTATTGCGTTCTGTTTCCGACTCTGATTGAAAAGACCCTGACAAAAAATTGTTAGGATAACAGTGAGTCGGAACAGCATTCAGTTTTCAAATATCATATTCGATGCCTCAAAAGAAAAATCCGCCTTTTGGCGGACAAAGCGAAACCAACTGGTCTTACTTTTACCGCATTTTTGATTGGATTTTATTCATTAACATCGTGATTAGAATAATATACGAAATGAAAAAGAAAGTCAAGGATTTTAGGTTCCTTAAAGATTTGTTAGTTATGCACCATACAAATCTTTAAGGAACCCAAAAATACAAACCAATAACCTCCTCTAAGATTTTCTTAGAGGAGAATTTATAATGACTGATAAATATCCTTTATAGTTATACAAAAAACCCTCTATAAATAGAGGGCTTTTTGTATCATCACCAATTTTTATATAGGATAGATATGACCTACTAGCGTAAATGGTCCATCACTGTAGTCACACGTATTCGTATTAGTAATACAGACTTTAAGTCCGTATGTGCCTGACGGAATAACTTTGTTATCAATATCTGTCATGGCAATCCAATTATACGAAGTATAGTTTGAAATATTTCTATCAAGCACATACGTCGGTGATCCAAAAATTACCTGGCATGGTGCAACTAAACAATTAACTGTGTGTTGTGTTTCTAAATAAATATCAACTTTCGTATTTTGGTTTCTGTTATTTATATTCCAAGTAATTGGACGTACTGAATTATAATTCCAATTCTCACCGCCATTTGGAGACGTGACTGTCACGCTCGGCTGCAAAGGACTATCAGTACTAATGGTAAAAATTTGATTGCTCGAATCACAATTATTCGTGCCAGCAATACAAACTGTAACTACATAATTATCTAACGGGATATGGTAATTATTCATGTCTGTGCCAACGATCCAATTATACGTAGTATTGCTCGGAATATTTTTATCAAGAACGTACGTAAACAATGAGAACAAAGGACAAGCATCAGAACAACCAGTAACATGTTGGGTTTGTAAACTTCCCAAATAAATATCAACTTTAGTATCTTGATTTCCATCATTAACTTTCCAAGTAATTTGATGAGTCGAATTTATAGTCCAGTTCTCGCTGCCATTAGGTGAAAGCACAGTAGGCACGTTTTTTGGAGTAGGAACGACCACTTTATTTAAAACTGCGCGTGTTGCCACACCGACAATTCCAT
Organism: Minisyncoccota bacterium; assembly: GCA_036170795.1. Taxonomy (GTDB): domain Bacteria; phylum Patescibacteriota; class Minisyncoccia; order Phycocordibacterales; family UBA9973; genus UBA8515. Next base: position 1,352 of record JAVHPX010000012.1, read on the forward strand.
CGGCCTTGAGATCGTTTGTTAGTTGAAAGCGCACAACGGCATTGAACGTCTGCCGAAAAAATTTGCCATCGACAGATCCTTGTAGATATCCATCGTTAAGCAAAGATTGCTGAAGTTGATACACCTCTCCATTTGTCATACCGTAGCGGAGTGTACTTGTAAAAAGGTAGTTTTGAATCTGAGTTGTCGCTGTTGTGCTTGGTAAAAATGAATTTTGAACTTCTGCATACGATATGGTGATTCCTATACTAAATATAAAAACTGTAATGAAAAATGTGATTATTTTATTCATATTGAAATGCTAGCACAGCAATTCATCTTTGTCTACGCATACAAAAAACCCTCTATAAATAGAGGGCTTTTTGTATGTAAAATATTAAAATATATTACATCTTTCCTGACATGTCATGCGAGAAACGCTCAACAGCACGACTTGCTGCTTCTTTACCTCCAAGACCAAATGCAAGACCACCTGCAATAGCAAGAGCTGCTACTAGACCAGTGAAAAGAATTTGCATAAAAGCAGTTGCTATACCAAGTTCAGATAAAGCAATGATAAACGCAAATATCCAAATTGCATAACGAGTTACAGAACCAACCATATGAGCTCCTCGCACATTTGCTGCTTGAGCAGAAGCTTGTACAAGTTTCTGCATTGCATCTGCAATAACTGTTGCGATAATAAGAACAAGTGATGCAATAATTACTTTAGGTAAGTAGAAGAGTACTGCTTCACGAAGGAAATCATTAACTTGAGTAAGACCCATAATTTCAAGTGATGCCATCAAAAATACAACGATGATAAACCATTTCACAAGACCACCAATAAATCCACCGACATTTAATTTAAGACCGGCATGATTCATAAAATCAGCTCCACCTGCACTTTCAAAAAGTTTGTTAACCTTAAGAGCATCGATCACTTGGCTAATCGCTTTGCTAACAACTGATCCAACAATCCAACCAATTATAAATAGAATGATTGCACCCAATAAACTAGGCACAAAACTAATAAAACCAACCCATAAATTTAATAACGATTCACTAAATATTAGTCCCCAAGAATTTATAAACATCATAATAGATTTGTTTGTAAAAAAATAATAATAAAGGTACCTTACAAAGCTTCGACCCTTCCAAGTACTATAGTCTATTATAGCAAAATATAACTATTTTTTAGAAATATATGTGGATAACTGACCATTGTCGATGAGCTTATGGTGTGGTAAATCAATAACATCGCAAACCAACTTATCATACATATCAAGACGGTATTTAAATTCTGCTGTATCAAAAACTACATAATCAAGCTCTTTCCCTATCTCTGCTTCAAGGCCCTTAATAACCTGTTGAAGTATATTTTTCTTTAATTTATCACCAACTAAAAATATATCAACTCGACTTTCTTTATCACCAATAAATACACCAGATACAATCATGAGCTTGATCTTGCCTATTGGTTTAAACCTTTGGACTAAATCTTCTTCTACAAGTAAGTGTGGGTCAACAAGTAAATCATGAATAGCCTCAAGATATTGAAATGATATATTTAAAGACCAAGCAGAAACTTTCTTTTTTGTCCCACGATAACCATTTTTAAAAATAGTTTTCTGTTTAATAAAACCCATAGCAGAAAGTCCATTTATTTCTTTACGAACATTTACTTTAGTTACACGACTACGACTAGAGATTTCATCAATCTCAAAAGCATTTGTTTTATTTAATAAAAAAAGGCGCATAATTTTAACTCGTGCCTGACCACCAAATAGTTTTGCTAGGGTTTCCATATAAGTCATAGTATACGCCAACAAAAAGCACCCTGCAAGCAAAGCTTGCAGGGTGCTTTTTAAGCTTTTCTCCCCTACTAAGGGAAGATGCCAAAAATGAATGGGTCTCTTTATTTTAAAGTTACTTTACCACCAGCTTCTTCAAGTTTCTTCTTGAATTCTTCAGCTTCAACTTTCTTCATACCATCTTTAAGAACTGAAGGAGCGCCATCAACAAGGTCTTTTGCTTCTTTCAAACCAAGGGCTAGAACTTCTTTAACAACTTTCATAACTGCAATTTTCTGCTCACCAGCAGCTGTAAGTTCCACAGTGAATGTACTTTTTGCTTCAACTTCTTCCCCTGTCCCTGCTACTGCAGGACCTGCAGTAGCTACTGCGGCAGCTGAGACTCCGAACTTTTCTTCCAATACTTTTACAAGTTCATGTAAATCAAGTACTGACATCTCTTCGATTTTTGAAACGATATCTTTGAATTTTGCAGGAACGCTAACTTTTTTATCTGTTTTTATTTCTTCTTCCATAGTAATTTGTGCGTAGCAAATTCTTTTATGAAAAATGTCTGGTCTCGCTCCTTTTTAGGATTTAGTGCGAGGAGATCCGAGGACTTTTTTCAAAATAGAATTTGCGAAGCTTTTAAATAATAATTATTTTGTGCGACTATTTTGCTAGGGCTATCTGATCAAGCACCACAGCGAACGCTTTGATCGGTGAATTGATAAGATTGACGAACATACCACGCAATATCTGAAGTGGAGGGATTGTCGCAATCGACATCATCTCACTTGCATTCATATATTTACCTTCAAATACTCCTCCGATAATTGTAACATTATCTTTATGAGTCTTTTGAAAAGCAAAAACCTCACGAGCAGGTGCGAGTAAATCAGCACCGTATGCAATAGCGATCTGTCCATGCATTTCTGGAAGTTCTCCTTTTACTCCATGTGTACCAAGAGCACGTTTTAGTAGTGTCTTTTTTGCAACGACATAACCAACATCTTCTTTCTGTAAATTACGTCGAAGAATATTAACATTTGCTACTGTCAATTTATCAAACTTCACAAAAACAACAGATTCTGCAGTTTTCAATGACTTCTCTAAACCAGCCACAAGCTCTTTCTTTTTATCTAATGTAATTGGCATATTTGTTTTCCTTTTCTAAATAAAAAAAATCGACCTATTAAGGCCGTTAAGTATTCCCCTCTATCCTTACTAAGGAGAGGAAGAAAACCTCAGCAGGACTTATAAATGCCTACTTTCTACGGCTATAAAGATATACTAGCAAATAATTATAATTTGTCAAACTTGTGAATGAATTTAGTTTACAAAATGAATACTTTGTATTATTTGATCGACAATTTTTTCGTAATTTTGAATTGATTTTAATTCATCTGGAGTTAATTTTACTTCATTAACATTAGCCATTCTGTAATTCAAAATCTCATATATATCAGTTTTGTTTGATAAGTAAGTTTGTTCACGATTGTAATATTTAGTATCAAAAGTATAATCAGGAACTCCATAAATAGTAAGGTAGGCATCAAAAGTATTAAGTTTTATATACTTTTCTTCAATAGCTATCTGTGCTCCTTTTTCAGATTGAGGGCCTTTGTACATAAACCATTCTTTTAAAGATTTATTTTCATTATTATCATTTTTATAGTAAAAAAATTCTATAGATTTATTCTTTATTTGTATTTTTTTAAAAGCATCATTATTTTCAGCATAAACTCCTGGAATTTTTATACTCAAACTATTATTATTTAACATACTAACTTCTAAGTCTTTTGGAATATTCAATACCATATTATCAAGTTTGAACTCTTTGGTATCAATGTTTGCTACTTTATTACTTTGAGAACTATCTTGTTGTGTATTTATTGGTGCTTCTACTATTTTCTTTTGTTTTGTAAAAAAATAAAAACCCAAGAACATTACAAATATTAAAACAATAATTAAAATATTCTTTTTCATATTTTTATTTTACCATATTAATGTTAATAGAGTGCTTCACTACATTATCAAGCCCAACTTCTACATTCCATTGTCCTTTCGTTAAAATATTCTTTGGCAATTGAAAAACATATATGTTACTACTATTGGAACAATTATCATCTTTTTTATCTTTTTTATCTTTTTCTTTATTTCTTTCTTCTTTATCACTATGACAATCATTATTTACTGTCGTAGCAACTATATTTGTAATAGGACTGTATCTATCTAAAATACGAGTTATTTTAAGCCAAGGATGCTGAAGTGGGATTTTCTTTTTATGATCTGCAGTTACTTTTATGCTTACAGATAATTCTTTGTTTATTTTATATTTATTATCATCATCATTTGATGGTTTTATAAATTTAAAATCATAAGGTGTAATAGATGACAACTCATTATTTGTTTGAACTGTTCTATCTATTGTTCCATCTCCATTTGTATCTATTTGAATGGTTACAGCATCTGGGGCATTTTGAGCGAGCTTAGTTTGATCTACTGTGTATATATGTTTTTCACCTTCAGTAATAGGCAAATTGACCGCATTAAAAACTAAAGGTGTATCGCTCCCATTAAATATATTAATATCGAGTCCATACGTACCACCAGTTGGAATAGTTGAATCACCTACTACTTCATATTTATAAGTGTCAGTTGGGAAAAAGATGACAGCACTCTCAGTGTCTTTATTGTAAGTACCATTTGGTATATCTATTATATCTTCCCCATTTACTAAACCAATAATGTGTCCTAGTGAATCTTTAACTCGAACCTCTATAGGACTATGAGCATCTATCTCTATGCGATGACGATTTGCAATTGCTAACTTTTCAATTAAATTGTCATTATTTGCATATGTAATCCCAGGGAAAGTATTACTCAGTACCTTCAATTGATTAGATATGTCTTTCATATAATTATATTTTGTTGAAAAAGATTTTCCATTATAAAACCAGACTGTCTTTACATTCACTAAATCATTACAATTAAACGTATATCCTTCGACAGTATAACTACCACCTTCACAAGAATTTCTAACAGCAATTTTATATTTTTTCAATAAAATACCAAGTCCATCTTTAATATTTGCATATACAGATTGTATAGTATTTGCATATTGTTTATATATAGGGTTTAAGTTGTTATGATCATAATGTGAATATGGTTTCTTTTTTGTATTATATGTATCTGTATTTTCATAACATTTCTTATATTGATCTGAATTTTCTTCTTTACATACTTCTACTTTTGACCTACTAGAAAACCCTCTCGGGTCGTCTATATTAAAATTAAATCCATATTTTTTGCTTGTTGGATTCTCGTGAGCAAGTGCGTCCATTGTTACTTGCATCAATCCATGACCATAATCAAAACTTACATTCTCATTATCAAATTTTTCACCACTTATCTCTTGAGCAACCATAGCTAATATAACTTCTTTAGGGAAAGATCCGTTCTTTAAAGAAGACAATAATGTAGTATCATTACCACTATATAAAGATTTTGTACTACTTTCATTGTTGTAATAATGATCAAGGGCTTGAAGAAAAATATCTCTTCTATTGCTTGAGTTAACATTTCCACTTAAATTATTAACAGAATTATTCTCATATTCTATTTGTTTTGATTCTTGATATGGTAGATAAATAACATCACTGCCAGTACCAGCAATCATATAATGAATAGTATTATCTGTCGGATCTTCTACTTGATACCAAAGATATCCACCAGATATCATAGGTTTATTATCTGTACCAAGCTTCCCTACTACTTTTACAATCCAATCATTGGGTAGAGTTTTAATCAAAGTTCCACTTTTGCTAGGCGTATCATAAAGCTCTGCTACGTCACCTGGAATATTTGTGATTTTCGTATAGTAAGTATCTGGACTCTCAGGAGTAGCTTTCGTATTAGTAATATCACAATCAATAGAACTGAACCGCTGTCCAATTATCAAAATACCATTTGTAATTGGTGAAGTCGTTATTAGTGGATTACTACTAGTACATACAATTACAGGACTTTGCCAACCTGTGTTCTGAATTTGTGTCAAATAGAAACGAGTATAGTCACCACCAAAACCACTAGTGGTATATGAACCTAGCCCGTCTATAGTATCAATACTGAAATCTTCTTGTGGATATATAGTCGGATCAAAAGGAGATATGAATTCAACATGGAAGTTAAAAGTTCCATCTCCTCCGACCGAGTGTTGGTGTACATTTATATCAAGTATAGGAGCATAGAAAATAGCTTGCACCTTAGATGTAAAACCAAAAAGAATTAAAACAAAAACAATAATAAATATTTTTCTATTCATGTTTTTAAAATTAAAATATTACCTCTAATAATTATTCTAATTATACCAGAAAATACAATAAAACATAAATAGTTATCAATATATTTTTATTACAAATAATAATTTATTGATATAAAAGATAATCACCAATAGATAACAAATAAAATTCTCTATTATTTTGAGATATAAATAAAACCTATCTAATTCTTTTTTTAGGTGTAGAGACGGTTGATTTCTTTACAGAAGGAAGAGTGACTGACTTTGGTTTAGAATTTATATTGTTTGTGGCTTGAACTTCAGGGACAACTTTGGATACTTTATTCTTTGGTTGGTATGAATCTATAATAACAAGCAGAATAAGACCTAAAATTATCATTCCACAGAATCCAGCAATAACTTTAAATAAATGTTTATTAAACATATATATAGTATAACATACACTTTTTAATAATAGACTCAACTTTACTAAACCATGATATTTGAGTAGTATACTATATATGAATAGAGTATGGCTCATTATTTTTGGAGACTTCGTCGCCTTTTGGACATCGCTTATAATAATCCTCTTTATGCGCTTTGGGGATACATATGAACAAGCACTATCTACACATAGTATGCCTTTTGCCATACTTTATGTATCTTGGACATTGATCTTTTTTCTTTTTGGTTTATACAATATCTTTAGTATAAAACCGACTATTCCCCACATTCAGAAGTTCGGGCTTGCACTTATTATTTGTCTTTCTGTTGGAATATTATTTTTTTACTTTATACCAATATTTGGTATCAGTCCAAAAACAAATCTTTTTCTTCAGATCCTTGGATTTGGATTATTCTCTTTCGTTCTACGTAGAGTTGTATATATATACTTCTCGAAACAAATCGTCAGACCAGTTATCCTAGTAGGCAAGACTCCTTATATGGACGAACTACACAAAACAATAGAGATCAATCCTCAGCTCGGACTGAAACTTATGTCTTATACTGCAAGTCTTCATGAATCACTAGAGAAATATATCAATATGAAGAATTCTGTATTCATATTTGAAGGACTTTCAAATGAAATACCAAAGAAAGATATCGTAACTCTATATCAGAACAAGACAGAGATTATTGATGTTGCAGAAGCGTACGAAAGATATTTGTATAAAATTCCTGTTGGGTACATATCTCAATCTTGGGTAATAGAAAATATAAGCACAGAAATAAATTTAGCTTATAGCTTTATCACGCATGTATTTAATATAATTTTCTCTGTCTCTATTATCATCCTCTCATCACCTTTTTGGATTGTAAGTTCAATTTTAATTTATCTTTATGATCGCGGTCCAGTATTCTATAGGCAGGATCGTGTAGGATTAAATGGAAAAGTGTTTCATTTATATAAATTACGATCAATGGTAGTAAACTCAGAGAAGGATGGCGCAGTCTGGTCTAGTGTAAATGACAATCGTATAACTCCAATTGGGAAAATAATAAGAAAGCTACATATAGACGAGCTTCCACAAATGATAAATATTTTGAAAGGTGAACTTTCATTTGTCGGACCAAGACCAGAGAGGCCTGAGTTCGTGAAGCCACTTGAGGAATCTATCCCCCACTATGAACTTCGCCATATTATTCGCCCTGGATTTACTGGATGGGCACAGATTAAGTACCGCTATGCTCGCACAACAGAAGATTCAAAAGAAAAGTTTGAATACGATTTATACTATATAAAGAATCGAAATATTTTCCTTGATTTCGGAATCATATTGCGAACAATACAGATAATATTTACGCATTAAATACTAAGGATCACCAAATGGATACAAATTCTGCCATAGCAGAATTTGTATCCATTTTTCCTATTTATATAAATCATGATCACCTATTGCAAGTAAAATTATTTTATCTTTACCTTCCCAGATAAAAACAATTCGAAATTTATAATTCACATAAAAACTATAGTTATGTTTTAGATAGCCATGAAGTTTGTGAACCTGGAGAGATTTATGATTTTCTTTGTTTTTAAATAATTCTATTTTCTCTAACACCTCTGCCTGTAGATCTTTTTCGAGTTTATTATACTGCCGAATAAAAGTAACTTTATATGATATTTCCATAAAGTACTATTTAAATTTTTTAGCTAATTCTTTCAAATCTCCAGATAGAGTTGGCTCTTTCATCGCATTCAAAACAGTCTGAACTGCTTCATCCTCCACCATATTAGTAATAGCACGGCGAATTAACTCAGCTTTATTGGATCCTCGTCCATTTTTTATTAAATTGTTTAGTGATTCCTCCATGTGAGCAGGAATCGGGACGGATATTGTACTCATATATTTATAAATGTATTATATAATAATATGATAATATCATACTATTATATAATATGAAACACAAGCTCGGGATGTTTACCTCCATGAATACCAAAACGGTGCTAACCTACCTACTTTTATGCTAAAATACCCCTATGTTGACTACTATCCCCTGCTATGACATTATAAAGAATCAAAATATCTTCCTTGATCTGGGAATCGTATTAAAAACTATTCAAATAATTTTCACACATTAAAAACTATAAACTCTTTAGGCAAGGTCTAAAGAGTTTATAGAAAGATAGAATAAAATCTCTAAAAATGCTAATATAATTTAATGATAAATTCGCATAATGTTGTTATTAAACCCAAGAAACTCTTTAGTTTTTCTGATATAAAGGAAGTTTGGGAATACCGAGAACTACTCTATTTCTTTACATGGCGTGATCTAAAAGTTCGCTACAAGCAGACTGCTATTGGTGCACTATGGGCAGTATTTCAACCGTTCATGACCATGGTTGTTTTTTCTGTTTTCTTTGGAGGATTACTAAAGATTCCTTCCGATGGAGTTCCTTATCCTATATTCGTTTATACAGGACTCCTCTTTTGGCAGTTCTTCTCTAGCGCTCTTTCTGATACCAGTAATGTACTTATAACCAACCAAACTATAATCACAAAAGTATATTTCCCTCGTCTCATACTTCCTCTTTCTTCCGTAGCAACAAAATTCATAGACTTCGCTATAGCAGCAGTCATTCTAGTGGGTATGATGATTTATTATGGATACACTCCTCATATAGTAGGGCTACTTATTATTCCACTACTTCTCATTATTACTTTTATGGCATCTGTTGGATTTGGACTTTTTCTTGCATCTATCAATGTAAAGTACAGAGATGTACGATATGCTCTTCCTTTTTTCATTCAGATACTCATGTTCGTAACCCCTGTTATATACCCCGCTTCTATTGCTGGTAAATATTCTTGGATACTAGCTCTAAATCCTATGATGGGAGTTATCCAGAGTGCGAGAGCTACCCTACTAGGAACAACAGTATTAAACTGGACTCTTGTTGGTATATCTCTAGTAGCTACATTTATCTTAATGATTATTGGAATTTACACATTCAAAAAGACCGAGCGTTATTTCGCTGACATAATTTAAATGAACATACAAATGGAAACAAATAATAAAAAAATTATTGAGGTCAAAGGAATTGGGAAGAAATATAATATAAATCATCAACAAGGTGGATATATCACTCTTCGTGACATCATGACAAATGCTTTTAAGGATCCATTATCATTTCTTAAAAGAAAAACTAAAAATATTTTAGGAATAGAAACAAAAGAAGAATTCTGGGCACTCAAAGATATAAACTTCGAAATTATGAAGGGTGAAGTCGTAGGCATTATAGGGAGAAATGGTGCAGGCAAATCTACTCTACTAAAAATACTTTCTCAGATTACTCCCCCAACAACTGGAGAGATACGAATAAATGGTACGGTCGGAAGCCTACTTGAGGTTGGTACAGGATTCCATCCAGAACTCACAGGAAGAGAAAACATCTTTCTAAATGGAGCAATTCTTGGAATGAAAAAGAAAGATATTGTCAGAAAATTTGATGAGATAGTGAAATTCGCTGATATAGAAAAGTTCCTAGATACACCAGTCAAATACTACTCAAGTGGTATGTACGTGCGCCTCGCCTTCTCTGTCGCCGCCCACATGGAGACAGATATACTAATCATAGACGAAGTACTTGCTGTCGGAGATGCAGAATTCCAGAAAAAGTGTTTAGGTAAAATGGAAGATATTACACAAAAAGAAGGAAGAACAATTCTTTTTGTGAGTCATAATATGGAATCAATAAAACAATTATGTAATAAATGTATTTTTTTGGATGAAGGTAAATTAGGGCAATTTGGTAAAACAAATTTAATAATAGATTATTATTTAAATAATAATAAAAAACATGAAGCTATATATGAATATAAAATAAATAAAGATAAACAAGCAAATATAACAAAAATATCCATAATAAACCAAAAAGGAATATTGTCTTCAGAAATACCAATAAGCGAGTATTTTTTTATAAAGATTGAATATTATTTCGATAAACCACAAAAAGAAACCTTACTTTCTATTCTTTTTTATTCTGACGAAGGACTTCTTCTTCTGTCATCAGAATCTGATTCGACTTTGCAATTAAATAATTATAATAGTGGATATTATGAATCAACAATAAAAATCCCCCGATACTTATTTAATACGGGACATTATAATTTTGAAGTAACACTTCATCGTCCATATATAGAATACTTAGATAATAAAAAAAATCTAAACTTTGAAATAAGCGATATAAATAATATAAAATCAAAAATATTTAAAGGACATAGCTCTGGAATAATAGCTTCAATATTAGATTACAAAACAAAAAAATTATGAAAAAAAACATTAAAATTACTAAATCTATAAAAAATAAGTTTGTAAATATAATATTTCGAAACAAAATTATTACTGAAATAAAATGGCGAGTTAAAAATAAACCCATTCCAGCTCCTCATTTTATAAAACAAAGAATAATAAAAAGTTATGCCAGAAAATTTTCAATTAAAATCTTTATTGAAACTGGAACATATTTAGGTGATACTATAATGTCTTTAAGAAATAATTTTGATAAAATATATTCAATAGAGCTTGATAAAATTTTATTTGAAAATGCAAAAAATAAATTTAGTAAATATCATCATATTCATATTTTTCAAGGTGATAGTTCAGACATACTACCTGATATTTTATTAAAAATAAATCAACCTGCACTCTTTTGGCTTGATGGACATTATTCAGGTGGTATTACATCAAAAGGAAACTTAAATACTCCTGTAATAAAAGAAATTGAATTAATTCTGAGCCACAAAATAAAAAATCATGTAATTCTAATAGATGATGCAAGATTATTTATTGGAAAAGAAGACTATCCAACATTAATTGAGTTTGAAGCATTTATTAAAAAAATAGACCTAAAATTAGATTTTCAAGTGCATAATGATATTATAAGAATAATAAAGTTATAATAATGTTAAAAAATATTAAAAAAATAATACCACCCTATATAAAGAAACCTATCAAAAAAATATATTTATATATAAATTTTACTTATGATTTTCTAAAATTTAAAAAATCATCTAAAAATATAAATCGTTTTAAAATTTATTGGGGAAATAGAAACCCACAACTTTTTGATAATACGATAAATACTTCTTTTGACGCACATTATATATATCATCCCGCTTGGGCAGCTAGAATTATTGCAAAGACAAAGCCATCAAAGCATATAGATATATCCTCTATATTGAGTTTCTCGACTATGCTATCAGCATTTATTCCTGTAGAATTTTATGATTACAGACCAGCAAACCTTAAGCTAAGTAATTTAACTTCAAAAAAGGTAGATCTTATGTCTCTACCTTTTAAGGACAATAGTGTTGAATCCCTATCGTGTATGCACACAATAGAACATATAGGACTTGGTAGATACGGAGACCCGATAGATCCTGAAGGTGATATTAAAGCAATGAGGGAACTATCAAGAGTACTAGCCATTAATGGAAATTTATTATTTATAGTTCCAGTCGGCAAACCTACAATACAATTTAATGCTCATCGTATTTATTCATATGAGCAAGTAATTAGTTATTTTCCTACTCTAACATTAAAAGAATTTTCATTAATACCAGATGATGCACTAAATACTGGTATAATATATAATACATCAAAAGAAATATCAGATATACAGAGATACGCTTGTGGTTGTTTTTGGTTTATAAAAAAATAATAAATATATGTATAAAAAAATAATTAAAAAAATTTTAGGAAGTAATAATATTGGTAACGGAAATCAAAAAAATAGAGAATTTTGGTTAGAAAAAAAACTTCAAGAAATCCCCAAAGGTAGTTCATTACTGGATGCGGGTGCAGGTGAATTACAATATAAAAAGTTTTGTAGTCATTTAAAATATACAAGTCAAGATTTTGGCGGTTACGATGGTTCTGGTAATAGCGAAGGTTTCCAAACGACAAAGTGGGACAACTCAAAATTAGATATAGTAAGTGATATTTCCTCAATACCTGTGGAAGATAATTCATTTGATGCGATAATGTGCATAGAGGTTTTAGAGCATATACCATACCCAAATGAAGCATTTAAGGAATTTTCTAGATTACTTAAAATTGATGGTAAATTAATTATCACTGCCCCGTTTTGTAGCTTAACCCACTTTGCTCCTTATCATTTCTCAACTGGTTTCAGTAAATACTTTTATGAAAAAATATTGAATGATAATGGATTTAAAATATTAGAAATAAGACCAAATGGAAATTATTATGAATATTTGGCTCAGGAAACTCGAAGGATTCCTGATATCATTAATAAATATTCATCTTCTAAAATTAATATACTAGAAAAAATATTGATTAAATTGGTATTAAAAATTTTGAATAAATATAATAAGAAAGATAGTGGTTCAAATGAATTACTATGTTTTGGATATCATGTATTAGCTGAAAAAATAAAGTAAAATTATGAGTATGATTAAAATTTCAGTTGTAATACCTGTATGGAATGGTGCACAGACACTTGAGGCAACGATAAAAAGCTGTCTTGACCAAACACTGCCACCTATTGAAATACTTGTATGTGATGATGGTTCAACAGATACAAGCAAAGATATCGTACTAAAAATGGCAAATGAAAGAGTAGTCTGGGTAGCTGACGAACACAGTGGCAGTCCAGCTGGACCAAGAAATCGCGGGCTTTCTAGAGCCCAGGGTGAATGGATAGCATTTTGTGATAGTGATGATGAGTGGTTACCAACAAAACTTGAGAAACAAATATGCTTAGCCGAGATGTTAAAGTGCAGAGCAGTATGTACTAATGCATTTATAAAAATAAATGATAATGTTACGTCTAAGACAGTTTCCAATTGGAATAAAGAAAAAATTTCATTTAGAAATCTTTTGAATAGTAATAATATTGTATGCAGTTCAGTTATGATTCATTCATCAATTTACAAACAAATAAATGGATTTACTGAAACAGTTTTATATGGAAGTTTTGCAGATTATATATATTGGTTACGAGTATCAACTCTAACAGATTTCGCTTTTATAAATGAGCCCCTTATGATCTATGATGACCATCCTCTTACAAGTATAAGGTCTTCATTTACAGACGGTAAATTATTAAAAGAAAAGTCTTTAGATAATTTTATTAATTGGGCAAAAGGACAAAAAAAAGTTAAATTATATTTATACATTTTGTATATAAAACTACACCTTGCAATAGAATGGGTTAAAAAATTATTACGTGATAAAATAAAGATATGTTACAAAAAATAATTAATAAAATCTGGGAGAAAAAAGTTGATCCAGCTAAAAATACTGATTGTACTCTATTCGAAGTAGATAATTGGGTTATCTCTCGTTTTGTCATTAAAAAATTAATCCCCGTGGTTGGAATAAGCCCCTTCCCTTTAAGTGAACTTTGTTTACTCTCTTCATCTGTTTGTTATTTCAAACCAACTCATATCTTCGAATGGGGTACTCACATAGGAAAGTCTGCTCGAGTATTTCATGAGACAACAAAATACTTTAATATAGAAACCGTTATACATTCAATAGACTTACCAGATAATATTCCCCACTCAGAACATCCTGGATTTAAGCGTGGCAAGTTAGTAAAAGGATTAAAAGATGTAATTCTACACCAAGGTGATGGACTAGATAAATCCCTAGAAATTATAAAAAATATTTCTGGGAACTTTAAACCTTTGTTTTATATAGATGGTGATCACTCTTATGAATCAGTCAAAAGAGAACTAATGGGCATAACAGAAAATGTACCCAATGCTATCATCTTACTTCACGATACATTCTATCAATCAGAAAAATCAAATTATAATATAGGTCCATTTAAGGCAGTTAGTGAATTACTTAACTCTCCTAATGTTCAGTACAAAAAGATTCAGCTTGATACTGGATTGCCAGGGATGACCTTACTATATAAGTAGTATTTAAAAAAAATATGAATAAAATAGGAATCTTATACATTTGTACAGGGAAATATTCAATCTTTTGGAAAGATTTCTATTTGAGTATGGAAGAAAAGTTTATTGTTGATAGTGAAAAACATTATTTTGTTTTTACCGACAGTCCAGAAATTGCATTCGACAAGGAAAATCCACATATACATAAAATCTATCAAGACAATCTAGGTTGGCCTAATAATACCCTAAAACGGTTTCATATATTCTTAAATCACGAGAAAGAATTTTCCGGAATGGATTACCTCTTCTTCTTTAATGCCAATCTACTTGTATTAGAAAAAATAAGTAGCGAAGAATTCTTGCCAACTGGTAATGAAAAATTAGTTGCTACACTGCACCCTGGATTTTATAATAAAAATAGAAAAAAGTTTACATATGAGAACAATAAAAAATCTATTGCCTTTATCTCTAAAGATCAAGGGCAATATTATTTTGCTGGTGGACTAAATGGAGGAAAAGCCACATATTTTATAGAAGCAATGAAAGTAATGCGTGATAATGTGGATACTGATAAGAAAAATGGTATTGTCGCTAAGTGGCACGATGAATCACATTGGAATAAATATTTAATTGATAGACAAGATTTAAAAATATTAGAACCTTCGTATCTATATCCAGAAGGATGGACACTCCCCTTTAATCAGATCATATTAATACGTGATAAAAACAGGTACGGTGGACACTCTGTTTTACGAAATGAAAAAATTAATAAATTAAAAATGTATTATATGAAAATTAAAGATATAATATATAAATTATATAAAAGAAATATTTCTGATTAATGAACTACCAATTTTCTTTATAAAATTTAATTAGCCTATTTAATGAGAATTTAATTGGTGATTTTAATATAAATCCATATATTATTATCCTAGCGTATGACCTTATTAGAGCCCCTAAATAATTGGGGTATTTATTTTTAAATTTATGTACTAATTGTAAATTTTTCTTAAACTGCTCTTTTTTATTGAGAGAACTTAAGCTCCCCTCTCTCTGAGTAAATCGGACAGCATAAATGGGCAGATTATGAAACATACCAATAGTCCCCAGTTTGAGCCAGAGGTCATAATCTTCAAGATGCCGAGTATTCTGCGATTCATCGTAGCCTCCAAATTTTAGTGCAGCATCCTTAGAAAATAACACGCTTGAATGCACAAAACAATTTTTACCTAATATCTTACTACGTATTTCTGTATCGGACTGCGGAACTACGTACCTCAATAATTCCTTATTTTTTTCATCAACAACAATAACCCCCGTACCAACAAGAATGTGATCAGTATTCATTTCAAGGAATTCTACTTGCTTCTGGAGTTTATCTTTATCGCACCAAATATCATCATCATCTATACGAGCTATGTATTCCCCTTTTGCTTCTCTTATCCCCTTATTAAGAGTCTTCTGTATACCTAGATTAACTTCATTCTTTAAATAAATTATTCTTTTATCATTATATACTCTTACTATAGATTTAGTATTATCTATAGATCCATCATCTATTACCAATAATTCCCAATTTGAAAAAGTTTGAGATAGAACACTCTCAATAGCCCTTTTAATATATTTTTCTCCGTTGTATGTGGGAAGTATTATTGATACTAAATTTTGCATATTCTTGTTTATATTTGTATTCATTTGTTGATAAGAATTATTAGTATATTTGTATGTTTATCTATTATATTCTTATCCATCCCTCTGGTATTAAATCATCACTATTAATACTTTCATCGACAAACCACTGCTTAGGAACTACTACTATCTTGTCTTTATATGGAGCTAGCCATGCACCCCACCAAGCAAATGAACTATTGGGAATGATAAAGTTACGGCATGCAGACATTAGAGCCATATGCCCTTCTGCTTTAACTCCTGCATATTCCTCACCTACAAATATTGTCGGGATTTCAAACTTCATATTCTCTTCGCACCATTTTGTATCATCAGAGAAAACGTAAATCTTGTCTATCTTCGTTAGACTTTTTATTTTCTCTATTCCTTTATCATAATAATCTTTTCCTACTATTTCATGGAAAGAGTTACCCACATAGTCTCCTCTCCTCACGTGGACACACAAAGAATTTTCATTTTTTATAACTTCTTTTAGATTTTCTATATGTGAAGGAAGTTTATTTTTCAAAGTAAAATCCCTACGAATAATGTCTGTAATACTTTCAAAATATTTAGGACTTTGCCAGTATCCATCTAGATACGCATCTACCCCAAGTTCTAAAATAGATGAATCAAAAGAGCAAACTTTTTTCTCTTTCCCGGGGGTAGATATTAATTTACGTCTGAAATAGTCTATATATCTCATAAATATTCCAAGATTATGTTTCCTGTATAAAAAAGGAATATCCTTTTTCGAAACAACATTCGCCTGAATATTAAAAACGTCTAAATCATAATTTCTAAATGTAAAATTCGCAAAGTTTGGTATAGGAGTACGATAAAACAAGAAAGTTAGGTCAAGTCCTAAAGGCACTCCATTCTTCACAGAAAGAGCCCTTCCTAGTGCATACTGGAACATTTGATTTCCCATTCCTCCTTGTAGTCTCGTGATAATCATTTATATATTGTTTTATTTTAGTTCCTTAATCCCCTCCTCTAAATTATACTTGGCTCCCATGTAAAACATACGGAGAAAGAGGGCTAGGTATCATACTCTCTACTATAGGTAGAGTATCTTGGTTGCCATACACAGCAAAAGAAGAAGCAAAGATGGGGAGAAGAGCTTCTCCATCTCTGATATCTAGCTTGTGCATTATAGCTTTCGGATTGATATTCTCATCCTTGCCTGCAGATATATCGTCTATGATATGCATTTCGTGCCCCTCCTCTACAAGTGCATCGACAATATGCGACCCTATGAACCCCGCTCCTCCTGTAACAATTATCTTCATAATATTTTATATAAATTATTTAATTAAGTAATTTTGAGTTGAAAAAAGATATTGTTCAATAAAAATTTTCTTCATTGATTCTAAAGAATTTTTCTCATAAAATACTATGATTGATTCTCTATAATTATTTTCATCGACACTGCGATAAGATAATGGGGCACAATTTAAAGATAAAAGTATAGCATTACACAGCAAACGAGCTGTTCTTTTATTGCCATCTTCGAATGGTTGAATATATGAAATTCCAACAAGTAAAGTTAAGGCCTTGCTATAAGAATTAGCCATTTTATTTACTGCTTTATAAAGAGACTCTAATGCTTCATTAATCTGATACTTATTATCAAGAGGCTTATATTTAGTTCCTATAATACCAACTAACCCATTACGAATACCTTTAGACACATCTAGATCTAGAGTTAATAATTCATGTACTTTCTCTACAAAATTTGAGTTAATTCCGCTTTTATGAAGACTGTTTAAATTTTCCATAATAAAAGAAAAAGCCTTTTTATGATTTAAAATCATTGTCGTTTCATTCTTGGTCTTCCCTTCTCCAGGTACTCCCTCACGAATAAGTCTTTCTGTGTCTAGTAAAGTATAAGTATTGCCTTCAATTTTTGAGGACTTCCAAGATAATTCAATAATAAATCTTTCAAGTTCTTTTGCTTGAACTGTGGGTGTTATATCTTTGATATTTTTTTGATATTTTTTTGTAGCATTATCAAGTGTTTCTTTCTCTTCATTTGTAAAAATATTATTAGGAAATTTATCAAATAAAGAAAAGTTAAAAATACTACTACCACTTCGTATGTCGGGATCTGTTTCGTTATATTTAGAAGCATCAATGGGAGACAGTAAAATACCTAAGGTAGTCTTCTCATATACAGTCGAACGACCCTTCCCTTTTCTCTCTAAATACTTCAATGCAACTAAGCATTCTAAATCTCTCTTAATTGTAATCAAGGATACCTTCTGCTCAAAAATTTTTAAAATATCAGAAGAAGATACTCCTTTTTCTTTTGGAAATTTCTCCAAAATATCAATTTGTCTTTTGTTTATTAAATTAACCATATATTTAATCGTATCATTTATATGCCTTAATCGTATCAAAATGATACGATTAAGGCAAGTTTTTGATACGAATCCCTAGCTAGTCCAAATTTTCTCTTGGTTTAATATCTAGTTTAATTTTCAGTTAATATATAGTAAGTGGCCTTACCATTGCCCTGCTTTATAATGATGCTCTTATCTATCAATCTTTTAAAATCAAGTATCTGTGTTGAATGTGCACGATTTGTTATCTTGTTGTATTCACTTCTAGAAATTGACCCATTTTTCTTAATATATTCAATAATTACTTTTTCATAATCTGTTAACCTATTAGAAAAGATCGAACTCTTAAGTAATTTTTGAACACGAAGTAATTCATCGATAATCCCATCTGTAAAGTAAATAAGCCAATCCGTAAAATCAATAGTCTTTGCTATATCATAATAGTCTCCATACACACCAACCGATGAAAAGTATTTCGTAACGTTTTGATTATAATAATTTTCAAAACTAAATAATTTGAAAGTATCTAATCCCATACGTGCTAATAAGTATTTGGTTACTAGTCGAGATGTACGTCCGTTACCATCCATAAAAGTATGAATTATGACAAACTGCTTATGAAAAATCCCAGCGAGAATTAATGGATCTATTTTATTATAATTTTCTTCTAGATATTTTATTAAATTTTCTGTCAATTCTAATACATCGTCTGCATTGGGAGGTATGTATGCAATTTTCCTTTTCCGCGGATCATTAACAACAACAGGATCAACTCTAAACTTTCCATTATTTTTCTCTCCGATAAGACCCTCTGTCACCATAGACTGAACAGTGCAAATAAATTCTTTAGTAATAGGTTTTGAATCATGTACAAATTTATCTAAATATAGAAGAGCTTTATTGTAATTTAATATTTCTTTTTCTGTATCACGAACATGAGCAGGAGTATTCTTAAGTATCTTCCTTACATCAGTAAGAGGAATAGGGTTACCTTCAATACTCGTGGAAGCATGGGCTGAAATAGCATAACTATCCTTTTCAAACTTTGCCAAAATAAGATCAGCAAATTTCTGATTGTTCAATTCACTAATCAAGTTTTTAATCCGAACAAGGTTATTTAAAAGAATTGTATTTAGTTGATATTTTGGTTCAAACATAGTCGTATTATAGTCGATTGATAGTCGAAAGTCAAATTAATACCCTTCTCAATCTTTTTTCCCTAGCAATCCTTAGCAAGAACCGTTCTTGCTAGTCCTATCTTTTTTCCCTAGCAATCCTTAGCAAGAACCGTTCTTGCTAGTCCTTATATCAAGCACTTTTACCTGTAGCAAGAACGGTTCTTGCTACTCTCTCTTGCTCTCCTGTTATAAATGGATCTTTCCTAAGCATATTTTAATTATATCAAGCACTT
>JAVHPX010000013.1:0-1048 GCA_036170795.1 Minisyncoccota bacterium
ATTTGTATTTGTGTCACTATTATCAATGATGTTGATTATTTTAATACTACCATCTGTTGCATTTATAATACCGATATTCCCGGATGCGTTAACATCCAACTTAATATTTGTATCAACCTGAAAATCCGTTTTGACGCTTCCATCAAGATCCATTCCAACATTGATATTCGTATCTACGGTACCTCCACTTGAGACAACAGTACCGTCAGAAGAAGTGCTAACTGTTGCATCGCTTCGGCTTTCTATCTTTAGAACCGGTGCGAAAATGTAATCTCCTTTTGCTGTAACATAGAGCGACTTGTCAGCAAAAACATCAAACTTAATACTAGAAGTTGTATCAGCTTTTACTTTTATTGTTCCTGTAATTGTGATGATATTACTTGGAATGCTAGCCATTTTTTCTCCATTAGTCTTTGTCTTTACTTTTACATCAGAGAGAGTGACCCGGGCACGTGAATAATTGTCAGCTACGACATTTGTTTTTGCATACACTTTCGCCTGACTCTTAGCATGGAGATCAAGAAGCTGATACTGTATATGATCTGAGGAAACAGTCACCCATCCCTTGCTCTGGCTATAAAGTTCGACTTTATTCACTCCCATGGAAACTTCATTTACATTTTGAATGTCAGCAGTCGCATCAGTAAAAGAAACAACAACTGAACCCTGTGCCACACTCTTTTGTTCTTCCTTTTGTGTTGGCATAGTAATAACAAAATACCCGATGACCAAAACAACAATGATCCCAATAACCCATGCAATAGTATTATTTTTCATATTTTTTAATAGTTAATTAGTTAATAAAATCAACCAATTTATTCATAATTAATAATATCATAGACTCATTAACAAACGAAGTGTCAAGGAACATAATTCAATAAAAATTTAATTAATTGCTAGGAATTGTTGTCTTAAGAACGGGGTACCTTACACACGCCCATTCCTTGGTTTCAAAGAAACCGCTTTGTTCTATTTTGGTGCCCTCGGTAGGGTAATCTCGCTGACGGCGCGTGATTGGTGGTTTGTAAACAAACAGCACCAATCTTTC
>JAVHPX010000014.1:0-5279 GCA_036170795.1 Minisyncoccota bacterium
AGGACATCGGCTTTTCAAGCCGGTAATCCGGGTTCGATTCCCGGTAGGGTCACAAAGTGTACGAAATAAAAAATTATTTTATTTGTGAACACTTTTTTAACAATATAGATACAATTTTGATGGAAGCGTGGCTGAGTGGTTGAAGGCACCGCTTTCGAAAAGCGGCAGGGGTGAAAGCTCCTCGTGAGTTCAAATCTCACCGCTTCCGCAAAACTCGAGTGAAGCGAAAAGCTTTGCGGAAGCGAAGAAGAGAACTACTTCTCTTCTGTGTGAGGTTTGAAAAACTTTTCCTTATGAGTATACGAAAGGAAAAGGTGTACAGATTCTGTAAGAATCAAAAAGCGTACTCGCGGTCTTACCGTTTCCGCAATTTTTCTAAAAAGGTTTTTATCTTTTTTATTTTACGCGGTTAGCTCAGTTGGTAGAGCGACCCCTTGACGTGGGGTAGGTCAGAGGTTCGACTCCTCTATCGCGTACAAAAATATGAATACACAAATAATAATTTTAGCTGCGGGTCATGGTAAACGAATGCAATCAGAATTACCCAAAGCCCTTACTTTGCTTCATGGTAAACCATTTATAAAACATGTGTTAGATACTGTTTTATTTTCTGGTGTATGTGATAATCCTATTATTGTTGTTGGACAGAAAGGGGATCAGGTTCGTCAAACACTTGGTTCTGTATACTCGTATGCTACTCAAAAAGAACAGTTGGGGACAGGTCATGCAGTTATGATTACTGAAACAGTTGCAAAAGATGCAGATATTGTACTAGTTTTATACACAGATCACCCGCTTGTGAGTGCAGATACTATAAAAAATTTAATAAATACACAAAAAGAAAAAGAAGCAATTATTACTATGGCTACAGTTGCTGTTCCTGATTTTAATGATTGGCGTCAAACTTTTTTATCTTTTGGAAGATTTATTCGAGATGATAGTGGCGAGATAAAAAAAATAGTAGAACTTAAAGATGCTACAGAAGAAGAAAAAATGATTAAAGAAGTTAATCCAGCATACATGTGCTTTGATGCAAAATGGATGTGGAAACATTTACATATGCTTAAAAATAAAAATGCTCAAAATGAATACTACCTTACCGATCTTGTTGGTATGGCTTTTGCTGAAAATCAAAAAATCGCATCTATTTCTATAGACCCTCTTGAAGCTTTAGGAGTAAATACAAAAGAGCAGTTAGAAATTATTGAAAAATTATAAAAGTATTATAGAGAAGCTTTTATTTATTTTTTTGTATCCAAATATAAATATCCTCGATAGCCTTAATTGCATCTCCAGCCGCAATATTATTTTGGTGATATTTACCATTAGTACAATCTCCGGCAGCCCATATACCAGGGGTTGTGCTCATTTGTGTCATTGGGTCAACTACAATTTTACCAATTTTATCAATTTCAACAGTATTTTTCACAAAGTTAGTATTTGGGGTTTGACCTATTTCAACAAATATACCTGTTGTTGGTATGATATGAGTTTCATCTGTAATTTTATCTTTATAAGTAAGAGAAGTTATAAACTGATCACCATCTACTTGGATAATATCAGCATTAGTAATAGCTTTAAATTTTGGGTTTTCTAAAATTTTTTTAACAGTTATTTGGTCTGCTCGAAAATCAATACTTCTATGTACTATCGTTACGCTTTTGCAATAGGCCAGTAGTTGCATTGATGTTTCAAAAGCAGCATTACCACCACCAATAACTAAAACATCTTGGTCTGCAAACATAGGGCCATCACAGGAGGCACAATATGTAATACCTTTATGTTCAAATTTATTTGCATTGATAGCTTCAAGCTTACGTCTACCACTACCAGTGGCTACAAGAAGAGCTATAGATGTATAAGTTTTACCAGACTCAGTTATTATGTTTATTGTATTACTTTCCTTGTTTACTTTTATAACTTTTTCATTATCAATAATATCTAGAAATGGTCCCTTGTAGTAAAGAGTATGAGTTTTTAAATTTTTACTAAGATCTGATCCAGATATTTCAGGAGTACCTATCCAGTTATATATTAATTCAGATACAGTAGACTGACCACCAAATTCGGTTGTTATAATAGCAGTTTTTAGTTGTTTGCGAGCTGCATATACAGCTGCCGCTGTCCCTGCTGGTCCTCCACCTAGAATAATTAAATCATACATAACTAACATTGTATCATATTTGTTGCTATTTCTTTCTTCGCAAAAAGGCAGGAACTGTACTCCAATCATCAGTATCATCTATAAATAGATCATCATCAACTTTTTCTAATTTTTTTAGATAATCACTAGAAGAATCTTTTGATGATTCTTTATTTACAGCTTGTAGAATTTCTTCTTTACTTGAATTTATTACTGTTTGGTCATTCAATTTATTTTGGCTTTGGAAAAGAGAACGTTTTGGCATATCAGTAGGAAAACCAGTAGCAATAACTGTGACTTTCATTTCTCCCTTTTTAAGTTTTTCATCACGTATTGTACCGAAAATAACTTTGGCATCTTTGTCTATTGATTCTGTGATAATCTTGGCAGCTTCTTGTATCTCGTGAATAGTAAGATCATCTCCTCCAGAAATAGCAAAAAGGACTCCACGAGCACCAGAGATAGAAAGATCTAGAAGCGGAGAATTTATTGCTTGAAGAGCAGCTTTTTCTGCTCGACCTTCACCAGCAGCAATACCGACACCCATAAGAGCAGAGCCTGCATCATGCATAACTGCTCGTATATCAGCGAAGTCTACATTGATTATACCTGGAGTCGTAATGAGCTCAGAGATGCCTTCCACTGCTTGTTTGAGAACTTCATCACACATTGCAAAAGCTTGCCTGAATCCTACTTCTTTACCAGAAATAACTATAAGTCTATCGTTGGGAATTACAAGAATAGCATCAACTTCTTTTTCGAGTAGTGCTAATCCTTCATCTGCTAGTTTCATTCTTTGATTACCTTCAAATGAAAATGGTTTTGTAACCACTGCTACGGTAAGGATGCCTTGTTCTTTTGCAGCTTGAGCAACTATTGGAGCAGCACCAGTTCCAGTACCACCACCCATACCACAGGCAATAAAAACCATATCTGCTCCTTTGATAACATCTTGAATTTCGGCTTTTGTTTCTTCAGCAGCACGCTTACCAATTTCTGGATTCATTCCAGCACCAAGACCCTTGGTAAGATTTTTACCAAGATGTACCTTTTTTTCTGAAAGTGAATTATGTAAATCTTGAGTGTCAGTATTCATAGATATAAACTCAACACCACGTACTTTTGAGTTAATCATATGATTAAGGGCATTTTTACCAGAACCACCTATTCCTACAACTTTAATTCGAGCGAAGGACTCGATTTCGGGATTAATTTTAGACATATATCATATAAACTGAAATCATTAGTTAATAATAAATCTATATACATATCATAGCAGAAATTAAGAAAAAGCAAATGTTTGACATAATAGAATATTATGGTAAAAGTTGTGAAAAAATAGACTTAAAAAAATCCTTAATTTGTTTTAGAAAATTTTCAGTTGAATTATTTACAGTGTTATTGTTATATGTGTCATTAGAATAGAGAGCTAATCCAAATGCTGTATACCAAGAAGAGTCTTTAATCTTAAATTTATTATTTATAGACATATCAATTGGTCCAATATGTGCAGGAAGTTTTAATGCTGATTTAGCTAGTTCTTCTATCTTTTGTATTTGTGAACCTCCACCAATAAGAATAATTCCAGCTGGTAGTAATTCATTACGACGAATACGTTTTAAATGATTACCAATAAGTTCAAATATATCATTTAAACGTGCTTCAATAATTTCATCAACTTTTTTCTTGGAATAATCACCACCTGTAACACTACCGAGCTTTATACTTTCAGCTTCTTCAAGTCCAATCTTGAATCCAAGAGCAATATCTTTAGTTATATCAATACTTCCTATTGGAAATACTCGCATTGATAATAATAAATTATTTTCAAATATAGCTAAGGAAACTGTTTCAGCTCCAATATCTATTAAAGCACATCCAGCTATTTTGTGTTTCAGTCCAAGAAGTATTGTTGAGCTTGCTATAGGTGAAGCTATTATATCTTCTGCTTCAATAT
The DNA here is from genome assembly GCA_036170795.1 of Minisyncoccota bacterium. Taxonomy (GTDB): domain Bacteria; phylum Patescibacteriota; class Minisyncoccia; order Phycocordibacterales; family UBA9973; genus UBA8515. Next base: position 4,101 of record JAVHPX010000014.1, read on the forward strand.
GTGCAAGAGCACAGGACGTAATAAGATCTTCAATATTTTGCTTAAGACATGTAACAAAAAGAGTTTTTACTTCAAGTTTGACCCCTTTCATTCCCTCTGGTCTGCCATAAATATCTTTACCATCCAATTTGTAGCTGATAGGTATGATATGAATTATTTTTTTGTTTAATATTTCAAGATTCTCTTCACTATCAGCAAGTACTTTTGTTATATCTAAATGAGTAATTTCTTGATCTGCTCGAGACACAACAACTGAACCATTTGAAATGATTGAATTTAAATTAATACCTCCGATAGATATAAATGCACGCTTAATTTTATTACCAAGAATATTTTCTGCTTGTTTGACAGCTTTACTAATACTTAGAGCTACATAATCAGTATTTGTGATATATCCAAGACGCACACCTTCTGTATTTGATGATCCAGTAGCAAGTACTTCTCTAAGTTTGTTTTCTTTATTAAAACCTACCACCACAACTCGTGTAGTATATGTACCTATATCAATACCGCATGTATAATTATTTTTAGCCATAGTAAATAAAAGAAAATTATCATATTACAAAAATATCGTAAGAAATTTCTTTTCTTCTTTTTCCATTGTACTACTATGTTTGAAACCTTTCAAATGGAGTAATCCGTGTATAAATAAGTATTTTAAAAATTTAGAATATGTCATATTAAAGAGAGGAGCATCTTTCTTTACTTTAGCTAAATCGAATGTAATTTCACCTGAATTTTTAGAAAGGGGAAAAGAAAGAATATTTGTAGTAGTATTTTTGTTTCGATAAGTTTTATTTATTTTACGTTGAGTAATAGGGCTAATAAAACCAACAGATAAATCATATTTATGACCAAGTATTTTATCTTTCATAGAAACAAAAGGCAAGCTTGGAAGCTTGCTCTTTGTTTTGTTTACAATTGTACAAAATTTCGTGTCTGTCATATGTATTAATGGTGACCTCTTTTGACAACAGCTATAACTTTTCCCATTTTTAGAAGTTTTTCGTGGTTCTTACGATGAGCAAGACGTTTAAGTGTAGCTTGTTTAGTTTTAAGTTTAGAAAGTGAACGTTCATTATAACGCTTGCTTTTAACTTTTTGGATAATACCTGATTCTTTTACCTTACGTGAAAAACGACGAACTAAGTTCATATTGCTTTCGTTTGTATTTTTCTT
>JAVHPX010000014.1:5379-14074 GCA_036170795.1 Minisyncoccota bacterium
AACTGAAAGTAGTATCACTTTCTAGCATATGCAGAAATTTGATACTAATAAAATATAAAGGGAACTTATGATTACAATAAATCTTCTGGATCTACATTAATAGAAAATGATGGTGGAAGATGAAAGAGATTTTCATATAGGGTAGAATTTGAAGAATTTTTTTCTTTTGTTGGAAGTGGCCATAATTCTGGATCAACACGTATAACAGTATTTGTAATATAGTTACCTTTAATTTTACCAATGAAAGCTGAAAATATTTGTGGATCGTATATACCTAAAGTATGATCAAGGTAAGATCTTGCTTTTTCTGTTTCTTTAGCTGTACCAATGAATGTAATTTTGATTAATCTTTTGAAAGGAGGATAGCCGAATGCTTTTCGTTCAAGAAGATCTTCACGGTAAAGTGGTAGAACATTACCACTTAATATATGTTGAAGAATTTGATTATCTGGTATTCGAGTTTGAATAATAAGATTACGATCAGTTACATAATGTAATTTCTCAATTATGTGTAGAATTTTTTGACTAATGTTAAAGCTTGGTATTGAAAGTAATCCATCAAGTGAGATAATAGCACTGTGAGTAACTTGAGTATGTAAGTAAGAGAATACCATTTCTGTGCCAATCAGTATTGCTCCTGGTGTTTTAATAAATTTTATCATAGCTAGACATGCTTCTTTATCAGTTGATGTCGTTTCTTTATCTATTTGTATAATAGTAGCTTTTGGAAATAATTTCTCTACTTCTTCATATACTCTATCTGTACCGACACCAAGTGGAACAAGGTTCCAGCTTGTACAATTTGGACAACGTATTTCCGTTGTTTCTTTTCTTCCACATTTATTACACATAAAGATGCGCTCACTTTTGGTCTGCGTAGGGTTACGTTTTTTAGCACCATATAGTACTACAGGAGTAGAGCAGGATGGACAAAGAAGAGTATATCCACAATCGTGGCAGACTGTTATACCTGCAAGTCCTTTGCGAACTGAGAATAATAATGCAGACTCATTTTTTGATAAAGCAAATTCAATCATTTTTTTTGTTGTATCAGACAACACAGTAAATTTCTTAATTCTTTTTTCATCAACTTCTTCTTTCATATCGACGACTAGTTGTCTTTCGACTTGAGGCAAGCGAAAAAGTGGCGGATGAACTTCACCAAAAGCACCTATTTCATGTTGGTGTAGTGTGTCTGGGCGAAGAAGAGTATCAGCAAAAATTAATTTCCAATTCATAATAGAGGAAAGGACTTCAGCGAAACTTCTTATATCTAGGAACGGTTTACCTATTTGTTTGTATGCATCTGAACTTTCGTGTTCAATTATAAGAGTTTTTATATCATGACGAGGAATGGAGAGAAACACCCCAGTCCCTATAATGAGTATTGGGTGAGATAAGGTGACTACTTCATTATAATATTCTTTTAATACCTTAGTTGGCATATCACTATGAAAAGCAAATACATATTGTTCAATACCTTTTGTCAATTCACTTTTATATTGCTCGATATCATAGCGAGTAGGGACGCAAAGAAAGATAGACTCTTTCTTTGCGAAAGCTTCACGTATAAGTGTACGATACCAACTTATACGGTCAGGTGTAAGTGCTTGAAAAATTAATTTTTCCTGTTTTATGTTTTTTGAATTATTTATTGACTCATTTATATTTGGTTTTTTTAGATTAGAAATATTCTTGAGAAGAGTTGATAAAAGCAAAGATTTTATGATTGTACCAGTGTTACTAACTACGTAATCCTTCATACGTTCACATGCAATAAAAAATTCTTTTGAAAATGGCGATGGTCCTTTTATTGTAATAATTTTTTTAAGTTGATACTTTGCATTCTTTAAATCTGATTTCATTAATCTAGCATCTTCTATATTAATAACAATAGCATCAATTATTTTTGAGCGAATAGGAATTGTAACCATATATCCAAGAGGAATATCATGCACTGAAAAGTAAGATAGATATTCCTTTTGAAAGCTTTTTTGTATTGGAATAACAGTGACAATATACATAACTTAATCCTAGCACATGTCTTGTATTTCAAACATATGCCTGCTATTTAATTTATTAATTTTTATGCTATAGTAATCTTGTATATGGCAATTTTTTCTAAAAAATTAGGAATCGATCTTGGGACCGCAAATACTCTTGTGTATCTTCCTGGTAAAGGGATTGTTCTTAATGAACCTTCTGTCGTAGCAGTATCAGAACAAGATAATACAATATTAGCTATTGGAATTGAAGCCAAAGAGATGATTGGCAAAACCCCTGAAAATATTATTGTTTATCGTCCAATGAAAGATGGTGTGATTGCAGATTATAGAGTGACAGAAGCAATGCTTCGTTATTTTATAACTAAAGCACTTGGTAAATATAATTTATTTAAACCCGATATAATGATATCCGTACCCGCTGGTATCACTTCTACTGAGCGTCGTGCTGTAGTTGAAGCAGCTGTTCGTGCGGGGGCTAAAAATGCTTATGTTGTAAAAGAGCCTATTCTTGCTGCTATTGGTGCTGGTATTCCTATTCATGAATCAAAAGGTCATATGATTATGGATATTGGTGGTGGTACGACTGATATAGCTATGATTTCACTAGGAGGAATTGTAGCTTCGACGTCAGTTAAATGTGCTGGAGATAAAATTGATCAAGCGATTGCTGATTATATTAAAAAAACTTTTAATCTTGCTATTGGAGATAAAACAGCAGAAGCAATAAAAATAAAAATTGGAGCCGCTATACCCCTTGAAGAAGAATTAATTATTACTATTAAGGGGCGAGATTTTATACAAGGTCTTCCTCGAACAGCACAAATATCTACCAATGAAATCGTTAGAGCAATTGATAAAGAATTAAGAACAATGATAAATGCAATTAAAGATGTTCTTTCTCTTACTCCACCAGAATTAGCCTCAGATATTATAGATGATGGTATAATCATGACAGGTGGATCATCACAGTTGCGTAATCTTTCAGACCTTATCTATCGTCGTACGGGGGTTAAAGCTCATGTTGCTGATGAACCTCTTTTATGTGTAGCTAAGGGTACAGGTGAAGCTCTTAATCATTTAAAAATATATAAGAAAACTATTATTAGTAAAAAATAATGAAGAAAAATATTAAAAATATAACACGAAAAGTTTTCTGTGTCTTATTATATGGATTTGCTATTATTGGATTTATATTTGCTAGTGTTTATGTTCTGATGCATTTTCATTTAACTGATGTTAAGGGAAGTATTGATTCTCGTAATGCATATTTTAATGCTAATACATTGCATAAGAAATTTATCTACACACCTAAAATAATTAATACGACAGCTTATGCCAAATCATCTAGGTTGGATTCCTTTACAGCTTGTCAAATTATGACTATTTCATCTATTTTACCAGATAATGGAAAAATGATTCTTGATGCATATGTATATACAAAATCATCAATTATTGCAGAGAAAATGGTTAAAGCTGTTTTATTAGTAACACAATCTAATACATTTTTACAAGATAAAATTAAAAAATGTGATACATTTTCTGATAATTTTGTTAATAATTTAATTACACCTTCTAATCAAAATATTTTTGACTGGATTTCATCTTCTGAATGGCAGACATTGCGTGATGGTCTTATAAAAGATAAAGATGTCATAAAGCAGGTAAGTCGTGATAGTGGCGTACCAGAAAGAATTATTATTTCTAGTATGATTTCAGAGCAATTTCGTTTTTTTACATCAAATCGTGAATCATTTAAACAATATTTTGAGCCACTTAAAATTTTAGGTAATGGTACAAAATTTTCATATGGAGTAGCTGGTGTAAAAATTGAGACTGCTAAAGAAATAGAACAAAACCTTAAAGATGTAAATAATAAATTTTATTTAGGTTCAAATTATGAACATATTTTTGATTATAAAACAGAAGATACAGACACAGAAAGACTTGCTAGGCTTACTGATAATAAAAATCATTACTATTCATATTTATATACAGCTATTTTCTTAAAAGAAATAATACATCAATGGGATCAAGCTGGTTATAATATAGGAGATAGACCAGAAGTATTAGCAACACTTTTTAATATTGGATTTGTTAAATCAGTTCCAAAAGAAAATCCTGAAGTTGGAGGTTCTAATATTGTGATTAACGATCGTACTTATACATTTGGTGGTCTTGCGTATGAATTTTATTATTCAGGAGAGATTTCAGATATATTTCCATTTGATGTTGTACAATAGGTAATGTAATTTCTTTCGATAAGACTTTTCTAGTGAAGAAATGATATATAATAAATATGTTTAAAAATTTATTTCCAGAAAATTTATACCACAGTTATATAGTGGAAGGTGATCCTGAGACTACTATATTTCTATTACGAGATTTTTTAGAGGAAAAAGAAGAAATAGAACCACATAGTAATGATATGTTGTGCCAGATTTATGATTCATTCACTATTAATGATGCTAGAGAGATAAAGGAATGGCATGGCAAGTGTGCTATTACTAAGAATAAAAGAATATGTATAATTGCAGCAAAATTTATTAATAATGAAGCGGAGCAATCTCTTTTAAAGATTATTGAGGAGCCTCATACTAATACACATTTTTTTATTATTGTTTCTGATGCATCACTTTTACTTGATACAATTTTATCTCGAACTCATATTGTAAAAATAAAACAAAATAAAGTTTCGATATTTAAAGATCAAGCATTTGCATTTGTTTCTTCGTTGCCAGTGGATAGACTTAAAATAATAACTCAAATTATAGAAGATAATAAAAATAATGGAACAAGTGGTGTTTTACGTTTTCAGGCTACAGAGTTTATAAATGAAATTGAAACATATATATATAAAAAATTTAAAAAAAATAAAAATGATTTACATACTCAGTTTGTATTATCTGAATTACAAAAAAGTCGTATGTATGTAAGTATTCCAGGTGCATCAGTCAAAATGACTTTAGAACATATTGCACTTGTGCTATAATAAAATATCTATGAGTTATAATACAACAAATTTTAAAATAAAATTAAAAAAAATTGAAGAATGGCTTAAAGGTGAGTATGCTTCTATTCGGACTGGTAAAGCAACCCCTATGATATTAGATAGTATTATGGTTGATAGTTATGGGAATCGTATGCCGATTAAAAATGTAGCAGGAATAACTATTGAAGATTCGAAAACTCTTCGTATTGCCCCGTGGGACAAGAATCAAATTAAAGATATTGAAAATGCAATAAGAATTGCAAATCTTGGTCTTTCTGTTATGTCTGATAGTGATGGCGTCCGTGTTATATTTCCAATGCTTACAACTGAAAATCGTTTAAATCTTGTGAAAATTTTAAAAGAAAAACTTGAAAATGGACGTATTAATGTACGCAAAGAACGTAGTGAAGAGATTGATATTTTACCTCTTTTACCTGAAGATGAAATGAAAAGAGCTCGTGAAGATATACAGAAATGTATCGATGATGTCAATAAAAATCTTGAAGATATTTTTATAAAGAAAGAAATAGAAATAATGAATTAATATAATGAATATAATAATTTTTATAGTAATATTACTTGTTCTTGTTGTTTCCCATGAATTTGGGCATTTTATTGTTGCCAAAAAATCTGGTATTAGAGTTGATGAATTTTCTTTTGGTTTTCCACCAAAACTTTTTGGGAAAAAAATTGGAGAGACAACTTATAATTTTAATGCTCTTCCACTTGGTGGATATGTGAAAATATTTGGAGAAAATCCAGATGAAGAATCTCTTTATGGTTCTGATAGTAAACGTAGTTTTGTAAATAAACCATGGTATATTCAAGCAGTAGTATTATTAGCAGGAGTTTCTATGAATTTTTTAGTAGCATGGTTGTTGCTTTCTGTTGGATTTATGTCAGGTCTTCCAACTTCTGTTGGTTCTGCCCCTATTGGTTCTACAATAGAAAATCAAGCTCTTACTATCACTAGTGTCGTTTCAAAATCTCCTGCAGAAAAATCTGGTCTTAAGGTAGGAGATAGAGTTTTTAATCTAAAAGCAAAAGAAGATACGATAGATACCACATCAACTGAAAGTATTCAATCTTTTGTAAAAAAGCATAATGGAGAAGACATTCAAGTATCATTTAAAAGAGGGAAGATTGCACAACAGACAATTGTGACACCAGAATTAAATAAAAAAACAAATACTCCTATGATTGGAATTAACATGGATATTATTGGCACACTTAAACTACCTGTTCATAGGGCAGTCTGGGAAGGATTGAAACTCTCTTGGAATCTTGTTGTTGCTACTGTGCATGGATTCTATACTCTTATACATGATGGATTAACTGGTCATGGAAATTTATCAGCTGTGACTGGTCCTATAGGAATAGTTGGAGTTGTTGGTGATGCAGCAAAATTTGGATTTATTTATTTACTATCATTTACTGCTCTTATATCAATTAATCTAGCTGTAATAAATTTAATACCATTTCCAGCGCTTGATGGAGGTAGATTGTTTTTTCTTCTTATAGAGAAAATAAAAGGTTCACGTATCCCGCCGAAAGTCGCTAATACAGCAAATATAATAGGTTTCGGACTTCTGATGCTTTTGATGGTCATCATTACGTATCACGACATTGTAAAATTACTCTAATATTTTAACTAAATATAACAAAATATTTTACAGATTAGAGTTTTGGCTTTTGCTAAATCGATTTCTCAATAAAAAAAATAGAAAAATAATTAAATGCGCTGTTGTAATGACAGTGCATTTTTATATATACATTTTATAAAATCCATGATATAGTGTACATACATTCGCCCGAAGGCGTTTTTATTTTAACTAAATCAAACCATATTTATGAAACCAATCGAAATACGAAATATAGCTATTATTGCTCATGTTGACCATGGTAAAACTACACTTACTGATCAGCTTATGAAGCAGTGTGGCATGACAGAAGAAGGTACAACTATGGATTCAAATGCGCTCGAACTTGAGCGTGGTATTACTATATATTCTAAAAACACTTCAGTTAATTATAAAGGTACCAAAATAAATATTGTTGATACTCCAGGGCATGCTGATTTTGGATCTGAAGTTGAGCGTGTTCTTCGTGCGATAGATTCTGTACTTCTTTTAGTAGATGCTCAAGAAGGTCCAATGCCACAGACTCGTTTCGTATTAAAAAAGTCATTGGAACTTGGATTAAAACCTATTGTTATAATAAATAAGATTGATAAGCCAGCTGCTAATCCTGAACGTGTTTATGAAGAGGTTTTAGAACTTTTCCTTGAGCTTGGTGCAAGTGATGCACAAATTGATTTTAAGACTATGTATGCTATAGGTCGCCAAGGTATTGCTAAATTACACTTGGATGATGATTCAAAAGATTTAACTCCACTTCTTGATTTAATACTTGCTGAAGTTCCTGAGGCGTCTGTTGATGCAGATAAACCTTTCCAAGCACAAGTATTTAATCTTGGGTATGATAATTTCTTGGGTCGTCTTGCTATTGCTCGTGCTTATGCTGGTTCTATTAAAACTGGATCCATTATTTTTATAAAAGATGATAAGGGTAATTCTCGTACGACACGTATTACTAAAATGTTTACCTTTGAAGGTATTGCTAGAAAAGAAGTTGATATATTATTTACTGGTGATATTGCTATTATCGCAGGTATCCCTGATGTATTTATTGGTGAAACTATTTGTGATAAAACAGAAACTCCTGCTTTGTCATCTATTGCTATTGATGAGCCAACAATATCTCTTAATTTCTTAGTAAACGATTCTCCCTTTGCTGGACGTGAAGGTAAATACGTAACGAGTCGGCAGATACGTGAGCGTCTTGAGAAAGAACTTGAGATAAATGTAGGACTTCGTGTAAATTTTGATACTTCTGATGAAGAAGAAATGCAGGAAGGATATCTTGTATACGGGCGTGGTGAACTACATATTGCTGTTCTCCTTGAGAATATGCGTCGTGAAGGTTACGAACTTCAAGTATCACAGCCACATGTCATCATCAAAGAAGAAAATGGTAAAAAACTCGAACCATATGAAGAAGTTACTATTGATGTGCCTAGTGCCTTCTCTGGTGCTGTTATTGAAAAGCTCACTGCGCGTCGTGGACTTATCAATGGAATGCATGACAAAGATGGAATTACACGTATGTTTATTGAGTTACCTACTCGAGGTCTTCTTGGTTATAGAGGGCAATTTGTTGTTGATACTAAAGGAGAAGGAATATTAGCTTCACAATTTATAGGATTTAAAGAGTATGCTGGTGATATAAAGAAACGTGATGTTGGATCTATGACATCTATGGTTAATGGCAAAGTTGTGGATTTCTCTTTATGGACATTACAAGAACGTGGAATACTTTATGTTGAACATGGTGATGAAGTTTATGAAGGTATGGTTATCGGCAATGTAACGAAAGGAGATGAAATGTCTGTTAATCCGACAAAAGGTAAACAGCTTTCAAATATGCGATCTTCTGGTACAGATGAAGCTGTAAATGTAAAACCATCATATAAACTTACGATAGAACGTGCTCTTGAGATAATGGCAGATGATGAGTATCTTGAAATTACACCTAAGAATGTTCGTTTACGTAAAAAGTTTTTAACCGAACAAAGTAGATCAAAAGCTAAATCGCTCAATAAGAAATAATAAGTTATTTTATTAACTTTTTATATAAAAAG
>JAVHPX010000014.1:14174-19793 GCA_036170795.1 Minisyncoccota bacterium
ATAAAAAGTTGACTTTATTAAATAGTAATGATATTATAAAAATTATATATTTATTTTTTAATTCAAATGGCTAATACTATTACATTTAAACCAAAACAAGTTACTAAAAGAATCCTTTCACATTTACCAGAACGTGCATATGAAGTCGTTACTAATCGTTTTGGTTTAACTTCTGATTCACAAAGAAAAACCCTAGAAGCTATTGGTAAGAAGTATGGTATTACACGTGAGCGTGTTCGTCAGATTGAAAATGCTGCACTTATACTAATACGTAAATCACAAGCTTTTAAAGATGAAAAAGATGTTTTTGAAGAATTAAAGAAATTAATGCATACACTAGGTGCTATAGTATCTGAGCAAGATTTTCTTAATCATATTTCTAAAGATAAATTGACACAGAATCATATCCATTTATATTTGACTCTTGGTGATGAATTTATAAAACATAAAGAGGATGATAATTTTAAGAAAAGTTGGAGTGTTGATAGTGATGTTTCTGAAGAAGTTCATAAATCACTTAAAAATTTATTCGAAAATCTTTCAGATGATGAACTTATATCTGAAGCAGAACTCATTTCTCGATTTCTTGATGAAGTTAAAGAATTGTCTGAACAATATAAGAATGAAGAGATAGCAAAACGATGGCTTTCTATATCTAAAAATATTAGTCGGAATCCACTAGGAGAATGGGGTAAATCTACATCATCAAGTATTAAAACTCGTGGAGTAAAAGATTATGCGTTTCTTATGATGCGTAAACATGGTTCTCCTATGCATTTTCGTGAAGTAGCAAAAGCTGTAGCAGCTACTTTTGACAAGAAATGTCATACTGCGACATGTCACAATGAACTTATTAAAGATAAAAGGTTTATCCTTGTTGGTCGTGGTATTTATGCTTTATCTGAATGGGGTTATAAATCAGGTGTTGTTAGAGATGTTATTAAAGAGCTTTTAAAAAAGAATGGTCAAATGTCTAAAGAAGATATTCTTGATCAAGTTATGAAAGAACGTTATCTTAAGAAAAATACTATTTTAGTTAATTTACAAAACTCTAAGTATTTTAACAAAAATAAAAATGGACTCTATACGATAGTATAGTTTTTAACCCTGACATTCTAGTCGGGGTTTTATTTTTCCTGTGATATAATAAGATTATGTATCAGAAAGTAAAGTATTCTACAAATTAATATGATTATAGATTTTTTTGCTTCACATAATTTTAATATTTTGCAATTATTAATTGTAACTATTGGGTATTTAATGCCTATCCCTCTTGCTTTTGTAGCTCTTCGTTTGTGGCATCACTATAGGCAAGAACGCTTTATTATGGGTATCAAATGGGTATTACTTGAAGTGCAGGTTCCTCGTGATGTTATTAAGTCCCCAGCTGCTATGGAGTTAATATTTTCTAATGCTTTTTATCACAAAAGTAATAAAGGTTTTTGGGAACAATATATACAAGGTGCGCCATGGTTTTGGTTTTCTCTAGAGATTGCATCTATTGATGGTAAGGTTCATTTTTTTATTCGGACACCTACCCGCATGCGTGAATTAATAGAAACACAGATTTATGCTCAATATCCACAAGCAAAAGTTGTACAAGCAGATGATTACACTTTGTGTGTACCTCAATATAGGAAAAATGGAGATTGGGAAATGTGGGGCTGTGAATTTAATAAATTAAAAGCTGATTTTCTTCCTATTCGTACTTATCGTGATATGGAAGAAATGGATAGTGGAACGAAAGAAGAATATAAGATTGATCCGATTACACCTCTCATAGAGTTTCTTGGATCCCTTCCTAGGGGTCAGCAGATGTGGGTACAAATAGTGATAAGACAAAATATAAAGATGTACCATAGTCACAAGACTGGAAAACATGTTGATTTCTACACTGCCACATTTGAGTTTATAGAAACTTTACTAAAACCTTATTCTAGAACTCAAAAGTATGAAGATTCTCCCGGCCAATTTGGTCTTGATCTTCGTACTCCTGAGTTCCTTAAAAATAAGGTTAAAGTTGTGACTGAAAATGCCAGTTTGATCCACTTTGACTGTGGTATTCGTATTGTTACTTTGTCACATAAAAAATTATGTACAGAGGAGCAGTTTAATAATTTACGTCGTGCCTCTCGTCTTATTTGGCGTCAATATGCTCAGCCAGATATAAATGAATTAAATCGTATAAATTCAACCCAGTTTGATGCGCCGTGGTCTGACCCGACAGGACTTGCTTTGACTAAATATAAGAAAAGGACTTTAGACTTTTATCGTATGAGAACATTTTTCCATCCACCACTTCAGTACTCAGTAGAGTATCCAAAACTCTTTTCAGCTTTTTTCCCGTCGGGTTCTCCTAAAATATTTGTAATGTCTTCTCGTGAGCTCGCAACCATTTTTCATTTTCCTGGTATGGTTTCAGAGACACCAAGCTTCAAGCGCCTTGAATCAAAGATAGCAAAACCACCTGCAAATTTGCCTTTATAATATGTCGAACTATTTTAATTTTCACAAGATAGTATATTTTTTGTTTTTTGTTTTTTTTCTTGTAATTTCAGGATATTATTTTATATCTGCTCCGACAAATAATAGAAGTATTGCAAATAGACAGCCAACCATAATTCATATTGAACGAAAAGAATCACTTGATGCTATTGCTCTAGATTTAGAGAGTAAAAATATTATACGTTATCATTTTGTATTAAAAATATTTATTACAATATTTAATTTAGATAGACAAATAGAAAGAGGAGATTATCTTTTTGATAAAAATGTGTCTACGTTAAATGTAGCTTGGATGCTAGCTCGAGGTGATCATCATATTAATCCTATAAAAATTACCTTTAAAGAAGGAATAACAAATATAGAAATGGCGACTATTCTGTCAGATAAATTGATTAGTTTTCGGAGAGATTTATTTTTATCAGATAAACGTTCTTTACAAGGATATTTATTTCCTGATACATATTTTTTCTTTCCAATGACAACCTCAAATGAGGTAATTGATGAAATGTCAACTAATTTTATAAAACGTATTAGACCATTAAAAGAAGATATTATAAATTCTAATCATACTTTAGGTGATATTATTATTATGGCTTCAATTATAGAGAAGGAAGCGAAAGGTAAAGATGATGCTTCAATTATATCTGGTATATTATGGAAAAGAATTGAACGCGGTATGTTGCTACAAGTTGATGCTGTAAAAGAAACATATAACAAAAATGGTCTTCCTAAAGAAGCTATATCAAATCCAGGAATAATTTCAATTGAGGCCGCTATTCATCCAGTAGATTCATCATATTTATTTTATCTTCATGATAAGAATGGATTAGCTCATTTTGCAAAGACATTTGCAGAACATAAAAGTAATATTAATAAATATCTTAAATAGTATGATACTTAAAATTATAAAACAAAAAGAATATGAATTGCTTGATACTGGTGATGGTTTAAAACTTGAAAGATATGGGGAGTTTACTCTTGTGCGTCCAGACCCTGAGGCTCTTTGGAAAAAGTCATTATCTGAGAGTGTCTGGAAAAATGCTGATTTGCAATTTGTACGTAATGGTAATAAAACAAAATGGATTAAAAAAGTAGGAATACCTACTAATTGGAATATCTCTTTTGGTAATTTAAATTTTATTATTGCACCATCATCATTTAAACATACAGGACTTTTTCCTGAACAACTACCAAACTGGCAATGGATGGAGAAAATAATTACTAATTACAAATTACTAATTAATAATGAAGAGAGCGGAAAAAGGACGGTTCTTAAGGGAGCCCAAGAACCGTCCTTGAGGAGCGTATCAGTATTGAATTTATTTGCATACACTGGTGGCGCGACACTTGCATGTGCGTGTGCTGGTGCCGAAGTTTGCCATGTTGATGGCTCAAAGACTGCTGTCGCGTGGGCACGAAAGAATGCAGAACTCTCGGATCTTGGTGATGCACCAATCAGATGGATAGTCGATGATGTGTTGATGTTCTTAAAGAGAGAAATAAAACGTGGTCGTAGGTATGATGCAATCATAATGGATCCACCATCATTTGGTCATGGCCCGAAAGATGAATTATGGAAAATAGAAGTACATTTTTTAGAACTTATGAAATTATGTCAGGAAATACTTTCAGATAAACCACTATTTATTCTTATAAATGGCTACACTGCTGGATATTCACCAATAACTTACGAAAATAATCTAAAAGATATGATTAAAAATAAAGGTGGAAAGATTGAAATAGGAGAGCTTGCGATTGAGCAATCAAATTCTCTAAAATTACTACCTTGTGGTATATTTGCGAGATGGCAAAGAATCTAGATAAAACTGTATTCGTTGGAGTGTCGGGTGGAGTAGATTCATCCGTATCAGCTGCTATTCTCAAAGACCAAGGATATAATGTCGTTGGGGTTTTTATTCGTACGTGGACACCAGATTTTATAGAATGTACTTGGCGCAATGAGCGTAGGGATGCAATGCGAGTATGTGCGCATCTTTCTATTCCATTTCTTGAATGTGATGCTGAAGATGCCTATAAGAAAGGTGTAGCCGATTATATGATAGAAGAATATAAGAAAGGGAATACTCCCAATCCCGATGTAATGTGTAATCGCGAAGTGAAGTTTGGAGTATTTTGGAAATTTGCGAAAGAGCATGGCGCGGACTTTATTGCGACAGGACATTATGCAAGCATAAATTTACTTCTTGAGAATAGCTCCTTTCAAAGCTCCTTAACCCCATTCCTCGCTAAAGCTCAGAACGGCACGCCCCCACCCGTCGCTTCTCAAGGACTATTCTCACTTCGTAAATCACCAGATATATCAAAAGACCAAGTATATTTTTTGTGGACTCTTACTCAAGAAGACTTAGCACATGTATTATTTCCTGTTGGTTATCTCAAAAAAACTGAAGTTAGAAAATTGGCAGAAAAATATAAACTTCCAACAGCCACAAAAAAAGATAGCCAAGGTGTCTGCTTCTTGGGACCACTTGATATGAAAGATTTCTTAAAACATTATATTAAATCTGAAAAAGGAGATGTATTGAATGAAAAAGGTGAAGTAGTAGGACATCATGACGGAGCAGTATTTTTTACGCTTGGGGAAAGGCATGGATTTACAATAACTAAAAAAAGTTCACAAGATGAGCCTTGTTATATAGTGAGCAAAGATATGAAAACTAATAGTATAACTATATCTTTCGACAAAACTCTTTCCTTGAAAGACACAGATAATTCCTTGGTAGGAATTTCCTCTGCTCACGCTGGTCGTGCTGTGCAAGTTCTTTCAAACCAAGAGTTTTGTCTTCAGATAAAAAATACCAACTGGATTTCTGGAGCACCAGAAGAGGGTAAAGACTATACTATGCAAATTCGTTATCACGGAGAACTTATAAATTGCCAAATAAAATTACTAGAAAATCAAAAAGCACAAATTATTTGTGTTAAAGATATTTTAGTAGACAAAGGCCAGTCAATTGTCCTATATGACAAAGATGTTTGCCTAGGGGGTGGTATTGTGGAATAATATAATTATATGAAAAGTGAAACTAGAGTTTGTCAAAATTGTAAACAAAACTTCGTAATCGAACCAGACGATTTTTCTTTCTATGAAAA
>JAVHPX010000015.1:0-19560 GCA_036170795.1 Minisyncoccota bacterium
GAAGAGTTGGTAACAAGACCAAGGGGATTATGAATGGGAGGTAGGGGGAAGAGATAGAATTTTTTTAGTAATTTATTTTTTGGTAATATATCTTCTAATTAAAAAACCAATTAGAAACATAGAAATAATAGTTTCAATGATAATTGGTGTTGAGACAGACCATCCACTTTTTATTGTTGAAGCTTCAAGATTTTTATCTGTTGATATTTTATTTTCTATTTTAGAAATAGGAATATTTGGATGATTTTTATTTTTTTGTATTGGTGACTTTAATTTTTGGTTAGTAACTTTTACTATTGGTTTAGTGATAGAGGTAATTTTTGTAGGATTAGTAATTGGTTTAGTGATTTGTATAATTGGTTCTTCTTTTGTAATTATTGGAGTTTTTTGTATTTGTTGTACTGTATTTGTATTACTACTGGTATTATTTCCACTAGTAGTTAAATTTATTTGATTAACTGGTTTTGTAACAGATTGAAGAATTGCGTTCCATGGCTTGCCGAGAGCAGCCGGAATCGCATAGCTGGTCGCCCATATCCTATTTTCCAAAGTTTCAGACGAAGGCAATCCTGCTCCATCAGTTGCTTGCTGTGCTCCCAGATAATCAGCTGAGCTTTTGCCATTTTTTGTCCATGATGCACCGAGAGTATTCATTGCTTGTATTGCCCAGCTCGAAGAGGATATGTTGCCCCAGCCACCGTCATTGATCTGCGCATTCTGCAGATACGAGCCTGCATTTGCGAGAGCAGTCGGAACTCCGTTTGTAGAACTGAATGGTGATAGCGCTTGCACTGCAGCGGCTGTTAGGTCGACGCTTCCCTCCCATGACCCATTTGATTGCTGTTTTCCGATAATGAATGTGATGTCTTTTGTAATTATATCGTCGCTCACAGTATAACCTGAAGAGGCGAGAGGAATGAGCGCAAAGATATCATCGTTGGTGAGTGATAAATCGCCAAATTGTGTTCCGTCAAAAGATTTCGTAATTGCCTCGATATAATTTGCACCGTAGAATGAATACGGATTCTGTCCAAGTGCGAGTAGTGCCATAGCATGGCGTTCGTTATCAGTAAGAAGTGAGCTTACAGAGTTATGTGCGCTCATGTATGAAAGAATATTTGTACGTGAGCCATTACCAGAGGCAACAGCAATACCTGCCCAGTCTGTGTATAGAGTTGACCCACCGAATGAGCCGTCAGAAGCCTGCATCCTCGACAAATAACTGAGTGCATTCGGGACACTGAATGTTGCCGGTGTTGATCCTCCTCCACCGCACCCATTAGTACAAGGGTCAGCTGTATTTACCGTCACCGGATAAGATGGAAAATAAAAATCTTCAGCAATGCCAACGTCATATGCTCCAGCATTTGCGAGAGTAAGAGTTGTAGCGCCATTTGCATCCACTACGCCACTAACGACAACAGTCGGATTCCAAGGATCATTTGGGTTTGGTTGTGTCGCACCAATTGTCACGGAAGTTAGCGCACCCCAAGTGTTATCCTTATAATTATATTTTTGGGCAGTGGCAGCAATTGTTCCACCAGCAGTTATTGTTGTCTTGTCAAAAATTACTTGGTGTGGATTTCCAAAATATAAGGTCAGATTTTCTCCGCCAGTTAATATTGTGGAGTCCATGCTTGTTGCTGGAGCCGTGTCATTTACCACATATTGCCAATTATCACATAATTGCGATGCCCCGTCGGGAGTAATACATTTTAAATAAAAAGAACCAAAGGAATTAAAATATTGTAAATCAGAAAGTGAAAAGGCTGTACTAGTTTGATCAAGCGCATAAAGTACACCGAGAACGCTGTCGGCATTTACGGAATGAACCGCACCGGCATCATCTGTAATATCTATATTTCCCGCAGTTGGCAGATTAACCGGCCCTTGATATATGATAGTATCTCCCGAACGGATAAGTACAGTTTCGGTAGCTACTGGAGGCAATGGATTTACTGTGACGGTTCTCGTAACTTCCGTAGCAGAATTGCCAGCTAGGTCTTTCACATCATATAGAACTTGATAAGTTCCAGCTGTAGCAGTATTTACCGGATTAGTGGTTGAAATATTTGTGGTAATATCTCCATCAATATCATCTATTGCTGTTGCTCCAGCATCTGTATATATTGAATCTTGTATTATTGAAATTGAAGCATTGCCCAAAAGAGTTATGACTGGTGATATTGTGTCTGGAACAGGAATAGGGTTATTGGCATGCACAAATGTAAATGGAATATAGAGTATAACAGCCAGAAATATTATTGTGAATTTTGTTTTTATATTTTTCATATGATTAATTTTAATTATTCTAATTTCCATAAAACGACGTCACCCTCTTTGGGGATGTAGGAAGAGATGCCGACTGAAGCCTCTTTCCCATTAATGTAATAAAACAGATTTTTGCCATTACCACTATGTAAATCACCGATATCAGTTATAAAAAATCCAAGTCCTGAATAATTTTTACCTGAAAAAGATATCTTGTTGATGTTTTTTTTATCGTTTAATATTTGATATAAAGTTTGATTGGGATTAATAATTAATTGTACGTTTATATTTCTGGTAGAAAGAACGATAGAAGGGGATACATTGTTGATTATTTTACTCTCTGTATTTGCAATGGGAAATATCTTTTTATCATTTTTATCATAAAGAGATTTAGGAGGAGATGTTTTTTGTATCGGGATGTTTTCTTTTGTCGAGATTTTTTGATTTGTAACATCTATTATCTTTGGTTTATATACATATATAAAAATCCCTACAGTAATCGTGATACCAACAATAATAGAAGTAATATAATATTTTTGATTTGTAAATCTTTTCATATAAAAACAAAAAAGACCCTTCAGAGCAAAGGAGTCATTACAACAGACACAGATTGTGTCTGTTTTCCTGCTCGGGACTTACTTCATGATTAGTATTCGGACTTTTCTGATTTTTCATCAGAATCACCGTAGCGGCACTGTGGAGGATTTACACCTCACTTCCCTAATCATAAATTATTTAATTGTTGAAAACATATTTACTATACTCCTATTACTAAATTATGTAAATATCATTTTGTAGTTATATAATTTAGTTATATTTAGGAGATTCTTCTATGATACTAGCATTATGGTTAGCCATACGAGCAAAGGCGTAAAGAATACTTGAAAGACGGTTGAGGTAGGCAAGTGTTTCTTTACTGATTATAATTTTTCCTTCATCAACAACACCGACAACTCTTCGCTCGGCACGACGAGCTATCGTGCGAGCAATGTCTGATAGAGAAGCAAGCTCTGTACCACCAGAGACAAAGAAAGTTGTGATTGGGGGTAAAGATTTTTCTATATCATTTATTATAAATTCAAGCCACTTTACTTTTTCTTCGGCAATTGTTTTTGGTGCCCCTGCTAATTCAGCTTGGATTGTGAATAGATCTTGTTGAATACGATTGATAGTTTCAGCAAGATTAATAGACTTATCCTCGATAAGGAATATTACTTCCGTAGATTTAACTTTTAATAGGCCAAGAAATGAATTAATTTCATCAAGAGAACCTAATGCTTCAGCAATGGTTGAGCTCTTTGAAATACGTTGGTTACAACCAAATGTTTTTGTTGTTCCATTGTCTCCTTTGCCTGTATATAGCATATTATTATATTTCACAGAGACCTCCTACACATGCAAGTTCTCGTTTAACTTCTGTTTCGTCTTCTTTTTCATAAGTGAAAATTTTTGAAAAATCTAAATCACCAAGACGATTTTTCATTTCTTCATATTTATCACGAGTTATAGTTTCATATGGTGCAAGTTGATATACATGATTTGATCTTGGAAGGAAAGATAGACCGCCAACTAAATCCCAGTTTTCATAAATCCAGTGTGCAACTGAAAGCCATTCATCATCACCGACAGAAATAGTCACTGATGGGTTGTGTTCTGTATAGTGTTTTTTTACGATTTTCCAATGTTCAAGTTGGGCAATTGCATTTATATCATCTTTACAGATTGCCCCCTCTGGGGATTTAATTGGAAATTCTAATACATAAGTTGTTGCATTTTCAATTGTTTGACCAACTTCTGGATAATATGGTACACCTTGATCTTTTAGCATTTTAAAAAGTGCATCAGTTGCTGAAATACGGACACGACGAATATAATATGGAGCATGTCTAGTATGCATACCAGATGAACAATCAACAGTTTGTGATGTATTTCCGGATGGTTTTACGCAAGTTATACAAGTAGATTGGTTTATTCCAAATTTCGCGGCATATTTTTTATTTACTTTGATTGCTTCATTTTTTAATTTCTCTAAAATTTTTGGATCACGGACAAGTGCACAATCCCATTGCCCTGTAATTGAAACTCCCAATAATCTTTCTTTTTCACAATTCTTTTTCCATTCTTTTGATAGATATGGAAAGTAGGTAAGTGTTGATTGGTATGTACCTAGGATTGTTGCTATGCGAATTTTCTTTAGAAGAGTTTCTTCCGTATCATCAGCACGTGCAACAACTTCTGAAAGATTACAAAATTGTTTTGATTGAAGAATAATTTCTCCACATGGATTTGTTCCCCATGCAGGATAAATACCACCTTTCCATTGATCAAGTCGTCTTTTAGGTAAAGTTCCTATAAGACTTCCACGATTAAATATTCCTCTTTCCCCGCTACCACTTTTCATTAAAGCAATCCATTCATCAAGAAATTCTTCCGTTGTCGGTTTTGTAAGGTAAACAGCTGAATTATTTGCAAGCATACGTTGACCTTCTGAAGTATAGAATTGTCCCTTTTTCGAATCACGTATTGCTTCATCATCTAAATCTGAAAGAGATATCATAGCACTTCGTCTTACCCCACCTGCGACAACACATTCACCTATTTTACAAATAATATCATGAGCGTCTATATTTGATAAATGTCTTCCTTGTCGACGAAAAATACGTTCTTTTGTAAAATTAAGTAGTGATTGAAGTGGTGCAGGCCCAGAACTTTTTCCTCCCATAGTTTTTAAACGTGAACCAGCTTGTCTGATGAGCGAATAATCAAACGTTACATCTTGTCCTTCGAACCATGTCTTCATACCAAACGAAAAGGCATCTGCCCATCCTTCTTTACTATCTGGAATAATATAAACTGGTAATTTTTTGCCTGTTTGTTTTTTGATTTGTGGAAGTGCTTGGATATTCTCACTTTCTACAGACCATCCGACACCAGTACCGCACATAGAAATATACATTATTTCAGCAAAATCTTGGAAACAGCGGGGTGCAATAAATGAACAGTTATATGCGCATACATTTGTACGGTGAGCTGCCTTTCCTGAAAATTGCAAAAGACGCATTGAAGGTAATGATTCTTGTTTAAGGATTGCTTCACGAATTTCATTATATTCATTATCACTAAGAGAACCATTTATGTTATCTCTCATAAAACTAATATATCTATCGATGGTTTCAATCCATGTTTCACGACGGTCTTGCTCGGGTATCCATTTTGCATAAGTTCGATAATAAACTAATTCAGCTAGAGGATTACGAAAATATTTTTTACTTTCTGTAAAAATCTCTCTTATTTTCTCTGGGATAAAACCAACTTTTTCTCGAATGAGAGAACGTTCTTGTCTGTAAAGAATATATCCTTTTGCTGTATTTAAAAAATTTGAAAGAATAAGTTCATTTTCTACAACATCTTGTATCATCTCTACAGATGGAATAAATTTTCTTATTTTATTTTCTTTTTGAATTAAAAGAAGAGCGTCTAAAACTTTAATCATTATTTTTTCGGCGTGTGTCTCATCTCCTTCTTTTACTGATTGCATTGCACGAAAAATAGCACGAGTAATATGTTTTTCATCAAATGGAACTATCATGCCATCTCTTTTTTGTATTTGTGTAAGTTTTGAATATTTCTTTTTATTTATGATATTTTTCATGCTTGTTTCTGATTAAAAATTGTAATAATTGGTTTAACTTCAAACTTTTTATTTTTGATAATTAGTCGATAGATTAATGGAGAAAGTACAATTGCAAAACTTATGTTACCTATTAAGTGTAGTATTGTAAATGGAATTTGTCCGATTAGAGCTTGAGTAAATGATTGATGGAAAAATAAAGGTCCGATTGATAAGCCAGTGATTATGTCGAAAGTGATTGTTCCTATAATGGCAAACTTGGCATAATTTAATGGTTTGTTATTTTTATTTTTAAAATATATTGATGCCCAGAATCCTAATAACCCATAAACTATAGCTGTGATTAATGTCCACATTCCTATTTTATTTGTAATAATATCATAAAGAATAATACTTAAAAATGCGAATGAAAATCCAGCGAATCCACCATATGATTTAGAAAATGGCATCTGTGTCGCTAATATCGGTTCAATATTTGGTGGGCGAAATGGGATAAGACGTATTAAAAGACAAATAATAAAACCAACTATGTATTTAAACCAATTATTTTTGTATGTTTTCATAGTAAGAGTTTTAAAAACCGCTTGGCAACACTTCAAGCGGGGTATATAATAATATAGTTAGTAACATATTTTAGAAACTATTAGATGTATTATACTAAAAAGTATAATGTCCACGCAATAGGTGGATAACATGATTATTTTATCTAAATTATAGAATAATTGTAAATTATTAGCTTAATAAACAAAAATATGAAACAATATATTGTAGATGATTCTCCTTGGGCAAAATTTATTTTTAATAATCCAAAAGCATCATTATTTTGGCTTGTTGTTAGGGTTTATGTTGGATGGGAATGGTTTTTAGCTGGTTGGGACAAGATTCATTCTAATGTTTGGTCTGGTGTTAATGCTGGTGGAGCATTGTCTGGATTTATAAATGGCGCTCTTTTGAAAACATCGGGCTCTCATCCCGATGTTCAAGGATGGTATGCTTATTTTTTAGAGCATGTTGTCTTGCCTCATGCTAATCTCTGGTCAAATGTTGTATCTTACGGAGAAGTATTGGTTGGGATTGCTCTTATAATAGGAGTTTTTACGGGGATAGCAGCTCTTTTTGGACTTTTTATGAATCTTAATTATCTTTTAGCAGGAACTGTTAGTGTTAACCCTATCTTATTTACTTTGAGCATAGGATTAATCTTGGCATGGAGAGTTGCTGGATATATTGGTCTGGATCGTTATATTTTGCCATTATTAGGTACACCATGGCAACATACTAATGGAATAAAATCTGACGACACTAAATTGTTATAATAAAAAAGATTGTATATCTTTTTGAATATTAAAATTTGTTAAATAATAAAGTATTTTTTTCTAAAAATACTATTGACTTTTAAAACCATATACCCTATACTATAGGGTATATGGTAAAACAACATAATCATGTTTTCAAACACGGTGAGTCAAATATCAAAGCTCACAAAGTTATTAATATGGCGATAGGAAGTATTGCAAAAATTCCTGAAATGATTGATGGTAAACAATACTGCCCTGAAATTATTCAACAGATAGATAGTATCATAGGTCTTTTGCATAGTGCACGAAAAGAATTATTAAAGGGTCATTTAGAGTCTTGTCTTGTAGAAAGATTAAAGACTGATAAAGAAGGATCTATAAAAGAATTATTAAAAATTTATAATATGCAGTAATTTTATGAATAATCCTAAAATATATAAAATTAAAGGGATGCACTGTGCTTCATGCGCGAGTATTATAGAGCGAACTATTAAAAAAATTGATGGGGTAGAAGATATATCAGTAAATAATGGCACAGAAAACGCAAAAATTTCTTTTGATGAAGGTAAAACAAATCCAGAATTTTTTAATCAAAAATTAGAGCCGTTAGGGTACTTGCTTGTTGTTCCACAAGCTCATGATATGAAAAATATGTCTGCAAGTGAAATGGGAATGTCAGAGAATGAACATGCAGGTCACTTAGGGTTTAATCAATCTAAGAAAGAGAAGCTTGAAGAAATAAAAGATATGAAAATTAAAGTTGTATCAGCAATTCCTCTTGCTATATTTAGTATATTTGTAATGACTTGGGATATTCTTGCGCAATATAAAGCTGTACCAGAGATGAGTTATATGATAAAAGAATTTTTTCACCACCTCTTGCCAATTATGGCTACATACATGCTCTTTGTTGTAGGGAAACCATATATTCTTGGGTTCTATAGATTCTTTAGGTACGGCAAAGCAAATATGGATTCACTAATTGGTATTGGTACGATATCTGCATTTCTTTATAGTTTTGTCATAACTGCATTTGAAGAACCACTTCGACAATTTATAAATGTGGATACAACTTATTACGATGTAACTATAATTGTTATAACTTTTATTACACTTGGAAAATATCTTGAAGCTCGTTCAAAAGTAAAGACTGGAGATGCCATAGAGAAGCTTTTAAATCTTCAAGCTAAGACTGCATTTGTAATTCGTGATGAAAAAGAAATAGAAATATCTATAAATGAAGTAAAGCACAGTGATTTAATTATTATAAAACCAGGATCAAAAATACCTGTCGATGGTGTTATTACTGAGGGTTCATCGTATATAGATGAATCTATGGTCACAGGTGAGCCGATGCCAGTAAAAAAGAAAATAGGGGATAGTGTTATTGCTGGAACAATAAATACAAATGGATCTTTCATATTTAAAGCTACAAAAGTTGGAGGAGAAACATTATTGGCACAAATTATAAAAATGGTTGAAGAAGCGCAAGGATCTAAAGCTCCAATTCAAGCACTCGCTGATAAAATATCAAGCATTTTTGTACCGATTGTTTTAGTTATTGCATTTGTTACTCTTTTAACATGGTTACTGATTGGGTCTAGTATGTTTGGTTTCTCTCAAGCATTATCTTTTGGTCTAGTTTCATTTGTTGGAGTTTTAGTGATTGCTTGCCCTTGTGCACTTGGTCTTGCGACTCCGACAGCTATAATTGTAGGAGTAGGTAAGGGTGCTCGCGAAGGAATATTAATTAAAGATGCGGCAACACTTGAAAAACTTCATAAAATAGATACAGTAATAGTAGATAAAACTGGAACAATAACAATAGGTAAGCCAACGCTTGTAAATATGGTGAATCTTTCTTCTTATAAGGACGATGAACTTTTATCGATAATTGCTTCACTTGAGAAAAAGTCTGAGCATCCGATTGCTAATGCAATTATAAATTATGTACAAGGAAAAAATATTGAGATAAAAGATGTTTTAGAATTTGAAAATATTCAAGGTAAAGGTCTCAAAGGGTTTATAAAAGATACTGAGTATTATGTAGGAAATATAAAATTAATAAATGATTTAGGTCTTAAATTTGATGTTTCAAAAATTGAACAATATACATCAGAAGGTAAGACACCAGTAATATTTGCTACAAAAGAAAAAGTTCTTGGATTTGTGATGGTTTCAGACGAAATTAAACAGGATTCAAAGCAAGCTATTGCTGACCTACATAAGCTTGGAATAAAAGTTGTTATGCTAACAGGAGATGACGAAAAGGCTGCAAAATATATTGCATCACTTATCGGTATTAATGATGTGGTTGCTCATGTATTACCACAAGATAAATTGTTTAAAATAAAAGAGTTGCAATCACAAGGGCATATTGTCGCTATGGCAGGTGATGGCGTCAATGATGCTCCAGCACTAGCTCAGGCTGACGTAGGAATAGCGATGGGTACTGGGACTGATGTAGCAATAGATTCAGCTGGGATAACTCTTTTAGGCGGTGATATATCAAAGCTTGTAAAAGCTATTAAACTTTCTAAAATGACAATGAAAGGAATTAAGCAGAATTTGTTTTGGGCATTTATTTATAATATTGTAGGAATACCACTTGCAACCGGAGTATTCTATCCTTTCTTCGGCTGGCTTCTTTCTCCAGTTTTTGCTGGCATGGCTATGGCAATGAGTAGTGTTTCAGTTGTGTCGAATTCACTAAGAATTAAAGGTAAGAAATTATAATATGAACAAATATTTATTTCATGTGTCAGGTACTCATTGTGCATCTTGTAAAATTTTGATTGAAGATATTTTAGGAGAGCAGGATTTTATTGGTAATGTTAATGTTAATTTAAAAAAAGAAATAGTTGATATTGAAACTAGTAGTGAAAAAAGTGCTGAAGAAATTGCTGATATTTTAACAAGTAAAATAAAAGCAAATGGTTATATTCTTTCGGTAGAAAAAATGATACCAGAAAAAAAGGGTGATGATTTGATTTGGAAAGCTATACCCATCGGTCTTATTTTTTTGGTTTTATTTTTTATTCTTCAGAAATCAGGGATTTTAAATTTTGGTATTGGTACTAAAACTACACCAGTAACAAGTTTTATTATAGGACTTATTGCATCAGTTTCTAGTTGTCTTGCAATTGTTGGAGGGCTTGTTCTTTCACTTTCTGCAAAAGTAATGCAAGATGATGGTAAGTTAGCTAAAAAAACATTTATCTTATTTCATTTAGGAAGAGTATTTGGTTTTGCTTTATTTGGGGGTATACTTGGATTTATAGGTCAAGCAATTGGAATTAATTTTATGTTTTCTGTAATTCTCGGCTTGTTTGCTTCGGCGGTAATGATTATTCTTGGACTTAATCTTGTCGGTGTTTTTAAAAAGAGTAAATTTACATTACCGAGTAATCTATTTTCTTATTTTAGAAAAGTAGAACATACAATAATTTCTCCAATTTTAATTGGTGTAGGTACGTTTTTCTTGCCTTGCGGTTTTACTCAGTCAATGCAAGTCGCAGCATTATCTAGTGGTTCATTTATTTCTGGCATGGGTTTGATGCTCGCATTTGCACTTGGGACACTTCCAATGCTAGCTCTCTTGTCATTTAGTTCATTCTCATTTGCTCAATCAAAATATGCACCATTATTCTTTAAAGCATCAGGGGTTGTAGTCATTGGTCTTGGAGTATTTGCATTGCTTGCTGGCCTTGCTGGTGTCGGCATTATTAACCCTTTATTTAATATTTAATTTATGAACAAAACCGTTTTAACTATTATTATTCTTGGATTACTAATAGCTCTTATTATTATTTTTCAAGGTGGAATTAAAATTAAAGATAATAGTGGAATAACTACAGACACAATAGTACAAAATAGTGAAATAAGAGATGGCATTCAATATGTAACTATAAATGCTCGTGGTGGATATACTCCGCGTGTATCTACTGCTAAAGCTGGTATTCCTACAAAACTTATAGTGAGGACAAACGGTACTTTTGATTGCTCAGCTTCACTTGTTATTCGTTCACTCGGGTATCAGAAAATATTACCACAAACCGGTGAAACAACTATTGATATAGGTATACCCCAAACGGGTCTTCCACTCCAAGGAGTATGTGGTATGGGTATGTACAATTTTTTAATTAATTTTAGTTAGGCTAGAGATAATAAGTAGTATATATATATGGGTCAATATATAAATGTGAAAAGTGTTATAGAGCATAAAAATATGGTATAATTTTTTTATTAGAAATAATTTTAATTAAAATGCAAGAACAATACAATAAAGACGAAACAAAAATACCAGAGGTAGCACCATTAGTACAACAAGATAAATTATCAATTCCTACCGCTATTATAATCGCAGGTATTATTATTGCCGGTGCAGTATATCTTAGTATATCCAGAGGATCAAGTGTTGTTGGGAAGAATCAACCACAACAGGGGACACAACAGCCCCAGCAACCATCTGGTCTTGCTGTTGATATTGCTAAAGTCAAAACTGAAGGAGAGCCATTTGTCGGTAATATAAATGCACCTGTTGTCGTGGCTGAATGGTCTGATTATCAATGTCCATTTTGTAAGCGATTTGATTCAGATGCTGTTACTTCACTTATGACTGACTATATAAAGACAGGAAAAGTTAAATTGATTTTTAAGGATTTTCAATTTCTTGGTGAAGATTCTCAGATAGCTGGTCTTGCTGGTCGTGCAATTTGGGAAATTGCCCCAGATAAGTTTTATGATTGGCATAAAGCTATGTTTGAAAAACAAGATAGTGAAAATAGTGGTTGGGGAAATAAAAAAGATATTCTTGCTTTAGTACGATCTCTTGGTATTGATTCTGTAAAAGTCGAACAATTAATGACAAGCAAAGCAGTCGAATATCAGAAAGCAATAGATGCCGATAAGGTAGAAGGTGGAGCATTTGGAATAAATGGTACACCAGGAACAATCATCGGTAAAAATCTTATTTCTGGTGCACAACCATATGGAGCTGTAAAACAACTTATTGACCTTGCTTTGCAAGGTAAATAAATTTGATGTTTTTTCAAGCTTTACAAAAAGTATTTCGAAAACCTATATATACATTTCTTGCATTTAGTACAAGCGTAGTGGTATTTGCGTTTGCTGTATGGCTTCCAAATATCTCATTAATTGTGAAAATTATGGGACACAGAGAGATACCTTTTACACAAAAGCTTGATTTGCCAATCAACCTCTTAGGATCAATCGCTACTAATTTTACGCTACTCTCTGCTTTATATACGATTGCAATTGCAATACTTTTTGGAATCAATCTTGCTATGATTATTTACTTTTTGGGTAGAAGAATCACTGAGGTGAAACAAAATGGAATTGTCACAGGATTTTTGGGATTAGCAAGCGGTGTCATAGGTATTGGTTGTGTTGCTTGTGGATCACTTGTTCTTTCTAGTATTCTTTCATTGTTTGGCGCAACATGGATACTTTCGTTTATGCCATTTGCTGGTGGTGAATTTGGTATTTTAGGAATTATATTACTTCTCACTTCGATTTATATTATAGCAAAACGAATAGATAATCCTTTGATTTGTAAAATTGTTACTTAAAAAATAAAAACATGAAGTCAATGAATATTATTAATTAATTTTTTATTAAGATTATGATGTATGGCATATATAATGGTTATGACATGTGGGGCGTGGGAAGTATGATGGGATTGTTTGGGGGTGGAATTATGATGATTCTATTTTGGGTAGTAGTTATTTATTTTATTGTTTGGCTTTTTCGTAACAATAAAGGTGATGAGACTGATAGTAAAAAAGCTCTTGATATTATAAAAGAACGATATGCCAAAGGTGAAATTGATAAGAAAGAGTTTGAAGAAAAGAAAAAAGATTTAATATGAGAAAAGGAAAAGAAATTATTACGTCATTGCTTAAAGACATAGGGATTACGATAAATGGAAATGATTTATGTGATCCACAGGTATATAATGAAGATTTTTATAATCGTGTATTGCGAGATGGATCATTAGGACTTGGTGAGTCATACATGGATGGTTGGTGGGATTGTAAAAATCTTGATCAGTTTTTTTATAAAGTTCTTGATGCTGATCTCGATAAAAAAATTAAGAAGAATTTTGGTTTAATGTTGAAAATCTGGTGGAATTTATTTTTAAATCAAGGTAGAAAATCAAAAGCTTTTGAAATTGGACAAAAACATTATGATATAGGTAATGATTTGTATCGTATGATGCTTGATAAGCGACTAACATATACTTGTGGCTATTGGAAAGACGCTAGAGATTTAGACGAAGCACAGGAAATAAAACTTAACCTTGTTTGTAAAAAGATAGGACTTTCTCATGGTCAGAGAGTGCTTGATATTGGTTCTGGTTGGGGTAGTTTTATAGGGTTTGCAGCCGAAAAGTATGGAGCAAATACTTTAGGAATTACTGTTTCAAAAGAGCAAAAAGAATTGGCTGATAAATTGTATAAAGATCTTCCTGTTGAAACAAGACTTCAGGATTATCGTGATATTGATGAAATATTTGATCATATAGTATCACTCGGAATGTTTGAACATGTGGGATATAAAAATTATCGTACATTTATGCAGACGGCTTATCATGCACTTAAAGATGATGGGTTGTTGTTACTACACACAATTGGTGGAAATGATTCTGTACGAGGAACAGATCTATGGATTGAGAAGTATATTTTTCCTAATTCTATGATTCCGTCTATAAAACAGATTGGTAAATCAATTGAGGGATTATTTGTTATTGAAGATATGCATAATTTTGGTGCTGATTATGACAAGACTTTGATGGCTTGGTATAAGAA
The DNA here is from genome assembly GCA_036170795.1 of Minisyncoccota bacterium. GTDB lineage: Bacteria > Patescibacteriota > Minisyncoccia > Phycocordibacterales > UBA9973 > UBA8515. The sequence goes on from JAVHPX010000015.1 coordinate 14,031, forward strand.
TTTTGAAGATAATTGGGATAAAATAAAATTAAATTATGACGAAAGATTTTATCGAATGTGGAAATACTATTTACTCTCATGTGCTGGATCATTTCGAGCTAGGAAAAATCAATTATGGCAAATAGTTTTGTCAAAGAAAGGAGTTTCTGGTGGTTATAAATCAGTTAGATAAAAATGATAAAATAGGATTATGTCTTACTGCAAAGCAATTGAATCAATGTCAGGTGATAAAAAAGTTTTGTATAAAATCTATCACGACAAACTATATGGTTTTCCAATTCATGATGACAATGAATTATTTTGTAGACTTATTTTGGAAATCAATCAAGCAGGATTAAGTTGGGAAACAATTTTAAAAAAAGAAAAAACTTTTAGAAAAGCATATAGTAATTTTAATATTAAGAAAGTAGCTAGTTATTCAGATAAAGACAGAGCGAGACTTTTGGCAGATAGAGGTGTTATTCGTAATCGTTTAAAGGTAAATGCGGCGATAGAAAATGCGAAGGCAATTTTACAATTACAAAAAGAATATGGTTCGTTTGAAAAATGGTTGGCATATCACTATCCAAAAACAAAAGATGAGTGGGTAAAGTTATTTAAGAAAACATTCAAATTTACAGGTAATGAAATTGTAAATGAATTTTTGATAAGCATAGGATATTTTAAAGGATCTCATTCTGAAGATTGTCTTATTTATAAGAAGATATTAAAAACAAAACCAGCTTGGAGAAAATAAATATGTCGCAAGGACTATGTCGCAAGGACCGTCCTTGAGAAGATATGAGTAGGCTTTTCAGTCATTAAATATAACTAAAATATTTTTTTCTCAATAAATCGGCGGAGGAGGTGAGATTCGAACTCACGGTCCCTTTCAGGACTTCGGTTTTCAAGACCGATGCACTAAGCCTCTATGCGACTCCTCCGCCCATCTATCGAATGTAATTTTAAAATTTTTTTTATTTGCTATTCAATCAACTTTTTTTAAAAGATGTTCTTCTGCGTGACAATTTGGACAAATCAATGCTAGATTTTCTAATCTATTGTCTTGCCTATTTCTATTTTTGTGATGAGTCTCTAAGATCTGATATTTATTATAATTACATCTCTCACAATTTCTTCCTCTATCTTCTAGAAGTCTAATTTTGAGAGCTTGTTGTGATATAACTTTATCTCTTTGTCTGTTTATTTTATATTGGATGCATGTTCTGCAAATAGAAGTATTACAAACTATACACTTTATATTTGGTTTTCTTTTATACTCAGGTACTCATCCAGCATATCATATTTTTAAATCTTTGTTTTTAATATTTTAAACATATCCTTAGGTGTTTTTTTTGCAATATAAAATATATAAAATATATCTAAAATTGCAAATGTATTCAAAATTATAAGAGCAATGAACCATCTTTTGTGGTTCATTCTTGATGCTGTCCAAAGTGAATATCCTTTCCATGGAAGAACCCAAAGAATTATAACTACAAAGATCAATATACTATTTTGACCAAATATTTCCATAAATTTATAGTAGCAGAAATACATTTTTATCGCAATTGTGATATTCTATAATGTATGAGATATTTGTGTATAGATTTTGGTAATAAAAGAGTCGGGATTGCTATGTCGGATGATAGTGGGTTGATAGCTTTTCCTTATAAAATTTTATCGAACAATTTAGAATTGGTTGATACCATTCATAATATATGTGGAGAAGAAAGTATATCAGCTATTGTTCTTGGTGAGTCGAATGATCTATATGGTAAGCCAAATAAGATCATGGTGAACATTGAAGCGTTAAAAATAAACTTAGAAATGGATCTAGGTTTACCTGTTTATTATCAGAAAGAATTTATGACTACAATAGAAGCAAGAGGAAAAAATGGTAAGGAAACAAATAGTGCAAAAAAAATTGTAAAAGGTAAACATATAAGGGCTGACGCATCCGCCGCAGCGTTAATACTTCAGAGATACTTGGATAAAAAGAATCAGAAATAAATAATATTATGGAATACATAAAATACGATGAATTTAAAAAAATGGATATACGAGTTGGAACTATTCGAGAAGTTGAGCCAGTACCTGAGACTGATAAGCTTTTACGATGCCAGATAGATTTTAATGAGAAAGATGAGGAAGGGAATATAAAATTAAGGCAGATTATTTCTGGTATTCGTGAATATTATCCAGAGACTGATATGCTTATAGGTAAACAAGTACTATATATTGTGAATCTTGAGCCGAGGACGATTAAGGGGTATGAAAGTAATGGTATGCTTATGGCTGTCGATGGGATAGATGGTAAACCAGTTTTCTTAATACCAGAGGTTTCAATTAATATAAGTAGTAAAGTTCGATAATTTTTAATTATAAAAATGCCTGATCTAATTACAATTATTCAAACAGTTGGGCTCATCGGAATATTTTTTATTGTTTTTGCTGAGTCTGGATTATTGTTTGGATTTTTTTTCCCGGGTGATTCGTTATTATTTAGTGCTGGACTTATTGCTTCTGGTGGCTCTTTAAATATTTTTGTACTTATTGTAGTTTGTATAGTAGGAGCTATATTAGGTGATAGTGTTGGGTATTGGACTGGTAAACGTATAGGACCAAAACTTTTTTATAAAGAAGATAGCTTTTTCTTTAAGAAAAAATATGTAAGAGACGCAGAAATTTTTTATGAAAAGCATGGTATTTATACTCTTATTATTGCACGATTTATTCCATTTATTAGAACTTTTGCTCCTATTGTTGCTGGTATAGGTAAAATGAAATATAAAACTTTTATTTTTTATAATATTATTGGTGGTATAAGTTGGGTACTGGTTGTTGTTTTCTTGGGATACTTTTTGGGTCGTGTAATTCCAAATCCAGATGTATATATATTACCGATTGTTATTGGTATTACTGTTATTTCAATGTTTCCTTTTGTTTATAAATATACTATTTGGGCGTGGAAGCACTATATGTAGATTTTTTGCTTTTATATCATTGCTTTATATCGTATAATAAAAGAGTTATGAAACACTTGTATAGTCGATATTTTCCTACTCCATCATTCTTGTCTATGAGTTCTTGTGCACTCGATATTTCTGATCTATCCATAAAATATGGAGAGCTTTTAGCTACACCGATCGGTTTACGTTTGGGACGATTTGGTCAAGAAATAATTCCAGCAGGAATTATTGTTTCTGGTAAGATTGAAAAAGAATTAGAGCTTATTGAAATTCTTAAAAAATTAAGTAGTCGTGAGCATTTACACTTTGTAAGAATATCTTTACCAGAAGAACAAATGTATTTATTTACTTTATCTATTCCAAATGTTAACAAAGAAGATATTCGTAATATTATACTTCTACAATTAGAAGAGCATATACCATTGCAAGCACTTGATACAGTTTTTGATTATCAGATTCTATCTATAGATGATAAATCTATTTTTGTTGAAGTTTTAGCAATTTCAATTACCATAATTGAAAGCTATACTTCTATTTTGAAAAAATCAGGACTTGTTCCTCTTTCTTTTGAGCTTGAAGCACAGGCAATAGCTCGAGCTGTCATACCGCAAGGGGATCAGAGTTCTGTTATGATAGTTGACTTCGGTAACACTCGTACAGGAGTTTCTATTGTTTATAATGGGCGAGTATTATTTACTACGACTTTAGATATTGGTGGAAATAATATTACCGATGTTATAGCTAAAAATTTCTCATTGTCATTTGAAAAAGCAGAAAAGTTAAAACGTTCTAATGGACTTAGAGATAATCAAGATATTAAAAATATTTTTCCAGTAATTTTGAATACACTTTCTGTTTTGCGTGATGAATTAAATAAACAGTATTTATATTGGAAAACACATAATGATGAAAGTATAAAAAATAAAGATATAGACTATATTATTCTTTGTGGTGGAGATGCAAATCTTTTGGGACTTTCTGAATATTTAGAGTCAAGTATGATGTTAAAAGTAGAAAATGCAAATGCTTGGGTTAATATATCAGATATGAAAATTTCAATTCCAGAAATGTCTTTCGAAGAATCATTTGGTTATGCAACTATTTTGGGATTAGCTTTAGCTGATTATACAGATCCTAAGTCTATGATTAATGTTTTACCTACTAAAGAAAAGCATGCTATTAAAAAAGAGTATTTAATGAGATTTGGAAGTATTCTGTTTTCTACTTTTTCTGTTATAGGTATTATTGCAATATTATTAATATTCCCATCGTATTTCCTTTCAACATCTGAGTTAACATTAGCAGAGAATAAACTTGAAGCATTTAATATCACAAATCCAGAAATTATGACTCGTGATTTTGATGCTACTATTTTAGATATTAATAATAAACTTGTACTTTTGTCAAATAAAGATTCATCAATCTTAGTTAGTGATACTATACTTAATAATTTTATATTGAATCGTCCGAAGGGGATTACTTTGTCGAGTATTTTATATTCTGAAAAGAAAGTTGCTAAAGGTAATTTTATTAATAAAACATTTGATATCAATGGTAGTGCTGTTGATCGTGCGACACTGCGTACTTATAAATCTATTTTGGCGAATAGTCCAGATATAGATCAAGTAGATTTACCCATTTCTGATTTTTTAGATCGATCAAATATTAATTTTACTATGTCTATAATACTTAAATAATATGCATAAAAATCGAACAATATTATTATTTGGTTTATCTATTGTTACTTCATTATTAGTGATCGGAGTATTTATTTTCTTTTTGATAATTATTAAAAATAAAAATGAACATACTAAAGCAGTACTTACTACTTTAGAAAATAAAAACTTAAAGAAATTAAACGCAAGTGCTATTACACAAAAAATCACTAGAATAGAAGATATACACAAAGTTGTTGATAGTTATTTTGTTAATCCAAATGAGATTGATTCATTTGTTAATTATCTTGAGAATATCGGTACCAATACAAATACTGTTGTTAATGTTGAAAGTGTAGCAGTTTTGACTACAATTAAGAATACAATTGCTGTTAAAATTTCTGCTGAAGGAGATTTTTCTAATATTATGCATACGATTCAGCTTTTAGAAAATGCACCATATAAGATTCATGTACAACAAATTTATTTAAATAAAAGAATACAGACTATTACGCAAGATTTGAAAGATGTACCCAAAACAAAAGAAATTCTAGTTTGGCATGTTGATATTTCTTTTGTTGTTCTTATTTCTTAATAATATTATGATTAAACTTTTATCAAAATTAAAAATAAAACATAAAAATGTTCAAAATCCTGACACATTTAATCCGCATGAGTATTGGATGATACTCATACGTATATTTTTTGTACTTTTGATTGGTATTATTATATTTAGTTTGTATCTATTATTTGATATACGTAATAAAAAAGAATTTCACCCACAAGTGATTTTAAACAGTAATCAAATTTTGATTAAAGAAGATTTACTTAAAAATATTAAAGAATTATTTGACAATAAAGTTCAAAAAGAAGAAAAAATAATAAGTAATCCTACCCCATATGTAGATCCTAGTCTATAGTTCT
>JAVHPX010000016.1:0-12184 GCA_036170795.1 Minisyncoccota bacterium
ATTTCCTCAATGTTCTAATGGTATAGATGATGATGGTGATGGATTGATTGACTATGGTACTGATCCTAAGGTTAATGATCCAGGGTGTAAAAATGCTACTGATAATACTGAAAAGAATATAAAGACAACAGTTATAGAGCAATAAGAGAGATTAAAATACCCCGACCGTAAGGTTGGGGTATTTTAATCTTATAGGTTTTATCTATAAGATTGACTGCTCGCAAGATGATATCATGTGGTAATTTTTATGTATATTTGCATTGTTTTATTGTTTTGATATACTTGAAAGATGAAAAAAATCACCAAAAATAAAAATATTACTATTGATGATTTAGCAATTATGGTTGCCAAAGGATTTCTTGGTGTTGAAGAAAGATTTAATAAAGTTGAAGAAAGATTTAATAAAGTTGAAGATGATATTAATGAAGTTAAAAAAGATGTAAATGAAGTTAAGGAAAATCTTAGGATAACCAGAAATGATGTTTTAAATATTGGTGATAAATTTGTTTCTTATCATACTTTCGATCAATTAGTATCGCGTGTAAATACTTTAGAGAAAAAAGTAAAAATAAAATAAAAATAGAAATTATTTATAAATTTCTGTTCAATATTTTTTATATTTGGAATAAAAACAGTAAAAATGTTATAATAACAATATGAAAATAGTATTTCCTGAGTCAGTCAAAGTTTGCTTGTGGTCATACGATGTTGAAAAGATTGATCTTTCTAATACAGATCATCGTTTTCGTGTTATCCATAATGTTCTTGATATTGGCATGAACGAGGCTGTCATTTGGTTGCTAAAGACATTTTCTGAAGCTGAAATTACTGAAACTATTATAAAAAGCAATGCTTCTGATTGGAGTAAAAAATCGTTGGCATTATGGTCTCTTATTTTTAATGTTTATCCAGCAAAAGAAGGTAGATTTACTTAATTTATGAAGCTCCATATAGATATTTTAGATAGCGTTCGACAAGCAATACTCCCATTATTTCAGAGTTTTTCAGATGATGGATTCTATCTTGCAGGTGGCACAGGTCTTGCTCTTCAAGTAGGGCATCGTGATAGTGTTGATTTTGATTTCTTTAAAGAAGGTGATTATGATACAGGTATATTAGCAGAAAAACTTACACTTTTATTCAAAGAACATAATTTTGTCATCACTCAAGAAGAAAAGAATACCCTATCGTGTGTGATTGATAAAAGTATTCAGTTAAGTTTTTTTGGATATAAACAAACTCTTTTACAACCACCTATTAAAACAGTATATTTTAATATTGCATCTATTGACGATATTGGCTGTATGAAACTTGTGGCTATTACTAGCAGATCAGTGGAGAAAGATTATGTTGATCTATATTTTATATTACAGACCAAATATCTCTCGAAACTCTTGGACAGTTGTACAAAAAAATATCCAACCCTTGACTCAGGTCTTATTTTAAAATCACTTGTTTATTTTGATGATGTACTTCATGAATCAATTATGTTTAAAGAGGGACATAAAGTGTCCTTTGAAACAATCAAATCTTTTTTACAAAAAACTGTAAAAGATTATTTCAAAAAGTAGTTTTATTTTGTATTTTCCCTTACCTTTAGCAAAATTAGGGCGCTTTGTTGTGTTTATATTTTGTTATTTGACTTTATTTTTATATTTGCTAGTATAATAGTCATTGAGATTAACCCTGCCTAAGCGGGGTACATTTAATTTATTATTAATTTATGTTGGTAGCTTTTAATTTATTACGAATTACAGATTAGTAATTACGAATAAGATTGGATGATTATCAACCAATAAAAATATGGCAACAGAAGAATTTAACAGAGATAAACCACACGTAAATGTAGGAACTATTGGTCACGTTGATCATGGAAAAACAACATTAACAGCGGCTATTCTCCAAGTGCTCTCTCGAGCAGGTACTGGATATGGTGCTAAAATTAAAGGTGTAGATCAGATAGACTCAGCTCCAGAAGAAAAAGCTCGTGGTATCACGATCGCTCTTTCTCACAATGAATATTGGACTCCAGCACGTCACTATGCGCATATCGATGCACCAGGACATGCTGACTATATTAAGAATATGATTACAGGTGCTGCCCAGATGGACGGTGCTATTATTGTCGTAGCTGCGACTGATGGTGTGATGCCACAGACTCGTGAACATATCCTTCTTGCAAAACAAGTCGGTGTACCTAAAATTATTGTTTTTCTTAATAAGTGCGATATGGTTGATGATGCAGATATGCTTGATCTAGTCGAAGAAGAAGTTCGTGAACTTCTTACGAAGCAGGGTTTTGATGGTGTAGATGTTCCAGTCATCAGAGGTTCAGCTTTAAAAGCTCTTGAATCTAAAGACAATACAGACGAGTGGTCAATGAAGATTATGGATCTTGTAAATGCACTTGATACATATATTCCTGTACCAGTACGTGATGTTACAAAACCATTCTTAATGCCTATCGAAGATATTTTCTCCATTGAAGGACGTGGAACAGTTGTGACTGGCAAGATAGAGCGTGGCGTTGTCAAGCTTGGTGAAGAAGTTGAAATTGTCGGTATCAAAGATACTGCAAAGACGACCGTCACTGGTATTGAAATGTTTAATAAAAATCTTAAAGAAGGTATGGCTGGTGACAATGCCGGTGTGCTTATCCGCGGTATAAAGAAAGAAGATATTACTCGTGGTCAAGTGCTTTGTAAACCAGGTACAGTTACTCCACATGCTGAATTTGAATGTGAAGTTTACATTCTTAAAAAAGAAGAAGGTGGGCGTCATACTCCATTCTTTACTGGTTACAAGCCCCAATTTTATATCCGTACTACAGATGTAACAGGTGAGGCAACCTTACCTACTGGTGTAGAAATGGTTATGCCGGGTGATACAGTTAAGCTTATAGTAAAGCTTGTCACTCCAGTTGCTCTTGAAGAACAGCAACACTTTGCAATTCGTGAAGGTGGTAAAACTGTTGGTGCAGGAGTAGTAACAAAAATCATTAAATAAACGATTCCCCTAAAATGGCAACAGAATTAAAAACAAAAAAACCAACGAAGAAAGTAGAAAAGAAAAGTAAAGAAGATGCAACTGCCGTCTCATTACGTATTCGTGTACGAGCTTATGAGAATAAAATTCTTGATGCATCAGTTAAGCAGATAATTGATACAGCACTTCGTTATGATGCAAAAATAGTTGGACCGATTCCGCTTCCAACAGAGATCAAGAAGTATACTGTTAATCGTGCATCATTTGTATTCAAAAATGCTCGTGAACAGTTCGAAATCAGAATCCATAAACGTGTTATTGATATATTAAACCCAAACCCAAAGACAATCGAAGCACTAACAAATCTATCATTACCATCTGGTGTTGATATAGATGTCAAAATGATGTAATAAAATTAACTTTATGAAATTTATCCTTGGAAAAAAACAGCATATGATGCAGTGCTTTGATAGTGATGGCACAGTAATACCGACAACTGTTATACAGGCTGGGCCTCTTGTCGTTACTCAAGTCAAAAATCCTGATACTGATGGTTATACTGCTGTTCAGGTAGCTTATCTTGAACAGAAAGCAAGTCGTGCAACAAAAGCTCATATTGGTCACATTAAAGCTTCAAAGTTAGATAAAGAAGATTCATCTACAACAGAAGCTTTTAAACATCTTCGTGAATTTCGTGATATAGAAGAAATAGCAGTGGGAGATAAAATTACAGTCAATGTATTTGCAAAAGGTGATATGGTAACTATCTCTGGTCTTTCAAAAGGCAAAGGATTTCAAGGTGTAGTCAAGCGTCATGGTTTTCATGGAGGACCACGATCTCATGGTCAGAAACACTCAGAACGTGAGCCAGGTTCTATTGGTGGAGGACTTCGTAATAAAGTGCCAAAAGGTATGCGTATGGGTGGACGCACTGGTGGTGATCGTATAACAATAAAGAATTTAGAAATAATTGGTGTTGATACAGAAAATAATCAATTATTAGTTAAAGGTGCTATTCCAGGACGACGTGGAACGCTTGTAGAAATAATAGGGTAAAATGCTTATAGGTTTGATTAGATGAATCTAGTAAGACTTGTAAAACAAATTATGGAAACACAAATATACAATCAAAAAGGTAAATCGGTAGGAAAATTAAAACTCCCTGAATCTATTTTTGGTGTGTCATGGAATGGCGACCTCGTTCATCAAGTAGTTACTGCGATGCAGGCTAATGCTCGTACGCCAGTTGCTCACACTAAGACTCGTGGAGATGTCAGTGGTGGAGGAAGAAAGCCTTGGAAACAAAAAGGTACAGGGCGTGCACGTCATGGATCATCTCGTTCACCAATCTGGAAAGGTGGTGGTATTACTCATGGTCCTCGTAATGATAAAAGTTATGAACAGAAAATAAATAAAAAGATGAAAGCAAAAGCGCTTTATACAGTACTTTCTGAGAAACTTCGTAAGGGTCAAATACTTTTTGTAGAAGATTTAATTCTTAAAAATATTAAAACGAAAGATGCAGTTTTAATAATGAAAGATCTTAGTACTGTAAAAGGATTTGAAAAGATTGTTGGTGGTAAAAAGCCAAATACATATATCACTGTACCCGCCAAAGGTGAGACTTTAAAGAAAAGTTTTGCTAATATCAAAACAGTAGAAATTGATGAAGTTCGTAATATTAATCCAGTTGATTTACTTGCTTTTCGATATATTATTATCTCACAGCCAACAGAAAGTATTGCTTTCTTGGGTGGTAAAATGGAAAAGTAATTAAAAATTACGAATTAAAAATTCATGAAAACAGATACAGAAAAAGAAATAAAAAAAGTTGACAAAAAAGGTGAAAAATCTTCAAAGAAAACGCACCCACTTATTAAAGGTCCACGTATTACAGAGAAGTCTGCACTTGATGCAGAGCGAGGTGCTTACACTTTTAATGTTGTAGATGGGGCAAACAAGAGTGAAATTAAAAAAGCTATTAAAATTCTTTATGGTGTTACTCCTGTCAAAATTACAACAACACAGATAAAACAAAAGGTTTTTACTCGTCGTGGAATTACTGGGGTCAAAGGTGGTGGAAAGAAAATGGTCGTTCATTTGAAAAAAGGAGATAAAATAATATTTGCATAATATGAAAACGTATAAACCTACAACTCCATCAAAGCGTCATCAGACTACTGTTTCATATCGTAATGTCTTGACGAAAAGTAAACCTACAAAATCTTTGACTAGTGGTTTTAAAAGATCTGTTGGAAGAAATAATCAAGGACGAATTACTACTCGTCATAAAGGTGGTGGCCATAAACGTCTTTATCGTGAAATTGATTTCATGTACAACAAACGTGATATTCCTGCCAAGATTACTTCTATTGAGTATGATCCAAATCGTAATGCTTTCATTGGTCTTTCGGTTTATGCTGATGGTGAGAAAAAATACGTTGTTGTTCCTAAATCTGTAAAAGTTGGTGATAAATTTATAGTAGGAGAGAAAGCTCCACTTACTATCGCTAATCGTTTACCACTTAAAATGATTCCAGTTGGTACTTTTGTATACAATATAGAGATTAAGCCCGGTAATGGTGGCAAACTTGCTCGCTCTGCAGGAGTATTTGGTCAAGTAGTTGCCAATGATGGTGGTTATACAAATGTTAAAATGCCATCAACAGAAATTCGAAAAGTTTCTGAAAATTGTTATGCGTGTATTGGTGAAGTTTCAAACTCTGAATTTAAATTACAGAATTTTGGTAAAGCAGGGCGTTCACGATGGAAGGGTATCCGACCAACTGTTCGAGGAAGTGCGATGAACCCAGTTGATCACCCATATGGAGGAGGTGAAGGTGCACAGGGACGAGGTCTACGCCGTGCCAAGACTATGTGGGGCAAGCCATCTGGAAAAGGCCAGAAGACTCGTACACCAAAGAAATATTCTAATATGTGGATTGTATCTCGCCGACGTGTCGGAAAAGCTAAGAAATAATTCTAAACAAAAAATACCCTCAAGGGTATTTTTTGTTGCATAAATTTAAGCAAGTAGTATTATAGATGAATATATGGTAAACGAACAATTAACTAAATATATTGAAACGGTTCAAGAACAAGGTTTTTCTGAAACAATGATTCGAGAAGTTTTAGAAAAAAATGGATGGGGGAATACAGATATTAATGATGCTTTTACTTATCTAAGAATGCAAAAAGCTTCACTAATAGCTCAAGCTCCAATTTCACCAACAATGACAAAACCCAACATTGTTCTTCCTGGAGAAGAGACTACTTCAAAAAATGATCAAGCTTCAAGTGAACAAACTATTTATCCTAAAAGTATAGAATATAATTCACCATTTTCTGCTGGTTTGGCTGTAGTTCTTTTTGTTGCAATAATGATTCTACTCAATAAGGTTATTGATGATTCTGCTTTTTACACGAATACTGTTAATGCTCAGTTAATATTTGATGTTCTTATAGTTATTCCTTTTATTCTTATTGCTTTTATTTTACGTGAATCATTTCCTAATACAGGTAAACGTTATCTTCTTGTATCTCAGCCATACTTTGTTGTCAGTGCATTATTACTTGTAAGGTTACTCTGGGATACAAGTAAGTATATATTAAATACAAATGCAACTTATGGAGTTTATGTCGTTTTAGTCCTAATCATTATTGTATTAACTGGTGCAATTCTTTTTGTCCAGAAGTATATTAAAGCTTAACATTATATGTCACTTATATTAGAACAAAATAATAATAATATTTTTAAAACAAAATTTACAATAGCAGGTGTTTTTATTGTTAGTTTACTAGGTATTTCAATCATTTCTCTTGCAGAGAGAATACTTTATGATGTAGGTAGATTACTAGTAGCTCCACCACTCGATTATTTTGACAATATGGGAGTTATTGTTATCCATGGAATTGTTATAATATTTTTTCTTGCTATAGCTCTTATAACTAATATGCTTATAGGTCCTCGTAAAGAAAAATATGCTATTGCCCTTGTGCCTTATTATGTTGTTAGTATTATTCTTTCACTACAGCTTTTACTTCAAATAAGCGTCTACTTTATAAATCACCATACTACATTTGAATTTTATGTTGTTATGGTTGTTCTTATATTTGTATGTACATATGGTATTTATGCTATTCAGAAACGGCAAGTTATTGCTGAATCTTAGTATGGATAAAAAGCTTACAGAAAAAAAACGTTTCTCAATAATCTCACGTATTAAAAGTACTACGCATGCATTTCGAGGTGTTGGTATTTTTATTCGAACTACTCATAATGCTTGGGTGCATGTTTTCTTTTCTATTTTGGCTATATATATGGGATTTACATTGCATATATCTTCTACGGAGTGGATAGCAATTATTTTTGCTATTGGTTTTGTTATTCTTGCTGAAACTATAAACACTGCTATTGAAATAGATATAGATCTGACAAGTCCTAATTATCATCCTTATGCTCGTGATACAAAAGATGTCGCTGCTGGTGCTGTACTTATAACTGTTGCAATTGCTGGTGTTGTTGGGCTTATAATTTTCTTACCTAAGGTACTTTTATTTTATAGATAATTTTGTTGTTGACTCCATAATATTTATCTGCTAATATAGAACCCACGAGCTCAAGTTGAGCTATTTATATTTATATGACAAGATCACTTAAAAAAGGTCCATATGTAGACGAAAGGCTTCTTAAAAAGATTGCTGGTAAAAAACCTATTGAAACAGGTATGATTAAGACTTGGTCACGAGCATGTGTCATCTCTCCTGAAATGGTTGGATTTATGTTCGGTGTCCATAATGGTAAAGTCCATGTTGAAGTATTGGTTAGTGAAGATATGGTAGGTCATAGACTTGGTGAATTTTCTTTAACTCGTAAGTTCGTTCGTCATGGAGGTAAGATGCAGAAAGAACTTGAAACAAAAAAGAAAGAAGCTGAAATTTCTGCCGCAAAATCTGCAAAATCAGCTACTGATACAAAGAAGAAATAACAAATGAAAGCATTTTTAAAAAATTATAGACAGTCTCCCCGCAAGGTTCGCCTTGTAGCAGACTTATTAAAAGGCAAAAGGGTTGCTAATGCTTTTGTACATTTGCACGCTATGCCTAAGAGAGCTGCAGGTCCTATAGAAGAACTTCTTAAATCTGCAATTGCAAATGCTAAGCAAGTTGGTATTTCTACAGATAATTTATATATTGAAAATGTTACAGTAAACAAGGGTATAGTAATGAAACGTAGTATGCCACGAGCTCGTGGATCTGCTTCACGAATAAATAAAAGAACAAGTCACGTAGCTCTTAGTTTAATAGAAAAAAGTATTGAAAAAAAAGTAAAAGTAATAAAGACTGAAAAAGTAGAATTAAAAACAAAGATACCAAAATCAATACCTACAAATAAACAAACCTCAAAAATTATTAAGAAAAAAGTAAAAGCTGATAAATAATATATGTCAAAAGTTGTCCACCCATATGCTCATAGACTTGTAATTATTCGTGATTGGAAATCACGTTGGTTTGCTGATAAGAAATACAAAGATCTTCTCAAAAGTGATGTTGTTATTCGTGAATTTCTTATCAAAAAACTTCGTGGTTTTTATGTTTCTCGTATTGAGATTGACCGTAATGTTAAAGCGACAAAGATTATGGTTCATACATCACGTCCTGGTATGATAATCGGTCGTTCTGGTGAAGGAGCAGTTAAATTAAAAGCAGAACTCATATCTTCCATGAAAAAGAAAAATGTTCCTATTCCTGAAGATTTTAAATTTGATATTATTGAGGTTACAAATCCTGATGCTGATGCTGCTATTATTGCTTGCATGATTGCTGAAGGTTTAGAGAAACGTTTACCTTATCGTCGTGTAATAAAACAAACGATTGAAAAAGTAATGGCAGCCCGAGGAGTAAAAGGAGCTCGTATTTATGTTGGAGGGCGTCTTGCTGGATCTGAAATTGCTCGTTCTGAGCAGATTAAACGTGGTTCAATTCCCCTTCAGACATTTCGTGCAGATGTAGATTTTGCTCGAGAGAAAGCCCATATGAGTTATGGTGATATTGGTATTAAAGTATGGATATATCGTGGAGAAGTTTTTAATACAGATAAAAAATAATAAGAAATAATTTTATGTTAACACCCAAAAAAGTAAAATTTAGAAAATGGCAAACTAGTCGTACTGATATGACAAAAGTTACTCCTGATACCAGGGGTATCACTGTTGCTTTTGGTTCTTATGGACTTAAAGCAACTATGGGTGGACGTGTTCGTGCAAATCAGATAGAATCAGCACGTAAGGTAACTTCAAGAACAATCGGTAAGACTGGCCGTATGTGGATTAGAATATTTCCAGATAGACCATTTACTGCAAAACCTGCAGAAGTAGGAATGGGAAAGGGAAAAGGTGATCCACAAGGATATTGTCTTGATGTTCGTCCAGGTCGTGTATTATTTGAAGTTGATGGAGTGTCTGAGGTGATAGCTCGTGAAGCACTTCGAAAGGCTGGTACTAAATTACCAGTTACAACTCGTATTGTTGCAAGATAATTATATGGAAACAAAAAATAAACAATCAAAAAAAATATTAAAAGGAGTTGTTGTTTCTGACAAAATGGATAAAACTATTGTTGTAAAAATTACACGTTTTGTTGAGCATCCAAAGTATGGTAAGCGTATTAAGAAATCAAAGAAGTATAAAGTTCATGACGAAGAAAATAGTAAGAGTATCGGTGATACGGTAGAAATCGAAGAAACTCGTCCAATATCGAAAGATAAGAAATTTAAAGTAGTAGCTTAAAAATTATATGATACAAGATGGAACAATAGTAAATATTACAGATAACGCTGGCGGAAAAGTCGGAAAAGTTTTCAAGGTGCTTGGATCATCTCGTCGTCGTTATGCTGGTATTGGTGATAAGGTTATTATTTCAGTTAAGATTGCTCTTCCTCGTAAGAATGTTAAAAAGAAAGATGTTCATCAAGCTGTTGTTGTTCGTACTGTTAAGGCTTATCGACGACGTGATGGATCATATATTCGTTTTGATGATAATGCAGTTGTAATTCTTGAAAAAGATAAACAGGATCCAAAAGGAGGGCGTGTTTTTGGACCAATTCCACGTGAGCTTGCAGAGAAAGGTTACCAGAAGATTATTTCATTAGCCCAGGAAGTCATTTAGATAATTACGAATTACTAATGACAAATTAAGAATTAAAATATCATGAAGATAAAAAAAGGAGACAATGTAATAGTTATTGCTGGAGCTTCAAAAGGCAAGAAAGGTAAAGTAATAAAAGCGATACCGACTGATAATAAAGTCGTTGTTGAAGGAGTTAATATGAGAAAAAAGTCTCGTAAGGCAACAAAGAAAGGTGAACAAGGTCAAATACTTGAGATGGCAATGCCTATTCATGTATCAAATGTTAAAAAGAATTTGTAATTAGTAATTCGTAATTCGTAATTATTTTAAAATGGAAACAGTAAAACAAAAAGAAAAAAAAGCATTTATTACTCTTAAATCTAAATATGGATATAAGAATGTTATGGCAGCTCCACATTTTGTAAAAGTTGTGGTTGCTTCTGGTACAGGTTCAGGTGTTAAACGTGATAAAGATCGTAATAAATTTATTATGGAACGTTTGGCAAAGATTACGGGTCAGAAGCCAGCGACTCGTGGTGCAAAGAAATCTATTGCAAGTTTTAAAGTTCGTGTTGGTGATCCGATTGGTGTTATGGTAACACTTCGCGGTGCTCGTATGTATGGATTCCTTGATAAACTTATCAATGTTGCTATTCCTCGTACAAAAGACTTTCGTGGTATTGATCGTAAAATTGTTGATAATATAGGTAATCTTACGATGAGTATTAAAGAACATACAATATTTTCAGAAACAGGAGATGAGGATATTAAAGATATTTTTGGTTTAGCAGTAACAATTGTAACAACAGCAAAAACAAAATCAGAAGCAACTGAATTTTTCGAACTCATTGGTATACCATTTAAGAAATAAACTAATAAACTTTTGTGGAAAGTCCCATATATGGGGCTTTTCTATTTATAAGGAGATAGTATAATGATTATATGAAGAAAATAATCTTTTTTATTATTGGTATTGCTATACTAATATTTATTGGATATAAATATTTTGAACTTGATAAAAATACTACTTTTCAGAAATCTTTAAAAGAAAAGAATATAGATTCTACTGAAATAATTGTTCGTGATGCAGTGTCGGCCCAACTTCAAACGGAAGCCAAGAAATTCTTCTACGAACACAATAATTACTTTATTTCAAAGTCGAATAATATTTGTACAAGTATTCAATCGAATTTTGACACATTTAAAAAGATTATCGATAATCCTGTAGAGTGTATCGCAGAAGTCCATACTTTTACTGCTCGTATCAAAACATCTAATAGTAAATACTATTGTGCCGATTCATCTGGGTTCTCGACTATAGACTTTGATGAAAAGGGTTATAAAGCTGGAGTTAGTTGTAAGTAGCATTATTGTCATTTATAACAATGTTGTATAATAATTTCATATGAAAGAAAATCTTAATAAACCAAAATATTATGATAGCAAAGAAGTTAAAAATCATGGGAAGCAAGATTCATTTCTAGTTGATCAAATAAATAAAGGAATACCCATTAAACTTGCCTATAGTGATCTTATAAAAGGTAATAATGATAAACTAGATGATCTTAATAAAGAAATAACCAATATTTATAATTTGTATGATGATGAAGATAATCTCAAAAAAGAATTATTTGTATTAGAATCTGATCATAAATATATAGCTCAAAAGAAACACTCTAATAATATTTTTTCTAAAATTAATAATTTCTTATTTAAAAAGAATATTAAGGATTTAATGAAAGAAAGTAATCAGTTATTTGATATTAATAAAAAGGAAAAAGAGATAAAAGATAATATAGATTATATTAATTCAGATAACATAATTAATAAAACGAATAGGTTAGAAAAAAAAAGGAGGATAGTTCAAATGCAAATAAAAAATTTAAAAGATGGATCAGAAGAAGCACGCTTAAATTAAAGCTATAAATATTTCTTTGATTGTTGAACTAGGGTTTTTGAGTTTGACATTACTATTTCTATCTGCTAGTATGGATGCACGTGAGTCGTAGATCCGTGCTTCTCCTTAAGAGTAAAGAGAATTTAGTGCTTTTAAGAAAAAGAACGAGATATC
>JAVHPX010000016.1:12284-19496 GCA_036170795.1 Minisyncoccota bacterium
CTTCTCCTTAAGAGTAAAGAGAATTTAGTGCTTTTAAGAAAAAGAACGAGATATCACGGCGTGCGAGGGATTTTCTCCTCAAGGTCTTGCTTTGGGCTTTCTAAAGATAAGACCTTTTCCCGAAAACAATTTTATGGCAAAAACATCAGTACTTGCACGACATTTTAAGAAGTCAAAGTTTACGACACGAGAAACAAATCGTTGTTTTCGTTGTGGAAGAGGTCATGCTTATATGAGAGATTTTGGTATTTGTCGTATTTGTTTTCGAGAACTTGCAAATGAAGGAATGCTTCCTGGTGTTAGAAAATCTAGTTGGTAATTAAAGTGCGCTAGGAATTGCTTTGGTTTCAATAAAGGCAAAACCTAACGCTCAAAACAAAAAAATTATGGATCAAATTGCAAACATGGTAAATATGATTAAAAATGGAAGTATAGCCGAGCATGAGTTCGTCGTCGTTCCATATTCAAAGATTAAATATTCTGTCGCTGACTGTCTCTTGCGTGAAGGTTTTTTGGCTTCTGTTTCTAAAAAAACAAAGAAGAGTTTTCCAGTACTTGAACTTGGTCTTGCTTATACAGATGGTAAACCTAAGGTGACTGGGGTAGAACGTGTTTCTAAATCTTCTCGCCGAGTATATAAAGGAGTCAAAGAAATCAAGCCTACACGTAATGGTTTTGGATTGATGGTTCTTACAACACCAAAAGGAATTTTGACTGATAAACAAGCAAGAAAAGAAATGGTCGGAGGAGAAGTATTATTTAAACTTTGGTAATTAAATTTATATGTCACGTATAGGAAAACAAACAGTTATAGTTCCAAGTGGTACAGAAGTTAAACTCTCTGGTATTACTTTTTCTGTAAAAGGACCGAAAGGAACACTTTCTCGTGATTTTCCGGGTGATATTACTATACACATAGCTGGCAATGAAATTACTTTTACTCCAAATATAGAAGGTAATAGGACTGTTAATGCACTTTGGGGTACATATGCTTCACATGTTAAGAATATGGTTATTGGTGTAAACGATGGTTATAGTAAAAAGCTTGTACTTGAAGGAGTTGGTTTTAAGTCTGATGTTGTTGGTACAAATTTAAATCTTGCTCTTGGTTTTTCTCATCCTGTCAAAGTTATAATACCTACTGGTCTTATGGTAACTGCTGAGAAGAATGTTATTACAGTTACTGGTATAGACAAAGAACTTGTAGGTTCATTTACCGCATCAATACGTTCGATGAAAAAGCCAGAACCATATAAAGGTAAAGGATTCCATTATAGTGATGAAGTAATTCGTCGTAAGCAAGGTAAAAAAGCTGCATAATATTTATGAATCCCGTAAGAAATTTAACAGATAGACACAATAATATTAAATTTTAAAGGGAGAAATAGAAAGTTATAATAAAAAATTAATTAATAATAAATTTCAAACTGGATGAATAAAAAATTAGAAAAAAGAATAAGATTAAAGAAAAAGATTCGTACTAAAATATTGGGTACTTTAGAGAGACCACGTCTTTCAGTATTTCGTTCTAATCAATTTATTTATGCACAAATTATAGATGATATGTCTGGTACAACTTTAGTTTCGGTTTCAGATATGCCAAGTAAAAAAGATTCACCTACTGATAAACATGGTACAAAGACAGAACGTTCAATTGTTGTTGGTCAAAATATCGCAAAGCTTGCAAATACTAAAGGTATTAAGACAGTTGTTTTTGATCGCAATGGTTTTAAATATACTGGTCGAGTTAAAGCTTTAGCTGATTCTGCTCGTGTGTCAGGGTTAAAATTTTAATTACTGGTAATAAATATAATATATGGATACACCAATAAAAAAACAATATACAAACAGTACAAGACCTAGTAATGGTCAGAAAAGAGAAGGTGGTGATCGTAAGCCACGCTCATTCTTTGAACGTCCTAAACCAGAGTTTGAACAAAAAATGGTTTCAATCCGTCGTGTTACTCGTGTAGTTGCTGGAGGAAGGCGTATGACATTTGCGGTAGCTCTTGCGATAGGTGACAAGAAAGGTTCAGTTGGTCTTGGTACTGGGAAAGGTGGTGATACAGCTGCGGCTATTGCAAAAGCACTTCGTCAAGCTAAGAAGAATTTGTTTAAGATAAGAACAACTAAAGAGATGTCTATTTACCATGAAGTATCTGATAAATTCTCAAGTTCTAAATTAACCATG
Organism: Minisyncoccota bacterium; assembly: GCA_036170795.1. Taxonomy (GTDB): domain Bacteria; phylum Patescibacteriota; class Minisyncoccia; order Phycocordibacterales; family UBA9973; genus UBA8515. The sequence goes on from JAVHPX010000016.1 coordinate 14,476, forward strand.
ATGCCAAATCGTGGGAAAGGTCTTGTTGCTGGAAGTACAGTCCGTGATATGCTTATTCTTGCTGGACTTAAAAATATAACTGCTAAGCTTAACTCTGGTAGTAAAAATAAACTTAATAATGCACGAGTAGCTTATGCTACCCTTTACCAACTTCGAGCAAAATTATCTTTACCAAAAGTTGCACCTATTATTGCTGAAGCAACAATAGAAAAAGAAGAGGAAGTAAAATCATTTACACACAGTAGTTAAATAATATATTATATGCAATTACATACATTAAAAAGAGAACATCCAAATAAAAAAGCACGTCAGGTTGGACGTGGTGGTACTCGTGGTAAGACATCGGGTCGTGGGGGTAAAGGTCAGACAGCTCGTGCTGGCAACAAACGTCGTCCTCAAATGCGTGATATAATTAAAAAAATTCCAAAACTTCGTGGATATAAATTTTCTTCTCATGTAGCAAAGTCTTCTATAGTTAATGTTGGAGCTTTAAATGTATTTACAATTGGTTCTATTGTTAGTCCTACTACACTTATAGAGAAAAAGCTTGTTCGTAAATTGGGAGGAGTAGCACCTAAGGTTAAGATTCTAGCTAATGGTGAGCTCACAGTTAAACTTTCGATCGTTGATTGTATTGTTTCAGCTGCTGCTCGTGTAAAGATTGAAAAAGTTGGTGGAAATATTAAATAAATATGGAAATTGTTTGGAACAAAATAAAAATGATATTTACAGACAAGACAATACGGTCTCGAGTACTTTTTGTACTTGGTGCTTTGATTTTATTTCGGTTACTTTCTATTATTCCTATTCCGGGTATTGATAGTATGAAACTTTCAGCGTTCATTAATAAAAATCAATTTTTAGGAATTCTTAATGTCTTCTCTGGTGGTGGACTTTCACGCCTTTCTATTCTTATGCTTGGAGTTGGTCCGTATATCACGGCATCAATAATAATGCAACTTCTAACTATTATGTCTCCTAGGTTGAAAGCTATGTATCAAGAAGATGGCGAGATTGGCCGTAAAAAATTTACACAATTAAGTAGATTAATTACAATACCACTTGCTATCGTTCAAGGTCTTAGCTTATTGATTGTTCTTAATCGTCAAGGTATTTTAGGAGATATTTCAATTTTTGGTATGGCTTCCAATTTATCAGTTATTGTTGCAGGGTCAATACTTTTAATGTGGATCGGAGAGCTTATATCTGAATTTGGTATTGGCAATGGTGTGTCCCTTATTATATTTGCTGGTATTGTTGCAAATATTCCAACAGAAGCTGCTCAGTTCTTTGTCACTTTTGATATATTATCTATCCCTGTATACCTTCTTTTTCTTGCTGTTAGTTTACTTATTGTTGCTGGTGTTGTCGTTGTTACAGAAGCTGAACGACCAATTCCTGTAACTTACGCCAAACAAGTTAGAGGTGATCATATCGCAGGTGGTACTCAGACATACTTACCACTTCGTGTGAATCAAGCCGGAGTTATTCCTATAATTTTTGCTCTTTCTATATTGCTATTCCCTCAACTTATCGGTAATTTTTTGGCAACAAGTACAAATCATATTCTTTTAAGTATTTCGAATGGACTTTTGTGGTTTGTTGGGAATACATGGATTTATTCTCTTTTTTATTTTATTTTTGTATTTTTATTTACATATTTTTATACAGCTGTTACTTTTGATCCTGATCAACTATCAACTAATCTCCAAAAGAATGGAGCATTTATTCCTGGTATTCGTCCTGGTTTTGCAACTCGTGACTATATAGCAAAAATACTTAATCGTATTACTATGATGGGAGCAGTTTTTCTTGGTTTTATTGCTGTTTTACCTCTTATTGTTCGTGCATTGACTGGTATCACAGCATTTGCTATCGGTGGTACTGCACTTCTTATTGTCGTTTCTGTTGTTCTTGATCTAATCAAGAAAGTAGAAGCTCAATTATCAATGAGAGAATATTAATCCGCCGTGTTGGCGGATTTTTAGTTTGGGGTAGTTTACATGTTATAATATTAATATATGCATAAACCTTATACATTTGTATTTTTTGGGATAGTTGGTTCAGGTAAAGGGACTCAGATTGATTTACTTCAAAAATATTTAAAAGATCACAACCTTACCCAAGATATTGTTTTTGCTTCCCCGGGAATTGGTTATAGAAAACTTATTGGTGATGGTTATTACACAGGAGAAATAGTAAAGACAACTCTTGAAAAAGGATATCTTCAACCAGATTTCTTGACTAATGGATTAGTTACAAGTGAACTTGCTTTTGGAATGAAAGAAAACTCATCTCTATTTGCTGATGGTTTTCCTCGTACAATACTTCAAGCTCAAGTATTTGAGGAAATACTAAAATATTATCAACGTGATAATATCTATATTATTTATATAGAGCTTTCTAAAGAAGAAGCTGTGAAGCGTATGAAGCTCCGTGGACGTGCTGACGATACAGACGAAGGTATCACTCAACGATTTAATGAGTACATAAATAATGTTATTCCTGCAATGAATTATTTCAAGGATAAGACTGGATATACTCTTTACACTATAAATGGTGAACAATCCATAGAAGATGTCCACAAAGAATTAATCTTAAAGATTGGATTATAATATGGATACAAAAGAGTATATTATCATATCTCTTGGAGGATCTCTCATTGTACCAGATGAGATTGATGTTGTTTTTGTAAAAGATTTTGTAAGTATGATAAAAGAATATACAGAGAAAGGATTTTATTTTGTAATTATTACAGGTGGAGGCAAACTTGCACGTAGTTATGGATCAACTGCAAAAAAGATTAATAATCCAAGTAATACTGATCTTGATTGGATAGGTATTGCTGCGACCAGACTTAATGCTGAGCTTTTACGAGTTAGTTTCGGAGATATTGCTTATGAGATTATAATTATGGATCCCAATATTATTCCTATTACTTCTAAATCAGTACTTATTGGTGGTGGTTGGAAACCTGGTAATTCTAGTGATCTTGCGGCAGTTCATGCAGCAGAGAGTATAGGGGCAAAGAAATTAATAAACCTTTCAAATATAGATTATGTTTATGACAAGGACCCTAAAAAGTTTCTTGACGCAATTAAGATTGAGCAATCTTCATGGTCAGATTTTCTGACCATTCTTCCAGAAGAATGGGGACCAGGATTAAATGTTCCATTCGATCCTATTGCTGCCAAAAAAGCTGAAGAATTAGGACTTGAGGTGGTCATTATGAATGGCAAAAATATTGAAAATTTAAAAAAGTACTTAGATGGAAAAGAATTTATAGGGACTGTGATAAGTTAAATTTATTTTGTTTAACGAAGTGATATAATATGATATATGAAAAAAGTTGCCATTGTTCCATATGAGCGAATTTTGAATACTATAATTTTATTAAGAGGTAAGAAAGTCATGATTGACAGAGATTTAGCAGATCTTTATGGTGTTCAAACTAAAGTTTTAAATCAAGCAGTAAAAAGAAATATAAAAAGATTTCCTCCTGATTTTATGTTTAAATTAACAAATACAGAGAAGAATAAGGTGGTCACAGATTGTGACCACCTGAATGACCTTAAATTTTCTACTCAATTACCTTATGTATTTACCGAGCAAGGCGTAGCCATGCTCTCTAGCGTTTTGAATAGTGAAAGAGCCATACAGGTTAATATTCAAATTATAAGAACGTTTACTAAATTAAGAGAGTTATTGTCAACCAACATAAAGCTTAGACAAAAAATTGAAAGCATGGAGAAAAAGTACGATGTACGATTTAAACAAGTTTTTGAAGTTTTAAAGCAACTTTTAATGAAAGAAGTCAAAACAAAGAAAACTCCTATTGGTTTTAGAAAATAAAAAAATGAATTCAAAAACAAAAAACTGTCAAAATTGTAAGAAAGATTTTAATATAGAACCAGATGATTTTTCTTTTTATGAAAAGATGAAGGTTCCATCACCTACTTTTTGTCCTATGTGTAGGGCAGAGAGAAGACTTACTTTTAGAAACGAAAGAAAGCTTTTTAAGGTAAAAAATTCCTTTTCTGGAAAAGATATGTTTTCTTTATATCCACAGAAAAATAATAAAAAGAATCTTACACAAGAAGAATGGTTTAATGATAATTTTGATGCCATGGAATATGGACAGGATTATAATTTCTCCAAACCATTTTTTGAGCAATTTTTTGAATTAGAAAATAGAGTGCCAATTTTCCCATTAAGAGTTGAATATATGGTAGATAGTCCATATTGTGCTAATGCTACTGCTTTGAAGGATTCTTATTTATGTTTTAACTCAAGTTATTCAGAAAATTGCATGTATGGTAATGCTACTGATTATAGTAAAGATTGTATTGATAATTCACATATTAAAAATTCAGAAAGATGTTATGAATGTTTTTGGATTCAAAATTGTTATCAATGCTACTTTACTATAATGTCAGTTGAGAGTACAAACTTATGGTTTTGCAGAGATTGCCTAGGTTGTAACGATTGTTTTGGATCAGTAAATTTAAGGAATAAAAATTACTATTTCTTTAATGAGAAATATTCTAAGGAGGAATATGATAAAAAGATGAAAGAATACAATCTTAATACTCGTGAAGTTATTGAATATGCACACAAAGGAGAATGTAATCAAGGGTGTACAAAAGCATTTCGTATTATTCTTGATGAGTTACAATTCTATCGCAAGGTTGGTATACCTGTACCTAATGTGTGTCCAGCTTGTCGTACTATGGATAGATTAAAACTTCGTCTTGGAATCGAACTTTATAATCAGTTATGTATGTGTGATGGTATACAATCCGAAAATGGAGGTTATCAAAATTTCTCTACACAATAGTCATGGAAACGAAAAGTGTAAAAATACATTTAGAACAGGTTTTAATCCAGCTCAGAAGGATATCGTTTACTGTGAGTCGTGCTATCAGCAGGAAGTTGTATAAAATACTATTTCTGCTAGTATAAGCCATATATGGCAGTAATTATTAAAACTAAGGAAGAGATTGAAATACTAAGAGAAGGAG
>JAVHPX010000017.1:0-1004 GCA_036170795.1 Minisyncoccota bacterium
AAAGTAAAGCAATATCTTTCGTTGAAAATACGCTGTTCTTTGATCTTAATAATATATCTAAATATTCCCCTTTTTGAGCTTTTTTATCCATATATCTACTGGAACTTAGTTTTAACCTAACCTCCAGTCCACATATTAACATTAATGACTTATAAATGCAACCTATATAAATTTTGCATTTAATTTTTCTTATCTTTTAAACCTCACTGCCAGTGAGGTTTTTCACCTTTTTTATAAGCGACAATAACAAGAAAAATAGTTAGTATAATAATTGGCATGGCGAATGTTAGAAAATTACTTCCCGAATCAGGATTTCCTGCGACATCCTTTTCTCTAGAGATTACTATAATAACGATGAGTGCAACATACGCAAGAAGAACACACCAACCTTGCCATTTTACAGGTGTCCAACCCCAACCGTATAGTTTTCTCTTGAACCAATAACCGTTTGGATTATCTCTCCAGTATTCAATATATTTTTTAATTAAACTCATATCTTTATTATATCAAAAATATACCCAAATCTTAAATCTTCTTCTTAGCTTTTTTAAACCCATAGTCTATTCCCCTTTTTAATGGAGGAGGAATCTTTACTGTGAATTCAAATGGAATAGACTTATCAAAAGGATGTCTAGGTGTACTCATACCACTCCGATTGATAACATTTTCTTAATATAGCAAAATAAAGAAAAAAATACTACAAAATATTAAATTTATTTTTTAAATTATCTTTACCTAACACAATATATAATTCTGGAAGAGTATCTATTGTTTTATACATTTTTTGAGATAAATTTAAATTATGTTTCATTATGTTTATCTGATGAAATTCAATATTTTTTTCTTCTATTTTAAAGAGAAAATCCTTATTGCGTTCTGTAATCTGTAGAAGATTATTGGTATTTCGTATTTGATTCACATCACTAACTACTCCATAATCATTGCCAAAATGGGAACCTCCACAGTGACTATATACATATAAAATAATTTCAGTTGAGATGTAA
>JAVHPX010000018.1:0-19034 GCA_036170795.1 Minisyncoccota bacterium
AATCGTTGCGTCTGATTCTATAACATACATTGGTGTATCTTTTGTAAGTTTGTCCCAAGTAATCTTCTCGTTTGGAGTTGCACCTGAGTATGAACCATATGAAGTAGTCGAATCTGATATCTGACAAAAATAAGCCCATGGTTTAACTTCTTTCTGTAAATCATACTTTATAGAAGGGACTACACAAATAGGAAAGTCTCCTGAAATACCTCCTCCTATCTGAAAGAATCCTACTCCTTGACCCTTTGAAAGTTCTTGATATTGATCATACCAAGCCACCATGTATTCTATACCTGACTTTACAATATTAGCATTACATTCATTATTCTTAACATATGAAGCAAAAATATTTCCAAATGTTGAATCTTCATGCCCTGGCACAACAATCGGAATATTATTTTCAGCTGCTGCAAGTAGCCAACATTCCTCAGTTTTCCCTTCGTGCAATTCTACTTCGAGACTTTTTATTAAATCATAAAAATATTCATGCCAAAACTTACGAGTACCATTAGTTGTATATTCTTTCCAAATTGGTACAATTTTTTTCTCTACAACTCTAAATGCTTCATCTTCAGGAATACTTGTATCAGTCACACGACGCATGCGATCTTCTAAGATTTTAGTATCGTCTTCTTTTGTAAAGTAACGATAATCAGGAAAATCTTTATAACTATTGTGAGCAACGAGACGGAAAAGTGATTCTTCTAAATTGGCACCTGTTACAGACATACCAGAAATAAGACCAGCACGAATTGCGGGAGCTAAAGTTATACCAAGCTGGGCCGAAGACATTGCACCTCCAATAGCCCAAAACATCTTGCCCCCTTTCTCAATATGACGCCAATAAGCAATAAGTGCATCTCGAGTGGCACGAGAATTAAAATTCTTATAATTTTTAAGCACAAAATCCAATGTAGGTAATTGTGTATTCATAATTTAATTATATCATTTATAATAATAATTTCACAAATTATATTAATAATTACTTCTTACCATCCAAAATCCTTACCTACATCATCAGGGGTTTCTCTTTTACGAGCTACCACAATATGACCATTTTCTATAATAAGTTTAAGGGGCGATGACAACATACAATGATGAGCGGATAATGGATCTTGATATGCACCAGTATCATAAACAACTATATACATGGAACTACCTTCACCAACATTATAATGTGGTAAAGCAATAGTACCACGTACGCCTGTATATATATCATCTGAATCACAACTTGAACCTGCCAGCCATACTTCATCTAAATTAGCATCATGTTTATTATTTGCTGGTGAAATAGCCCATTTTTGACCAATAGCCCAAGTATCAAGAAGATCATTCATAAAACTTCCATCTATAACATACCATTTTTTAGCAGGACTTTTTTTATTAGAAATCTTTTTAGTATCAATAATTTTAAAAACACTAATCTGAGCTGGAGCGACAATATATCTTCCCCATTCACAAACAAGATTTGGGTGTGGAAGACCTCTTTTTTCAGACTCATGTTTTATAAGTTTTAATATTTTCTCCATCAATTTATCGATAGGATAACTTTTTTTACGAATATAAGGAATAGGCATACCACCACCGATATCAAGAGTATCGAGTGATGGATTCTTTTCCTTAATTTTAAAATATACATCAAGTGCATATTTAATAGGATTTACAACATCAGAAAGTTTTTCTATTTGTGAACCAATATGATAATGTAAAATTTTTAAATTCTTAAAATAACCCATATTGATAATTTCTTTTGCTGAGAATCCAAAACGGTCAATAGGTTTATTCCAATAAGAGCTAGCTTTGATCGGCATATCAAGTCTAATACCAACATCATACTTAGAATATTGAAGAAATTTTAATTCATTTGGTCCCTCAATTAAAGGAAATATCTTTACACCTTTATGTTGAAGATCATCTATAAGAGAAATATATTTATCAGTTTTTGGACCTGAACAAAGAATACGAATATTAGGATTAAAAGTTTCTTGTTCAAGCATTTTCTTCACAAGCCAAAGATCATTATAAGAAGAAGTTTCCAAATGAGCACCTTCACCAACTAGAGCCATTACTACCTCTTTATTTTGATTCACTTTCATAGGATAGTGATAAAAAAACTTACCATTATAAGTAACTTTTTTTGAAAGATCTCTAACCAAATCAAGAAAGTCTTCTAATCTTTCTTCAATAACAAAAGGCATCAATATCTCTAGTGATGTACCAAATTTTTCTGCCATATAACGAACATTATAAATATTATGACCTTCTTTAATAATTAAATCACCTTCTTTATTAAAATCAAAATATTGAGTATTAAATTCTTTTGTACCTATCTTCCAGAGCTTCTTTGAAGCAACAGAACGTTTAGTCATTTCTTTTTATCAAGCAATTATAATCGTGCCTGCAATAAAATAATAATAAGACTATAATAACAAAACTACAGAATATGTAAATAGAAAAAGAAATGATAACTATATTCCCTCTTCTTTTAATTTTTCAATAATTTCTTTAGATTTACGAGATAATTTTTTAGGCATTTGAATTTGAATACGAATGATGATATCTCCTCGGCCACGATTTGAAGGTACACCTTTGCCTCGAACACGAAGAAACTCTCCATGATTAATACCTTCTGGGATTTTCACTTCGACAATATTACCTTCTAAGGTTTTCAAATTGTATGTCATTCCAAGCAATGCGTCAGTAAGCTTGATTAATAAATCAATAGTTAAATTAAGTCCATCACGTTTGAAAATTAAATGCGGATGGACATTAATCTTTATATATAAATCTCCAGGTTCTCCATTTTTAACAGCTTCACCAAGACCTGTCATACGGACCATTTCTCCAGAATTAATACCAGAAGGAATATTAACTTTTATTTCTTCTTGTTTTGTACGGACACCTGCGCCACGACATGCATTACATTTTTCATTTGGAATTTTTCCTTGACCATTACAAACATCACAAGTCTTTGTCGTCTGGAATGTTCCAAGTATTGAGCGCTTCAATTCACGAATCTGACCTTGACCATTACATGTTTTACATATGTCCATCTTAGTTCCTAACTTACTACCTGTACCACGACATATATCACAAATTGATTGTTTGGTTAAAAGAATAGTACGAGCTACTCCAAAAATAGAATCCTCAAAAGATAAATCAATTTCTGTAGAGATATCTCTTCCACGATGAGCTTGTTGTCTACCACGACTACTTCCAAAAAAATCACCAAATATATCACCGAGGTCGCCCATGTCGAATTCTACGCCTCCCTGTCCACCAGAAAAATCAAATCCTCCAAATCCACCCTGTTGTTGCCCTCCAGGATTAAATCCTTGTGGTCCATCAGAACCAAAATTATCATACTGTGCGCGCTTCTGGTCATCAGAGAGTGTTTGATAAGCCTGATTCACTTCCTTGAATTTCGTATCATCGCCTTTATTTTTATCAGGGTGGTACTTGTGCGCAAGCTTATGATAAGCTTTCTTCATCTCGTCCTTAGACGCACTTTTATTTATTCCCAATATTTCATAGTAATCTTTTGACATAATTTACTTTTTCTCAGAACTTTCATTTACTTCTGCGTCTTTAATTTCTGGACCTTGTTCTTCTGGAGTTTTATCAGCTTTACTCATTGCTTCACCAATTTTTGAAACTTCAGTTGTAAGAGCTTCAATAGTAGATTTTATTACAGTAATATCTGTACCCTCTTTAGCTGTTCGAGCAGCAACAATTTTTTCTTCAATACTTGCTTTAATTTCTGGTGTAACCTTGTCTCCATATTCTTTAACTGATTTTTCAGCAGAGAAAATCATCATTTCTGCTGTATTTTTCTCATCAACAAGTTCTTTCTTCTTAGCATCTGCATCAGCATAAGTGAGAGCTTCATCTTGCATACGCTTGATATCCGTATCTGTAAGACCAGAAGATGCTTCAATTCGAATAGATGATTCTTTACCAGAAGCTTTATCTTTTGCTTTCACATTTAAGATACCATTTGCATCTACATCAAAAGTTACTTCTATTTGAGGCATTCCTCTAGGGGCTGGTGGTATATCACCAAGAATAAAACGACCAAGGGATTTATTGTCAGAAGCCATTGGACGTTCACCTTGAGTGATGTGAATTTCTACAGAAGTCTGATTATCAGCAGCAGTTGAGAAAACTTGACTCTTTGAACTTGGAATAGTTGTATTACGCTCTATAAGCTTTGTAGCGACGCCTCCGAGAGTCTCTATTCCAAGAGATAATGGTATGACATCAAGTAATAGAACATCTTTGACATCACCTTGCAGAACCCCAGCCTGAACAGCAGCACCAAGAGCTACAACTTCATCTGGATTAATTGAACGATTAGGCTCTTTATTAAAAAATGTCTTCACAGCTTCTACTATCGCTGGCATTCTAGTTTGACCACCTACCATTATAATTTCATCGATTTCACCCATCTTAAAAGGACTTGCTTCCATTGCACGTTTCGTAATTTCTATCGAACGATCAATATACTCTTGTGACAAAGAAATAAGTTGAGCTTGACTCATTTTCATTAGTAAATGTTTTGGCCCACTAGCATCTGATGTTATAAATGGAATGTTGATTTCTGTTTCTGGTGTTGTTGAGAGTTCTATTTTTGCTTTCTCAGCTGCTTCATCTAGACGTTGTAAAGCCAAAGGATCTTTTGTAATATCAATACCAGATTCTTTTTTGTATTCCGTTGCAATCCAATTTATTATTTTCTGATCTATATCACGACCACCCATATGTGAATCTCCATCAGTAGATTTAACTTCTATAACATCATCTCCAACTTCAAGAACTGATACATCAAAAGTACCTCCACCAAAATCATAAACAACTATTTTTTCATTTTTTTTCGTATTAAATCCGTAAGCAAGAGCAGCGGCAGTAGGTTCATTAATAATACGTTTTACATCAAGGCCTGCTATTTGACCAGCATCTTTTGTAGCTTTACGTTGTGCATCATTAAAATATGCAGGTACCGTAATAACTGCTTCTGTAATTTTTTCACCAAGTTTTACCTCAACATCAGCTTTAATTTTTGCCAAAATCATCGCAGATATTTCTTCTGGGCGATTCCATTTGTTTCCAATATTTACTTCTACTCCACCATCTGTACCTTTTTGAATTTTAAATGGAGCTGTAGTTTGTGTTTTTTGAATTTCAGGATCATCAAACATGTGACCCATAAATCGTTTGATACCATAAATTGTATTCTGTGGATTTGTAACTGCCTGACGCTTTGCAAGAAGACCAACAAGCCTATCTCCATTCTTACCAATTGCAACTATTGATGGAGTTGTTCTCCCACCTTCAATATTTTCTATTATCTTTGGTTGACCACCTTCGATTATAGCAACCGCACTATTTGTTGTACCTAAATCTATACCTATAATTTTACTCATATATTTTTCTTTGGCTCGCCATAGCTTAGAGCATAGGCAGCTATATTTATTAATAATAAATTGATAATAATTTTATTTATAATATTGATTAATTCTTTTAATAAATTCATCTAAATCATCAATATGTATTTTCATATCAGAATAATTTCCAGAATTACCCTCATATTTTAAATTTTCACCTAAATTAATTTCTTCACTTCCATCAAGTAATGAGGCAATATTTTTTACTTGTCTACCTCCAAATTCTTCTCTTCCAACATCACCAAGCCTTAAATATCCATTCTCATCAGCCTTTAAAGAATATTTTTCTTTAAAATCTACTAATTTTTCTAAATTAAATTTTTTCATAAATTTACATATTTAACTTAATAATGTTCCTATTATATACCCTTGTTTTTCTTTGTTATTAACTTATAATTTATTTACTTGACAATTTTATACTAAAATGTTATTTTTTACATAAATCTAAAATTATACATTATGGGAGAAATAATAATATGGTTGTGGAGCAATTTCCCAGGAGAAATTATAATGGCAGTCATTGTAATTGCTATGGGGCTTTCAACCAAAATGGAAAGATTCCTTTAAAAATCGTGAAAGTCACTTTGATAATCGTATTATTTAGGTGACTTTTTTTATTATACACCCATCATTTTATTTTGACAAGTATTTAGCGACCACCAAATACTTGTATAATATATAAAAAGATATTATAATAGTCAACATGATAAAGAAGCCTTCAATTCAAAGGACAATTCTCAAAACTCTTTCAAAAAAAGGAGTTACACCTATCGATTCCATAAAGAAAGATGTCGAAGGTGCTATTTTGGGCCACTCTGAGGCTGATAATAAGACTGGATATGCAATTGCTCGATCTATCAAGAATCTCCTCTCAGACGGGCTTGTAGAGGCATTTAACTCGGATCACAATCAGTACTTACGCCTTACAAAAGAAGGAAAACAAAAATTAAATAATATAGCACTAGAATGCGAATCAAGTCTTATCTCTACTCACTGGGATGGATACTGGCGCATAATACTCTTAGACCTTCCAGAAGATCGCAAGAGTGAACGTGAAGCTCTACGTTACCTTCTCAAAAAAGCAGGATTTATCTGTATTAAAAATTCTGTTTGGGTTTCAATATATCCGTATGAGCATCTATTTACAAATATCAAAAAAGATTTAAATTTAACATCAGAGATGATGATTATAGTGACAGACAAAATAGACGAAAAAACAGAAAAAGAATTTCTGTCTTTATGTAAATAAATACAAATTAAATAATATTTGACTTATTAGAAACAAACTCTGTACCTGCAGAGTTTGTTTCCTTTATTTATATTAGAAAATCTAAGTACTATCTATATGGTTTTTCAAGTTTAAAAGTCTTAATGCATTTATCAAGTTTTATATTTTTCAAATAATCACTAAATTCTTTAGGTAGCGGGGCTGGTCCTACCCAGACACTTTGTTGAATCATAATATAATCAAATTTCTTCAAATGCCAGCGTAACCATTCACGCTCCCCTTTCTTCTCTGTTGGCACATCAAACATTACTAAAAGTTTTCGCTCTTTGGATTGACCATCTGGCTTTTCAAATTGTTTTAAAGAATCAAATTTTCTTTTTACATATTCTTTACCATACCTTGAAAGTACTATACCTGATAATTCTTTTTCTATAATTCCTTTCTTTTTAAAGCGAGCTATTGTCACCTGTATACTTCTTTGTGAATATTTTTTAAAACGAGGAATACCAAAAATATTTACCCTTACTCCCTTATGATTAAGTTCTGTGTTCCAAAGTTCTTCTAATATTTCTCTAACCATAGACATATATAATATTATAACTCTAAATATTAATAGAAACAACTTCTGCAGGTGCAGAAGTTGTTTCTATATTATTTAAAATTTAAAAAATTATGTTATACAGATTTCTCTATATATTCTTTAGCTCTTATTAGAAAATTATCTGCTGTATCAATTTCTTCTTTAGCGGTTCTTATTTCTTCTTCATCTTCTCTTCTTTGTTTAAAAGATTTAAAAATTTGAATAATCATTTAAAAAACTATCTATTTAATTAAATCTTTTTTCTTTTCCATTCCTAGATTCTGTGAAAAATTTTCTTGTACCATGCATCTATTCTTTATATTCGTAAATAGTTACTCTTGCTGGGCGGATAACGCGGTCCCCTATTTTGTACCCAGCTTGAATTACTTTTTCAATTGTATGGTCTTTGCTTTCTTCTTCAGTAGTAATGCTCTCGATTGATTGATGAAGATTTGGATCAAATAGAATTCCAACTTTGTCAATAATTTCTACACCTGAATTTGAAAGACCAGTGATAATTTGCTGGTAAATATATTCCACACCAGTGCGCCAATTTTTATCAACGCTCTCCCACGCTTCCTTGTTGGCCATTGCCATATCAAAGCTATCAATCGATGGCAATAAACTTTCAACAATTTTTTCTTTTGTAACTAGTGATGTATTTGCTCGAACTTGATTCATTTCTTTCTGTAAATTAATATAATCAGCTTTAGCTCTTTGCCAACCAGTGAGATACTCTTCTTTTTCGGCCCGAACTTTTTTAAGATCAGAACGTAAATTCCCCACTACATCTTTCGTAGGTAAGGAGTCACCGTCTTCAGTACTTGGCTCAACATTAATATCCTCGAAGTCGTCGAGGTTAGAATTTTCAGTTTTTATTTCATCTTCATTCATAGATATTATCATAAACAAAAAATTATATTTTCGCAAATATAATTTTTTGGAAACATATTAACGTTTAGACCATTGTGGGGATTTGCGGGCTTTCTTGAGTCCGAATTTCTTACGTTCAACTTGACGAGGATCACGCTTAAGCATTTTTGCTTTTTTTAGTATATGACGTAATTCTTCATCAAATAATACTAGGGCACGAGATATACCATGACGAATTGCTTCGGCTTGCGCATGAGAGCCACCACCTTTCGTGGTAACTATAACTTCAAACTTCTCTGTAGGTGTTGCCGTCTCAAATGCACCTGTAACAATCTTCTTAAGTTCAGCTGTTGGAAAATAAACTGTAAGTTCTTTACCATTTATATCATAAGTAGTTTTTGAAGATTTAAATAGCTTCACTACAGCTATTGCTGTCTTACGACGTCCAATAGCTCTCCAATATTCTTTTAATTCTTTTGTTGATGTTTTCTTTTCCATAATATTATTCAGTAATTGTTAAACGCTTCATCATAAGAGGACGTAATTTATTGTCTGGGAGCATACCATAAACAGCAAGTTCATATAAACCTTTCCATCCTTTTTTTTCAACTATTTTAGCATTAGTTTTTGTTTTAAAACCACCTGGATATCCTGAATAATTTTCATGAAGGGTCTCATTCATACGGCGTTCTGACATCTTTGTTTTACTAGCATTTGTAATATAAACTCGTACATCAGCAACTTGATTAGCAACATAATCTGGAGTTGTCTTGCCCATAAGAGCCTTCGCAGCAGAAGAAGCAACTCTTCCAAAAATTAAATCCTTCGCATCGATTGTATGTGTTGTAGACATATTATTATATAAATTCAATTATTGCCATTTTGCTAGCATCTCCTGCACGACGTGGGAGTTTTGTAATACGTGTATATCCACCTGATTGCCCTTTATATTTTGGAGCTACAGTATCAATTAACTTATTTGCTTCTGCGGTTAAATTATAAAGACGAGATATTACCAAACGACGTGATGCAAGTGTACCAATATTTGCCTTTGTTACAAGTTTTTCAATACTAGGACGAAGTTCTTTTGCTTTTGCTTCAGTAGTTTCTATTCTTCCACGAGCTATAAGTGACAGCATAAGACCCTTGAGTAAAGCTTCTCGTTGATTTTTATTTCTTCCAAATTTTCTTATATTACTGTGGTGTCTCATATATGATTACAAATTACTAATTACTAATTACTTTAATGTTATACCATAAATACTAAGAATTTTTTTAATTTCTTGAATACCTTTATCTCCAATACCATCTATCTCAAGTAAATCTTCTTTCTTTTTACGTGCTATACCACCAATCGTACGAATGTTAGCAGAGGTAAGAGCATTTAATGTGCGAGTTGAAAAGTTTAATGTATCAATACGAGTTTTTAGAGTATCGGTAAATTCATTATTTTCAGTATTACTCTTTATATCTTTGTCATTAGTAGATTCAATACTTTGAACTTCCTTATCTGCAGATTTAGACAATACAGTAAAACCAACAATAGCTTGTAACTGCTCTACCATTATAGATATTGCTTGTTCTAAAGCTTCACGTGAAGAAAGAGTGCCATCTGTTTCAATAGTCATACGTAATCTATTATGATTAGTCTTGTCTCCAACACGCATATCTTCAACTTCATACGAAACACGACGAATAGGCGTAAAAATAGCATCAACAGAAATTGTACCTACCTCATTTTTTGTTTTTTGATGGAAATCTTTAGAAACAAAACCTAAACCTTTTTCTACTGTCATTTCAATAGACAAACTATTTTTACTAGAAACTTCAGCAATATAAAGATCTTTATTTAGAATCTCTACTTGACCAGAAACTTGAATATCAGCGGCTGTAACAGATTTAGGGCCATTAATCATAAGTTTAACAACTTGTGGTTCATCAGTAAATAATTTAAATCTAACCTGTTTTAAATGAAGAAGTATCGTGATAACATCTTCCTTAACACCATCAAGAACAGAAAATTCATGCAAAGCTCCTTCAATTTTAAGAGATGTTATAGCTGCACCTGGAAGCGATGATAATATAATACGACGAAGAGAATTTCCTAGAGTATGACCATACCCTGGATAAAGACCATCGATTTCATAAACACCTTTCGTACCTAACTCAGAAATGATAGATAACTTTGATGGTAATATAATATTTAAATCAGACATATAATATGTAAAGCAAGAAAACTTGCAAATTATTTATTAAAATTAACTAGACCTATTAATTTAACGACTATAAAATTCAAGCACCGTATTAAAATCAAGATAACCTTCATTATTTTTAGGTTTACCTTGAACAACTCCAGAAAGTTTTTCCGCATCAAATATCAACCAATTTGGAAGAGTATATTCTTTCGTTTTCTTTATCATATCTGCAAATAATACACTTTTTTGACTACCCGAACGAACAGCTACTATATCACCAACCTTAACACGTTGAGAAGCAACCGTCGTTTTTTTACCATTTACTGTAATGTGTCCATGAGAAACCATTTGTCTTGAAAGACGTCGAGTGTGAGCAAGACCTAATCTATAAGTTACATTATCAAGACGATTTTCTAATAATTCAAACAAATATTCATTTGCTGGTTCACCCTTATGGCCTACAGCTTCATTTACATAATTTGAAAATTGACCTTCACTAATACCATACATAAAACGAACCTTCTGTTTTTCAACAAATTGTAAAGCAAATCCTGAAAGAGCCTTTGGTCTTTTATTTTTCATACTCTTAGTATGACGAGCCTCTGAAATAACAAATTTAGGTGTTTGACATTTTTCAAACACTCCTGGTCCAAGGCGTCTACACATTTTATATTTTTGAACAGTTTTCATATGATATTTATTTTAAAATTATACTCGACGAGGTTTTTTAGGTTTTGGACCATTATGGGGAACTGGAGTTACATCACGAACAGCTGTTATATCTATATCATAAGCCATAAATGCTCGAATTGTTGGTTCTCGACCACTTCCTACTCCTGTAACTTTTACATCTACTTCTTTAATTCCAAGAGTTTTTGCTTTCTCACCTATTACAGAACCTGCTTTTGAAGCAGCAAATGGTGTACCCTTCTTAGCTCCTTTAAAACCAAGTGATCCAGCTGAAGTCCAAAATATTGTATTACCATTTTTGTCAGATAAAACAACTTTTGTGTTATTAAAAGTAGCTTCAACATGAAGTGTTCCAGCAACAATTTTCTTTTTTGGAACTTTTACAATTGATTTTGGCTCAACTTCAACAACCACATTAGATATTTGTGCATCTACCTCTTCTTTTTTAGTTATTATTTTTACTTTTCCCATATTATTATATATTACGTTTTACTTTCTTTACGACGACCTGATGCCATAGTTTTACGTACATTACCACGAACAGTACGAGAATTTGTTTTTGTTCTTTGTCCATTTACTGGTAACTGACGCATATGACGGACTCCTCTGTAAGTCTTAATATCTTTTAAACGTTTAATATTTGAAGATATCTCACGTTTAAGGGTACCTTCAATAGACATAGTTTCAATAATTTTACGAATTGCATTTTCTTGATCTATTGTTAATATATCTGATTTTATATTTGGATCAATATTTACTTCTTTTAAAATAGAACGTGCCCTAGAAAGACCAATACCATATAATGAAGTAAGTCCTATATCTAAATGTTTATTATTCGGAATTGTAATACCTAGAATTCTCATATATAATTATTGTTTTTGTTTATGTTTAGGATTAGTACAAATAACACGAAGATGGCCTTCGCGTTTCACTAATTTACATTTCGCACAAATTTTTTTCACAGATGATTTTATCTTCATATTGTATTTATTCGAAAGAAAAAAATAGGGTATCAACCCTGTATTTTTAACCAACAAACATAATAAACTTTATATTACACTATTCCAATAAAAAAGCAAGGAGTTAATGGATAACTAACTTCTTTTTATAATTCTACCTTTGCCACCATATGGATCAAGAAGTACTTCAACTCTATCACCAACTAATACTTTGATTCTGTGTATACGCATCTTACCAGCAAGATAAGTAATGATAACCTTACCACTACCTATGTCTACTCTAAAAAGAGTATTAGGGAGAGCTTCAGTCACGGTACCTATAACAGTATTGTTGTCGTCTTTTTGATTCATTAGTATTCTCTTATATTAGCAATAAATTATTATTTAGTCAAATATTAATAAATAAAAAATTATTTATTTAGATAAAATATCTATTTTTGAACTATTTTTAGGAAGGTAAGATTGCCAAGGTGGAAAAATTTTAACATTAGCTTGTATTATACCAGGATCTAATTTAAAAACAGAAGGAAGATTAGTTTTTAATATTCCTACTACTTGTAACTTTAATGACTCTAAATCTGGATGCCAAATAGCATTTACATCTCCAGTAAAAACAAATGGCACTGACTGCATATCTTTCGTGATTAATTGATTTGAGTCTATGAAATTAAATCTGAGTTTTGATATATCGAGTATATCAATTTCTTTGCGTTCAGCAGGCAATATAGTTGGTAATAAATTTTTAATAATGACATTCTTCACATCATTTTCTTTAAGTATAACTGCTGATAAAGTACTATCAATGTTAACTTTCGTATCTGGAGTCAAAGACTTGATTGTATCATCTATATTATATGTAAAAGTTATAGCATCCGGATATAATATATAACCTTTTGGTACTTCTGCATTAATTTTTTTTAATAATCGATTTTTAAAAGATGAATCAGCTATAGCATTTAATGAACCTTTTTCTGTAGCCCCAAGTATATAAAATAAACCTTGTGCTCCACCAGTAATAGGTGTAAGTGCTTTACCGTATATCTTTTTAAATTTTACCGTACCTTTAAATCCAGATAGTGTAAAATTTTTAGGAGAACCATTGTAAGCATCACCAGGAAGAAATGCACTTATACTAGCATTTACTTGTCCTGGTATAATTTTTGTATTTTCAATTTTGTAACCTGGAATTGTAACAGTATTATCAATACGATAAGTCTTACCATTTTCATCAGCTAAATATGAGTTTATTAATATAGTTTGTGGTTTCGTACTATATTCATTATAGAGAACAATATTCCCTTTTGATTTAATAGACACATTTTCTGATTCTGTTAAAATTATATTTTTTGATTCTGTATCAGATACAATCATTATTTCAAAATGTAGTGGTGACTTAATATCTTTAGAAGCAGTAAATAATTCATGATCAAGCTTAAATATTTGATTTTTTTCTTGAATCATAATAGTTGTTTTTTCAAAAAATACTAAACCCCAATAACCAATACCTATAAACAATGAAATAATAAAAAGTTTAATAATAAACCTACCAATAAAATTAGATTTTCTTTTCATCTGTGGGGTTTGACGTAATCTTTTGTTAGAAGGATCACTCATGTATAAATTATTATCTATAGTATCATTTTTTATATCATTTTTTATTGAATTTGAAGATTGCCAACCAGAAGTAAAAACAGAAGCTCTTCGCAAAGATTCATTTTCAGAAAATGTTTGCTCAGGTGTTGGGGTTATATTAGGTAATAAAATAATTGGTTTAGTTATTTCATCTTTTTTATTTATTACAGAAGTTTCTATGGTTCTTTTACCATTCAACTTCATATCCATCATTATTTTTTTCATCATATTATTTTTCTTTTTTTCTCATTAATGCAATTGCTTCTATCATTAAAAATGGATCACACAAACCATTTTTAACATTACACATCTCTAAAAATTGTGGGCCATCGAGAGTTATTACTGTACATTTATGTTCTGTAACTATTGACTGAATATATTCTTCATTACAAATTACTTTCATAAACCAATCACGCATATCAACATCAGCTGTCAAAAATATAGTTCCAGGAATTGTAAGTGTATGCGGTAAACTATCAATACATTGTCTAAATGCTTCACTCCATAAATTTTCAATTGACTTAAAGACTGGAGCAAATTTATCTTTAAATTTTGTAGAAATAATACCAGAATTATAAAGAGCAAATAACTCTTTTGCATCACGCAATTCAATATTAAGCTTACTACATATATATTTAAAAAATGTTCTTTTCCCAAATGGAAAAGATAATGTCGACTTTAAAATTCCTTTAGAAATAATCCCTACATCTGTAATCTCACCACTAATATCTAATAATAAATATGAATTAGGTGTTATATAACGATCACGTACTGCTATATATGAATCAACTATAAATGATGAAAATGACACTGGCGTAGAGTGGTATATTTTTGAAAACTCTAAACGAATCTTATCTAAACATATTTTAGGGGAAAGAGATATAACCATATTTATTTCAACAGATTTACAACGCTTACCAAATGGATCAGGAACAAAATATCCATTTAAGAATACAGCCATTATGTTATGTTCAATGATTTCAGAAACACTATCAACAGCACTATATTTAATTTTATATATTTCATTTACAGATGATATTTCTTTCTGAAAAAGTTCATCACCAAGACGTTTAGTAAAAACAAATGAATGCTCTCTAAGCATTTTTATATTTCTTGTTTCAGATAAATACCAAGGTGAAGCCATAACACAGACAATCTCTTCTATGACTCCAACTTTACTTTTATATAATTCAGAAGCTACAACGTTAAGTGATTTCAACATATCATCTAAGAATAAATTAAAATCAAGTACATTTTGAAATACTATTTCATCTCGAGTAGATTTAATAATAGTTGGTATTTTTTTTGAATCAAAAGGTATAGAAACAATCGCTCCTCCAACACTATTAGAACCAATATCAAAAATCACAACAAGTCGCTCTTTTTTTGAAGATGAAAATAAAAGTCCCATGATAATATTATACTACATTTTTATATAAAATATCTATAGTTTCATTAAAATTACTCTAAAATTGCTTTAATACGACGTACACCTGAAGCTACAGCTTCTTCTTTTTGAATTTTAAAATGACCAAGCTCACTCGTATTTGAGACATGAGGTCCACCACAAAATTCTTTCGATATTGAATTACCTTGATTATCTTCTATAAAATAGACAGATACAATCTCCGGGTACTTTGCCCCAAATTCCATTTCAGCACCAATCTTTTGTGCTTCTGCTAGTGGCATTTCTTTTCTAATTATATTTAAACCTCGTGAAATCTTATCATTAACCCAATTTTCGACATTTATTTTCTCTTCATTTGTAAGTTTATGATCACAAAGAAAATCCATTCTAAGACGCTCTTCTGTAATATTACTTCCCCTCTGTTTAATCTCTGGATTAACAATAATTTGTAATCCAGCTAATAATAAATGGTGAGCAGTATGAAGTTTTATGGTCTTCGGTTCATGATTCACAAGTCCACCTTTAAACATTCCAGCTGAAGCAGTTTGAGAAAGTTTTTGGTGTTCGGACATTTTTTTATTAAATCCCTCAACATCGACTTCGATATTATAGTCTTTGCAAATTTCTAAAGTAATTTCAATTGGAAAACCATATGTTTGATAAAGATTAAAAGCTTCAAGCCCAGATAACTTTCTTCTCTTAACTTCATCAGCAGCAACTCCATCTTCAAATTTATAAGCTATGTTACCTAATTCTTTTAAACCTCTTGCAAGAGTTTCACGGAATTTAATTTCTTCTTTATGAATTTCACCTTTGTCATCTAAATTATAGATACCTTTATATATTTCTTTAACTTTCTCTATACAAGAAGAGATTGGAGATTTTGAAAATGTTACTGCTCGTCTAATCAGTCGTCTCAAAACATAACCTTGGCCAGTATTTGAAGGAATTACTCCATCGGAAGCAAGAAAAAGTGCTGTTTTTGTATGATCTGCAACAATTCGTTTCTCACGTGTTTCTTCATTATTAAATAAATCTGTTTCATACACATTCCTTTTCTTTTGCACTGTTGCAACTAGGCGCTCAAGTCCCATTCCTGTATCAATACCAAGTGTTGGAAGTTTTGTAAGAGTTGCTTCACCTTTATCGAGTTTTTCACGTGAGCCATCACATGAATATTCATTGAATACGATATTCCAGATCTCTACATCTTCTCCATTTGCATTTTTACAATAAATCTCAGTTGTTGGACCGCATGGACCACTGTCGCCAGTCGGACCCCAGAAGACATCTTTACCATCTTCACGAATTTCAAGATTTGAATCAAGGTTTGCCCAAATTAATTTTGACTCTTCATCTTTTGGAACTATTCCTTCACCTTTATAGATAGTTACATAAGATATAAAAAGTCCAAGTTCTTTAGTTATAAATTCATAAGCATAAGATATAGCTTCTTTTCTACCATAACCACCAAAAGAAAAATTGCCAAGCATTTCAAAAAAAGAAAGGTGCGAATCATCACCCACTTCATCAATATCACTGGTACGAATACATTTTTGAACAGTAACAATATTTTTATTACCAAAATCTCGTATTGCATTTTCTGGAGCTCTATAGTAAGACTTAAACTGTTGCATTCCAGCAGTAGTAAATAATACTGAAATATCCCCTTCTGGAATTAAAGAAGATGATGGTAGTATTTTGTGACCTTTTGATTCAAAGAATCTAAGAAATTTATCCCGGACTTCGTTTGATGACATAAATCCATATTATACTAAAAAGACTAAATATAAAAGCACTTCAATTATATTTAAGAATTTTTATATTTTAATAACTAATTTTGATCATTAGAAGATTCAGCAAAAAATTTTGTTTTCTTTAATCGTTGTTCTAAAGAATAAAGAGCTAAAAAAACAAAAAGCGTTAATACCGTAGCAATTATAGCAAGTCGATATAAACCAAAACCAGAAGCCATTCCAATACCAGCTGAAACCCAAAGTCCTGTTGCAGTCGTTAGACCAATTAATTTATTATCTTTCGTAAATATAAGCCCAGTCCCAATAAATCCAACGCCGACTACTATTTGAGCAACCATCATCAACGGATTAAGACCAGATAAATTTATATATGCCTTAACCATTTCTTCAGATACAAGAACAAAAAGTGCTGAGCCCATAGCTACAAGTGCATATGTACGCATCCCGGCTGTCTTATGAGCCCAGACACGCTCAGTACCTATAATCATACCTAAAAACAAAGCAACAAAAAGTTTAGTAATAAGTTCTGCAGTTGCTACATCAAAAAAGTTTTCCATATAATTATATTATAACAAATAATTACAAAACTTCTTGTTGATAACATTTTTCACAATAAATAATCTCTGGTCGATCTGGAGCATATGAAGTCTCAAACTCTACTTGGCATTTCCCTTCATGATTATGTCCTAGTTTTTCACACATACAAGAACGATGCCAAAGCTTTAATGGATTTCTATATTTAATTCTCTCAGCATGACGACAATTTGGACAATACCTAGGTAAGGGTAAATTCATACGTTTATAAAATTGCAGTTCTGTGGGAATAATTTTATATGCGATGGAACATTGATCATTACATATACCTTTATGTTTACATTCTATTATATCATTAGTAATATTTTCCTCTATACTATCAATATCTTGAGCTAATACTTCTGATCTTAATGTTATTTTATAATTTATTTTATCTTTCTCATACCATAAATAACCTCGCTTCTCTGCTTCTTCTTTTGTCAGTGGAAAAAATTCTTGTGCAGTAGTTTCGTTATATGGGAATATACTCATTTCAATTGGAAAAAATTCTCCATATTTATATACTAATCCTTGTTTATCTATATAAGGAAGCTCATTCATATGATCTATGAGTTTCTCACGAAGTTTAAAATATTCTTCCTTTGAATATTGTTTATTAAAAATACAGTACTGATGCTTCTTTAAAGATACACAACCAAAACAATCTTTACAGTCTATACAAAAAATACAATAATCAAGGTTATTGCAATTTGTAATAGCAAAGTGACACATACGAAGATTTTGACATTGATTGCCTCCTTGAAGAACTTCATACATTAATGATGAACTTTCTCCAAAATTTACAAAATCATAGGTATCTGTCATTTTACCTGTAACGAAATTACAAAATTTTGAATCTTCAATATTAAAACCCACAAAACAATATTTTATATTTTTACTATTTTGTATATAATCCCCTGTTGAATCAACATTATGTAAACCATGCATGTATTTTTGTGGCATACCATTTGATAAAACATTAAATTGTTCTTTAGATTGAGCAATATCCTTATATGTACCTGAATAAAGTTCATTAAATTTTAATTTATAATCCTCTTTAGAATAAGGTTTATTAAATATATAGTAACTTTTATTTGTTAAATTTACACAACCATAACAATTTACACAACCTGTACAGTTCTTTGAAAACCATACATCAGTACAACTTTCGCAATCTACAGAAAAAGCTGTTCTATAGCATTTATTACAATTAATAGTTTCATAACACAATTCTAGTTGATTACCCATAAGATTATCAATACTGTCTTTGCTATGATTAACGAAGCTACCATATGTTACATTTTCACAATAATCACTGTATGTCACCATATAGCAATTTTTTACCCAACTAGACATGTTTGTATACTCGGAATTTACTTTAGTTTGATACAAACCATATAGATTCATGAGTGGGACACGATAAAATAGCTCATTGATTTGAAACAATATTGGTCTTGATGAATCAAAATTTTTTCCATAATCAATTGCATCCCAATCATCTCCCCACCAACAAGGAGAACAATATACATGAGCTTTTGATACCTCAGAAAAAATAGAAATTATTGTAATATCACATTTTTCACATTTTCTATAATGAAATACTCTTTCATTACGACGAGCTAATCTTCTTTGTAATCTGCACTCCGGACAAAATGTCGGTGGAGGAACTTTCATTTTTTCATAGAAAGAAAAATC
>JAVHPX010000019.1:0-3888 GCA_036170795.1 Minisyncoccota bacterium
ATTGATAACTATTTAATTTTAAACAATATAACATTTTGGGTTGTATACCCACCAAAACAGCTAATCGCGCATATTGATAACTATTTAATTTTAAACAATATAACATTTTGGGTTGTATACCCACCAAAACAGCTAATCGCGCATAAACCAAATACTATCATATTTTCGATATATTTCAACCTTGTGTTACTATGTTACTATGAAAATTAAAATTCTATTTGAAGATAAAAATCTTTTTGTGTTGAACAAACCTGCCGGTATAGCAGTACATCCTGATGCTCATACAACGACTAAAAATACTATTTCGGATTTTATTCTTAAGCAATATCCTTCTCTTAAAAATGTTGGTGAACCAATGGTTGTTGAGTATGGTGGTAAACAAATTATTATTAAACGTCCTGGTATAGTACATCGTCTAGACAAAGAAACTTCCGGTGTACTTATTATTGCTAAGAATCAAAAAACTTTTGAATTTTTAAAAGAACAATTTCAGAATCACACAATAAAGAAAGTTTACCGTGCTTTTGTTTATGGGTTTGTTTCAGATCCAAAAGCTTCACTTGCTACTGGAAAACGAGGAGTTATACATGTGCCAATTGGTAGGAGTCCGAACGATATACGAATGTGGACAGCTGGACGTGGTGCTCATCCACCACTTCGTGATGCTACCACTGAATATATTGTACTTAATCGATTTACTGATATTGATACAGATGAAAATAATTCAAAAGCAGAACATCAATTTTCTTATGTTGAAGTTTATCCAAAGACAGGACGTACTCATCAGATTCGTGTTCATATGCGTTATATAAATCACCCAGTTGTTTCTGACCCATTATACCGTGGAGCGAAAGAGCTTAGTCTTGGTATAAAACGTTTGGCTCTTCATGCATACTCAATAACATTTCGCCTACCAAGTGGAGAATTAAAAACAGTAGAATCGCCACTCCCAGCTGATTTTAAGAAAGCAATCAAAACGTATATAAAATAATATTTTCTTGCTTAATATAGATACATATGATAAAGTGTGACCTATGATAACCGCAGAGCTAACAAAGGTACAATTTACTTCAGTGGATATGCCAAGCCGTAAAAAACTTGATTTCAAAGCTGGTGATAGTGTTCGTGTATGGAATAAAATTCAAGAAAAAGGTAAGATCCGTCTTCAGGCATTTGAAGGTCTTGTCCTTTCACGAAAACATGGAACAGAAAGTGGTGCTACTTTTACTATTCGTAAAGTTGCTTCAGGTGTCGGAGTAGAACGTATTTTCCCTTTATATTCTCCAAATATTGATAAGATTGAAATACTTCGTAAATCAAAGACTCGTCGAAGTAAGCTTTATTATATTCGTACTAAAGCAGTTAAAGAAGTTAAGAAACGTCTTAAGAGTGTAACTATTTCAAAGGAAGATTTAGATGAAATATCAACAGTTAATGAATAATAATGAAATATAAAACCCGCTTAATGCGGGTTTTATATTGAAAAAAGTTTTAAAATTAGATATACTCGATAAGTTTATATATGCCCAGGTGGAGAAACGGTAGACTCGCAACCTTGAGGTGGTTGTGCTCGTAAGGGCGTGGAGGTTCAAATCCTCTCTTGGGCACCAGAACGGAACTTAGTGGTTTCTTCGAAACGGGGAGGAATCCGCGCGGGTTTTCTTTTCGGATTTTTTGGCAGGGGCTAAATTAATTAGAATTCAAAAACTTAAAACTAAATTTTTAATCTTCTTTTGTTTTTATTTTCTCTCTCAATATTTTAAAGTATGCAAGATTTTTATCCTCTTTTTTTGTTTCTGTGGGTTCTATATAAATTTTCTCCCCACTAAATCTTATTTGTATTGTCTCTATGCCCGCACTTGTTCCAGGAACAACAATTGTTTCTTCTTTAGACTTCCACCCCGTCTCTAATAATGTCAGAACCTCAGATAATGTGGCAGGTTGTAAATTATCGTAATTAGTACAATAATCGCCACGACCTTGTCCCCAAACTTCATTTAGTGGTCTTATATCTATAGTAATTTTACCTTTGTAAGGTATATCGCTTTTAAAAGTATCTTCTAGATCTTTAAGATCGAATGGAATTATTTTTTTTATATACCTATGATCCTGACCATAGCCCTTTTTAGAAGGATAAAATTCTATTTCATAATCTTCTTTTTGACTAATTACTCCCAATTGTTTACATCTTTCAATAAACGAGTATTGGGGAGAAACTTTCATTTCAATTTCATGAATACCGCCATATTTTTTCGTCGCTTCTTGTTCTTCAAATTTAGTAGAAATTTTTTTACGTATTTCCTCCGTTTTTGTATGTCCCTTGTAGGAATTTGAAAAAATATACTCAATATCAATTAAATTATTTTTATGGTCTAAGCTTTTTACAGAAATAGGATCTCCGCAATTATTACCTCTTGTATCATCAATTCTCTTTAATCTCGTGAACCCTTCAGAATCTATATATGCTATAACAAGTTCCTCAAAACCAACAGTGCCTTCTTTAGGATACGACTTTGTGTATCCAACAAACGCAGCAACGTTCCCATCTGGACTAAAAACCGGCTCATTCACTCCTGTTACATAGCCACTACGTTCATACCACGGTGATAAATTACCAACATTTTCTTCAAAATCTTTCAATTTAATTGTTTTTTCTGCTTTGTTTTCATTACCTCCTACTTCATTAATATCAGGAGAACGTTGAATCGGTGATTTTTCCATACATTTTTGAATTTTAATAATGTGCTGGAAGACGCAAAAAGCTCCTAGCCAGCGATAGCCAAAAAGCTACCCATACCCCTTTCGGGATATGACACAACCAGTGCGAACTCTGACTAGGAGTTCTTTATACTGATTGTGTTTCGCGACCATGCCCTTATTTCTAAAGGTTTAGGTCTTCTATTAAATTATGGTGCTATTATCCCAAATTTCAAGCAAAAAAGCGAGATTTTGGATGTTCTCAAAATTTCGCTTGACTTTCAAACATTCTATCTGATATACTCTCAGTACAAAGTGCCGTAAGGCTCCGAGAAACCCCGCCAAAAGCGGGGTTTCGAGTTTCTAGAGGAATGATTTGATTTTTTGCTTCATTTGATCAAAAAGTTCATTTGGGATTTCGTAGAGCTTTCTTTTTAATCTTTTAACACTAACCAATTTCATCTGTGCCAAAATCGCAGAAACTTTTTGATTGTTTGGGTCAGTATAGTTGAAATAAAAATCAAATTTTTTCTGTTTGGTTGAAAGTGATACAGCCCAAAACATATGGTTGTTGAATTTCTTCACAATCAGAAGTGGACGAGAAAAATTATCCCCACTCCCGTTCTGCTCAAAGCCGATATTCCTGCCAAGATTGCTCATCCAAACTTCTCCTTCTTTAGGAAACTTTTCTGGATCATTTTTCTCGGCTTCAATTTTCTTTTTCAGTTCATTCCAAGAATTAAAATCTTTCATAGAAAGATTTTACCATTTTTGTATTTTCTTTTCCATAGCCCCCGCCAAAAAACTCAAAAGAAACCAGCACGGATTCCTCCCCAGACTCCTCCTCCGCGCGGGCGAAATCCAAAATCCCTGCCGAATTTCAAAAACAGTAGTCTCGGTTTTGCGAATCCTTTCCCCAGAAAATAGTTTCGCAAAACCGAGACCACATTTCTGCACACCGCCTCCATTCCCCAGATTAGTCGTGGCGGTGTGCAGAGCGTTCCCCCGCACTTCTGCTTCAGCAGAAGCTCTGTGCTTCGCACAGAGGCGCTTCAGCGCGCGGGGAACGCTTGTGGATATTGTTAGTAATTTTTGATAAAATAGGTTCTAGCGGAATCGTATAACCACACCAGAACAGAACTATAGACTAGGATCTACATATGGGGTAGGATTACTTATTATTTTTTCTTC
>JAVHPX010000020.1:0-17473 GCA_036170795.1 Minisyncoccota bacterium
GCACTATAAAATTAAAGAATTACATTTTCTATTGTTCTTATACGAGCTACTCTGTTTTTTATATCCATAAAAATAAGCAATAAATCAAATTGCCAAGGTATATTTCCTATTTGTTTATGAATAAGATATGTTTGAATTGTTCGTGAAAGTCTTTTAATTTTCCATGGATGCATATTTTCCTCTGGATGTTTAATAAATGGGTTATCATCATTAATATCTGGTAATGTTTCGCATGAAACAGATTTAACCTCAATAAAATATAATTTCTTATCTTTTTGAGCAATTATATCAATTTCACCCCATTTTTTGGTATAATTTCTTTCTAATATTAGAAAACTGTGCTTTTTTAAAAAAATACAAGCAATATCTTCACCCAATTTTCCTATTTTCTGTGATTTTGAAGTAAAATTTTTCATATTTTATCTATTTATACTATATATTATAATTTAAAAAATAGATAAACGTTTCACGTGAAACTTATAACAATTTATAGGACACTATAAATTAAATTTTTATGTCTTTCAGTAAATAACTATAAACAGCAAGATATTATTAAATAGACTGAATTAGAAGATATAATTAAAGTATGTCTTTTATGAACACTACACACATAGTTATCCACAATTATCTTAATTTTAAAGGTTTTTTATGTGTATAAAAGACTGATAAAAACCAAAAGGGAAATTAAAGAATATTGTGCGGGATAGGAGAATCGGACTCCTGTCTCATCCTTGGCAAGGACGTGTTCTACCACTAAACCAATCCCGCATTGTTATATATATGACAAAATAATATATACCCTAAAAATTTTTACCAAAAATATATTTGATATTATAACTATTTTTAACAATAATTGCAATTCAATAATTTTAGCTTATTTTTTAATATTATTTACTAAAATAGTATTTTGGTATACAATAAATATGTCGTAAAATAATATTTATTTTAATGCGCCCGTAGCTCAACGGATAGAGTACCGGTCTTCGGAACCGTGGATGTGGGTTCGATTCCTGCCGGGCGCACATAAATGTTTCTCATGAAACTATCTATCGATAATAGATCAATACCAAATTATGTTACACATGTAACAAATAATCTAAGAAAATCTGGATTTGAGGTTTTTCTAGTTGGAGGGTGCGTCCGTGATCTTATATTAAAAAGAAATCCAAAAGACTGGGATATAACCACAAATGCTACACCTCAAGAGATAATAGAATTATTTGAAAAAACTATATACGAGAATAAATATGGTACTGTTGGAGTCTGTGTACCTATACAAATAGGCATCCCAATAGTTAAACATGAAACATTAGACAGAATAGCGAAAAATGATATTGTAAACTCAATTAATATCAATAAAACAAACAACAATGTTCCATGTGAAACACAAAAGTACAATATTGTGGAAGTTACACCATACAGAAATGAAGCAAAATATAGTGATTTTAGACACCCAGACGAAGTAAAGTTCAGCAAAAACATTGAAGATGACTTAAGAAGACGTGATTTTACAATAAATGCTTTAGCTTATAATCCTTATAAAGGATATTCTAGTCAAGTATTTTTGGTTAATAGACAAAAAGACGAAGAATATAAAGGACAATTAATAGATTTATTTGGTGGTCTAAAGGACATAAAGGACAAAGTTATAAGTACTGTCGGAGAACCAAGAGATAGATTTAATGAAGACGCACTTCGCATGCTTCGAGCAGTCAGATTTTCCTCAGAACTTAATTTTCTTATTTCTTATAACACAATTAAGGCCATTTCTGACAATGCAGACCTTTTAAAAAATATTTCCATGGAAAGAATTCAAGATGAATTCACCAAAATTATTGAAAGTGAAAATAGTACACAAGGAGTAGTGCTTCTACAAAAATTAGGATTATTGAAATACATAATTCCAGAATTAGAAGAGGGAATTGGTTGTGAACAAGGAGGTGCACATATATACGATGTATTTGAACATTTACTTGGTGCACTCGGTCATGCCACTAATAAAAAATTTAGTACAGAGATACGATTAGCAGCCTTATTTCATGATATTGGAAAACCTCGTAGTCGTAGACCGGGGACTAAAAAGGCTTATACATTTTACGGTCATGAAGTCATAGGAGCTCGTATGGCTAAGATTATTATGGAAAGATTGAAATACCCCAAGAAAACTACAGATCTAGTAGTATCTCTTGTTCGTAGTCATATGTTCTTCTCTGATACAGAGCAGATTACACTCTCAGCTGTCCGTCGTATTGTCCAAAAAGTAGGGAAGGAGCATATCTGGCAATTAATGGAGATTCGCGAATGTGACAGAGTTGGTATGAAAAAAATTGAAGCACCATACCGTCTACGTAAATATCACGCTATGATAGACGAAGTTCTTCGTGATCCACTCTCAGTTACTCAACTTGCGATTAACGGAGAAGTACTCATAAAAGAGTTACACATGAAACCATCAAGACGAATGGGTTGGGTTCTTTATGCACTTTTGGAAGAAGTTTTAGATGATCCGAAAAAAAATACAAAAGAATATTTAAAAGAAAAAGTTTTAAAATTAAATAAATTAAAAGACGCTGAGTTACAAAAATTAGGTGAACAAGCTAAAAAACAAAAAGAAAAACTAGAAGCTGAAGAAATAGAGATGGTCCACAAAAAACATATGGTGAAAAAATAAAAAATTTATCGAAAAAATCTTTTAGGAAATTTTTATTTTAATTCAATAAGTATTGGGCAGTGATCAGATCCTAGGTAATCAGTAAGCATTGAGGATTTTTTTATATCTTTAACTAAGTCAAGGGAAACAAAAAAATAATCAATACGCCAACCGACATTACGATCACGGGAACTTGTTTTTTGGTCCCAGTAAGTATACATATCTTTTTTATTTTGATTTAAATACCGATATGTATCTATGTATCCATGAGCTATAACTTTATCTATCCATGCACGTTCGATAGGTAGGAAACCAGTATTTTCTTCATTTGCTTTTGGACGAGCAAGATCTATTTCAGTATGTGCTGTATTTACATCACCACAAAAAATAACTTTATATTTTTGTTTTCTCAATTTATTTATAAATTTTAAAAATGCATCATAAAATTCTAGTTTATATCTTAGCCGCTCTGGCCCACTCCCACCGTTAGGGAAGTAGCATGTAATTAATACAAAATCTTTATAGTAAGCCACAAGTGTTCTACCTTCTTCGTCAAAATTAGGAATACCGAGCTCTGTAACTTTTTCTGGTTTAATTTTTGAATAAATAGCTACACCACTGTAACCTTTCCTTTTCCGAGAATGAGAAAAATATGAATAATAACCTTTCTTGTTTCTAATTTCTAAAGGAAGTTGATCTGCTTCGACTTTCGTTTCTTGTAGACAAAGTATATCTGGTTTATATTTTAAAAAAAGTGGATCAAAGTGTCCTTGCTTAGCCGTCGCTCGTAATCCATTTGTATTCCAAGAAATAATTCTCATTTATTTTGTTTTCTTAAAAAGAGTTTCGAGTAATGCAATTTTATTTGGTTTTTCTATGAATTCAATATCTTGTGTAATGATATCTAATTTATTATTAAAAATATCTATTATTTCTTCTTTCTTAAAAAAATGATAATGAACACCATATTTATCAAACTCTCCCGTATCTGAACTTTTTGGATTTAAATCAAAAAAGTTTTGTGTCTCACGAGAAAGAGATACATTCAGATAATATCCTCCAGGTTTTAAAACACGACTTATTTCATTTGTATATTTATCCCAATCTTCTTTATATAAATTTTCCATAAGACCAAAATCACAAACACCATCAAAACTATTATCAGCAAAAGGAATATCCAAAGCATTACCTTCTACAAATTTTAATTTTCCTTCTAACCCCCAATTTTTTACTTCTTCATTAGTTTTTTTAATTATATTAATATCAAAATCAATACCAATAACAGAAAACCCAGCTTCTGCTAATTGCTTCGCAAAAATTCCTCTACCAGAACCAACATCTAAAATCATTGCTCCTAATGGAAGTTCTTGCATCAACATTTTACCTCGATCTTTTATTGAAAGATGAGTCCAGATATCACTTCCTGTTCTATAAGCAGTTTCAAAATAATTTTTGTGCTCTTCATAATCCATAATATATATTATAACTTTTTTTTATTTACTATGAAACTTCTTATGCACATCGCGGAGTTGCTTGTCGGTGATGTGAGTGTATATCTGAGTCGTTGCAATATTGGCATGGCCGAGCATCATCTGTACAGAACGAATGTCAGCACCATAAACGAGCTATTGACAGTCAATAGTTTTATTGTTATAATCCAACAAATCAAATTTTTCTTTAAAAAAAATTCAATCACTAAAATTAAATAAAAAAATGAAAAAGTTACTTTTGGCATGCGCAATATTTTTTGTAGCTTGCATTTTATTTTTTGGTATTTTTGCCATTGTGAAAACATTACAAGGTGAACACATCGCAACTCCTTACTTTCGATTTCACGAAAAAATCGGTAATGACACAATTTTTAATAATTGGTCGTTTGTCGATTTACTGCAAATGGAATCTCAGAAAAAAGTTACGGATAGCATGAACTTCACATATAGAGTGAAGTATAATTTGGCAAAAAAATTCACGCTGGATGCATCAAATGTCCCAAGCAAAAAAGAAGATCAAAGGGTAGGAAAAGAAATTGTAAGAATTCTTAAAGATTCTTTGGTAAGCATCAGGCATAGAGCTTGGATCGACTTGGATGGTCAGAATGGGGCAGTTAGAAATTATGTTCAACCTGAAACTTTACCATTATCAACTGAATCAATAATTCTGAAATGGACAGGGACGGCTTCTCCTGAATCAGCAAAGGATGGATTCTGGAATAGTATTCAAAAAGATGTGCTAGAACCAGAAAATGGAACTCTCGCATCTAATCGTTTAAGCCGAACTAAAAATATAGTAATAACTATATTAAAAAAGGATCAGATTACTCATGTAAGAATTATACTGAGAAAACCAGTAGAACTTCAATTAACTGCTGAACAAAGAGATTCTGTTCTTCATGGTCATCTTGAAATCCTTGACAGGATGAGGTATGTGGAAGTAGAAGTAAATATTGTCACTGAAAGATTGATTATTACTACTACAACTGCTCCCATTCTTCTCGCGATCTGGGTTGCTTTGATAAGCTTACTTTCTACAATTAGATTTACAAGAAGACCTACAGTTCCAACCAAACCCATCAGTTATGTAGAGGCTGAGAAGGAAGATGAAAAGGTGAATTTCATTTTTATTACGATAGTAATTTTGATCGTATGTGGGTTATTAATATTATGGTTCTTTTGGGGCATAATAAAGTGGATAATAATTGCTCTTATAATTATTTTCTTTACTGTAATGATCTACATTCTCAGGAAAGATATTTGGACTAAGATATTATATCTCTGGTCACAGATTAAAAGATTCTGGTATTGGTTGGTTGCTATTATAATTGTTAAATTTTGGAGAAGGTATCGTCCAAGAAGAAGAGAGTGCTGGATTGTGGTAATAACTTTATTATTAAGCTTGTTACTTAATATTTATTTGTTATTTAGATATTGAATAAAAAAATTATTAACTTCCGTTCACAATTGTGGATGGAAGTTTTTTATTTACTATGAAACTTCTTATGCACATCGCGGAGTTGCTTGTCGGTGATGTGAGTGTATATCTGAGTCGTTGCAATATTGGCATGGCCGAGCATCATCTGTACAGAACGAATGTCAGCACCATTTGATAGTAGATCAGTGGCAAATGAATGACGAATAACATGGGGAGTAACTTTTTTTGATATACCAGCTTTGATTGCATAAAATTTTACAATTCTTTCAATGGAGCGTTGAGTTAATCGGTTATCTTTTTTACCATTATTTGAATATTGTATAAACAGTGGCTCATCTAAATCTTTTCTATCACTTAGGTAACCATCTATCGCATCTTTCGCAGATGCAGATAAAAATACTACACGGATCTTTTCCCCTTTACCTCGCACAGAAAGTTCATCTTTAGATAAATCTATATCTCTATCAAGAGAACAAAGCTCAGACAAACGTAATCCAGTAGAGAAAAATAATTCAAGTACCGCCTTATCACGGAGCCCTTTTGAATTACTTAAATCTGGAGCATCAAGCAACCGACACAACTCATCAGACGAAATTAGATCAAGTGAACGTTCTTTTATTTTTGCAAGCTCTATCCGGTCAGGCGAAAGAGATTTCACATCACGCTTCATCATATATTTTAAAAATGAACGTAATGCAATGAGGTGATAGTTCTGTGTGTTCTTTTTAAGTGTACCTGCTTGCAGACCACGAATTTTTACCCCTGGCTGGCGATTTAGATAAAGACGAAACTCACGGATCTTGTCATCAGTGATTTGCTTGGGTTCCGTGATTTTAGCAAATTCAAAAAACCGAGACAGATAATGGTCATAATTATTTACTGTCTTTAAACTATTACCCTTCTCTATTTCAACATACTCTAAAAATTCTCTTTTTAATTGTTCTAATTTTGTTATCATAGTCGTACAATAATTGTAGCATATTATTTCTAGACTTGATTTTAATCAAATACCTAAAATCCTCATATTACACTTACCTTGACAGAATGATAAAATACTGATATAATTTGACGAAACATTCAATTTTTAAAACGAAAAATATGAAAAAGTTATTGATCTTTTTAATTTTTTGCAACTTATTATTAATAAGCTGTAGGGAAAGCAAATATAAACCCAAGTTATTACCTGAGGGTAATAATTACCAAACAGGTAAACTGGAAGGAAAACGCTTTTCGGATTTATATGCCAGATATTTAGGCATAAAAGATGGAACAAGGTTAGGTAAAGTCTTGACCACTGATTTTAAAAAGAATTTCTCGGATATGTGGAGTAGGAAGGCAGAACGTAGCCATTCAAAAGTTGTTGACGCAGCTCGTGACGAGCTAGTATCAAAATACGAAAAATCAGCAACCTACACTACTTTCAAAGAATACACTGATCACCTTTCGGGGTTAGTTACTGATGTGCAGGAAAATTTAAGCTGGAAAATCATTGTAAAGGAAATGAAGATGAAAAATTCTGAAATAAATCTTGCAAAAAAGATTTCACTTTCAATTTCTGGAAAAGATATAGTGGCCTACATTATGACCGAACTTATGCCTTCAGCTAATGGCTCGTTAAATAGAACATTTCTTGATTTCTTGCTACGCAATGCTGGTCAAGAGTATATCGAAGGCATACCTGCCTTGAGTGATAGAAAATGCTCGTTTGGATGCTATCAGTTTACAGAGTACGCGGTATTCTCCAACAAAAAGGAGAGTCGTGGCGCCTCTGTGATAAATTTAGCCTTGCCAAAGGAAAAGAGAATTCCTGGAAGTGTTATCTATCTTCGCGGAAGTGATCATCATAAGGCAGCATATTTATTTGCTGTATACAACATTTGCTGTCTTATTAGGAAACTTAACCAAAAGGAAATGGCCATTTTGGAGAGTAAGTGGAAAAGCAATAAGGACGAGCTTTTCTTATATTGCGCTACTGCTCACCATAATCCCGGAAGAGCTAGAGATGCAGCAAGACTCTGGTTGAAACATGGTGCATTTCATCCTTTTGAACAATCTTGCTCTCCTCGTATTCTTTACTATGCAATTAAGACACGAGCAAATTTAGCCGCTTATTAGTCAAGTTTTTAAAAACACACAAGTTGGACCCTAAAGTCCAGCTTGTTTTTTTATCTATTGCATTTTTTTATAATATGTGCTAGTATAAAAATTATGTTAACGGTAAAGAAAAAACAAAATATTATAAAGAAAAGCCAAATTCACGACAAAGATACAGGATCTCCAGAAGTTCAGATTGCTATTATTAGTAGAAGAATTGATGAACTTGCAACACACTTAAAAGAACACAAAAAAGATAATCATTCTCGTCGCGGACTTATTAAGATGGTAGCTGATCGACGAAGCCATCTAAAATATCTTGAAAAGACAGATAAAAATAGATACACTATTCAAACTAAATTATTAAAAGCATAATACGATACCTCTCAAGAGGTATTTTGTTTTATTATAATAAACATATGAGCATAATTAAACACAAAGAACAGAGAGTCGGTGTATTTATTGATACTTCGAATCTTTATCATAGTGCAAAAAATTTATACAAAAGAAAAGTCAACTTTGGCCAAGTTTTAAAAGATGCAGTTGCTGGACGTAAACTTGTACGTGCTATTGCTTATGTCATTACATCTGAAGGAGGAGAAGAAAAAAATTTCTTTGAGGCGTTGACAAAACTCGGTATCGAAACAAAAACAAAAGAGTTACAAATATTCTCAGGTGGTGCCAAGAAGGGTGACTGGGATGTCGGTATTGCTGTTGATGCAATGAAGATGGCTCCGAAACTTGATGCAGTAGTTTTAGTTGCTGGCGACGGTGACTTTATTCCACTTGTAGAATACTTGCAAAGCACCTCAGGTATCCAGGTGGAAATTGTGTCATTCGGTAAATCATCTTCTATAAAACTTAAGGATGTCGCTGATGATTTTTTGGATCTTTCTCTAAATCCAAGAAAATATTTAATCTATTAGATAAATAATTCATCCTTTATAAAAGTATTTATTTCTGATATGCTTACAATATTAATAAGTGATAATTTGTTATTCTTCAGACAGATAGAGTTGAAACCTATATTATTTTAAATTAAAGTGTTTCAAAACTAAAGTCTGGAGATTAGCTCAATAATATATGAATAGTAAAGAATATGAAGTAGAAATTGGTGGCAAAAAAATTACTGCCTTGTTTAGTGATTTAGCAGATCAAGCTAATGGTTCAGTAATACTTAAATGTGATGGAACTGTTATATTGGCAACAGCTGTAATCTCAGATGATGAAAGTAAAAATCCTGGATTTTTTAATCTAACAGTTGAATACTTAGAAAAATTTTATGCCGCAGGAAAAATTCTCGGTAGTCAATTCTCTCGTCGTGAAGGTAGACCTTCTGACCAAGCGATACTTGCTGCTCGTATGACAGATAGAACAATTCGTCCGCTTTTTGATCATCATATTAAAAATGCTGTCCAAGTTATTATTTCAGTTATTGCTATTGGTAAAGCTGATCCAAAAACTCTAGCAGTAAATGCAGCATCGATTGCTCTTCATGTATCAGACATTCCATGGAAAGGTCCTATAGGGGCGGTCCATATAAGTAAAACAAAAGATGATAAACAAATTAAAATAAATAATTATATTCCAAATGAAAATGAACCAGTCTATGCTCTTGATCTACTTGTTTGTGGAAAAGAACAAACAATAAACATGATAGAAGCAATGGCATTTGAACTTTCTGAAGATGAAATGGGGCAGTGTTTAGATACAGCTATAATTGAAATTACAAAATGGGAAGAATTCCAAAATAAATTACGATCAGAATTCGGTAAAATAAAACTTTCTTTCCCTAAAATTGAAGTACCTAATGAAGTTATTACTCTCTTCGAAGAAAAAATCAAACCAACTCTTGAGGAAAAGTTATTCAGTAACGAGAGTAAAAAAATTACTCATCAATCAGAAATATTATGGAAAAATATCATAGACGAAAAATATGGAATCGATGATAACGAGGAGAGATATGCAAGTCATGATTATATGCACCATTATCTTGATCATGCTTTCCATAATGCAGCTCTTATAAAAAATATTCGTGCAGATGGTCGAGAGCTTGATGAAATAAGAAATTTATATGCTAAAGTTGGAGATATTTCTCCTGTATTACATGGTTCTGGAATATTCTATCGTGGTGAGACACATGTACTTTCTGTATTAACTCTTGCTGGACCAGATTCAATGCAAACAATTGACGGGGTAGAATTTGGAGCTAAAAAACGTTTTATGCATCACTATAATTTCCCTCCATATTCAAGTGGTGAAACAGGTCGTGTTGGTGGACTTAATCGTAGAGAAATGGGTCATGGATTCCTCGTAGAAAAAGCATTGACCGCAGTCATACCAGACAAAATTTCTTTTCCATATACAATAAGAATTGTCTCTGAATCATTGGCTTCAAATGGATCAACTTCGCAAGCATCAATTTGTGCATCAACATTGGCTTTAATGGATGGTGGGGTACCAATTAAAACTCCAGTTGCAGGAATTTCAATCGGTGCGATGATAGATGTCAATGATAAAAATAAATACGTACTCCTTTCAGATATTCAAGGACCAGAAGATCATTATGGTGATATGGATTTCAAAATTGCTGGAACTAAAGATGGTATTACAGCAATTCAACTTGATGTAAAAGTTGATGGAATAAAATTAAATATTTTAAAAGAAGCACTTATTCGTGCAAAAACTGCGCGAATAAAAATTTTAGAAATAATTACAAAAGAAATCAGTGAGCCAAGATCAACAATTTCCACAAATGCTCCAATAATTCTAGTAATCAAAATTAAAAAAGATCAGATCGGTATGATTATCGGACCTGGTGGTAAAAATGTAAATGCTATTCGCGAAAAAACTGATGCAGAAATTACAATAGAAGAAGATGGCACTGTCTTTATTACCGGTAAAAATGGTGGAGCAGAAAAAGCAAAAAAAATTATTGAAGATATGACTCATGAATATACCATAAATGATCTTACTTCGGGTGAAGTTGTAAAACTTGTGGACTTCGGTGCTTTTGTTAAAATATCTAGTAGCACAGAAGGACTTGTACATATTTCCGAAATTGCTCCATTCCGAGTAGAAAAAGTTTCAGACATCCTAAAAGAAGGTGATATTGTACCAGTCAAAATAATAAAAATTGACGAAAAAGGACGTATCAATTTATCTATTAAAGATGCTGATACAAATTTCTTTAAACCAAAATCATAAATAAAAAGATCATATGGAAAAAAATAAATTATTAGACCAACAAGAAAATATAAAAACAATTCATACATATTCATCAGATATGGCTGATGCTGTTCGGACAAACGAAACATCAGTAATAAAGATTGCTTTAGCTGAACAGAAGAAGCATGAACAGGAATCTTTATACAAAGAAGCTAATGGAACAAAAACATCAAAAGCTTTTCTTTTCCTTGGTGGATTAATTATTATAATTTTATCAATTGGTGGTGTCTATTATGTAATGCAGAAAAAAAAAATTGATAATAATCCACCAAAGCAAGAAACAACAATAAATAAAGAAGCTCTTATTTCATATGAAGATCAGTCGTCTATTGATATGACAAATGTTACAAATCAAAACGACGCATTAGACATTATAAATACAGAATCAAAAAAAAGTGAAAAAGATGGCATAAAAATATTATTTTTAACTCATATTATAAATGGTAAAACTGAATTGCTTCCATTAGAAGATTTTCTCTCGTTAATTAAAACAACAGCCCCATCATCACTAATACGATCATTTGATACTTCTTATATGATTGGAACATATAAAACGACAGACACTCAATCAATACCTCATTTATTTTTATTATTCCAAACAAAAAATTACAATCAGTCATATGCCGGAATGCTTATCTGGGAAAAAACATTACTATATGACCTATCTGGATTATTTAAAATTGATATTTCAGGTGACAACAATACTCTTATAGAAAAACCATGGAGTGACGTAATTCTAGACAATAAAAATGCTCGTATTTTATATGACCTACAAAAAAATAGTGTACTTTATTATATATTTATAAATAAAGATTATTTCATGATTACTGACAATCAAGATAGTATTAAAGAAGTAACAAAACGCCTATTAACTAAAAATATAAAACCACTATAAGATTGCCATTTACTGTAATAATGTTAATATTAAACTATCTGTTATTAAAAAATCATTACTATTAAATTTTAAATAATATGAATATAGAAAATAATAAAAAAAAGCTGATAGAAGAAAAAAAATTATTAGAAAGTGAATTAAATGATCTTGGGCACGTAGATAAAAAAACTGGTGAATGGGAAGCAGTTCCAGAAACGCAAACAGCACCGGGTACAGATGAAAATGAAGAAGATCGGTCTGAAGATTTTGAAGAACGAGTAGGAACAGTAGAACCTCTAAATACTAGACTAGAAGACATCAATCATGCATTATACGAGATTGAAAATGGAAATTATGCGACTTGCGAAGTATGCGGTAAAGATATAGAAGAAGACCGTTTAGAAATAAATCCTGCAGCTCGGACATGTAAGAATTGTATGGAAAAGATTTAATAAGAAACAAACACCAAAAATAACATCATATTATAAATATATTTTTGTTAAATATGTCATTTGCAAGAGTTTATTCAGCTCAAACACATTTATTAAAAGGTAAAATTGTAACTGTTGAAGTAGATATTACTAAAAATACCTTACATACATTTACTCTTGTCGGACTACCAGATAAAGCAGTTGACGAATCGAAAGATCGTATGAGCTCAGCTCTAAAAAATTCAGGTTTTACTTCTCCAAAAAATCAAAATCAGAAAATAGTTATCTCTCTGTCACCAGCTGATCTAAAAAAAGAAGGTCCGTATTTCGACTTAGCTATTGCTCTTGCATATTTACTATCAGCACAAGAAATAGATTTCGACCCAGAAAGCAAAGTATTTCTAGGAGAACTATCACTTAACGGCGAACTCCAACCAATCAAAGGATCTCTACCACTGGCACAAGAAGCTAAGCGTATGGGTTATAAAGAAATATTTCTACCATTAAATAATGCAAAAGAAGCGGCTCTTGTCGAAGGTATTACTGTATACGGAGTTAATACATTAAAAGAAGTCATCGATCATATTTATATAATTAAAAAAGATAAAAAAGGAAATCCAGTTGAACCAGAAAGACCAAAAATTAAACCTACAGAGAAAACAGAAATTACAAATGAACGTGTATCACATAGTATTGATTTCTCAGATATTCGCGGACAAGAAGGAGCAAAAAGAGGTATTGAGATAGCAGCCGCTGGTGGACACAATATTGCTATGTCAGGACCTCCTGGCACTGGAAAAACTATGCTTGCTCGAGTATTCTCACATATACTTCCAGATTTGAAAATAAATGAAGTACTCGAGATTACTGGTATTCACTCTGTAGTTGGACTACTTGATGGTGAACTTGTAACACTTCCACCATTCCGTGCTCCACATCACACAGCAAGCTATGTCTCTATGATTGGTGGTGGAGCAACCCCAAAACCAGGCGAGGTCACACTTGCACACCGTGGAGTATTATTCCTTGATGAATTTCCTGAATTTGAAAAGCGAGTACTTGAATCATTGCGTCAACCACTTGAAGATAACGTCGTATCTATTTCCCGAGCTCGAGGTTCAGCTATATTTCCATCAAACTTTATTTTAGTTGCAGCTATGAACCCTTGTCCTTGTGGCAATAAAGGTAGTAAACAAAAACAATGCATCTGCAAACCAAGTGACTTAGATAGATATTCCAGAAAACTTTCAGGTCCGATAATGGATCGTATAGATATCTGGGTCACAGTCGGAGCTGTAGATTATGAAAAACTTTCAAGTAATGAACAAAGTGGAGAAAAAACAATTACTATTAAAGAGCGAGTAGAAAGAGCTCGAGATATTCAAAATAAAAGATTTAAAAATTCTATTAGAAAAATAAATACAAACAGCGAAATGAATGTAAAAGACCTCGCAATATATGCACCACTAACCCTAGAAATAAAAAAATTATTGAACAATAGTGCCGAGAGACTCCAGCTATCTGCTCGTGCTTATCACCGTACTATTAAACTCGCCCGTACTATCGCGGACCTCGAAAGTAGTGAGAATATAACTTCTGCTCATATATTAGAAGCACTACAATACAGACCAAGAACAATATAAATTACCTTAATTTAAAGTAATTTATATTTTAACTAATGCTCGTATTTTTGCTCCAGCAACACTATCAACAGTCAAACCCTTAGCTCTTTGAAATTCGGCAAGAGCATCTTTTGTTAATGGACCAAATTTACCAGTGGCTTTATTTTTTGCAAGTACTACTGCTGCAGGACCAGAAGCTTTTTTAATTAAGAATTTCTGTAAAGTCAAAACATCATTGCCCTTCATTCCGAGCTTAAGATTTCTTTTAGTAGTCTTCCTTTTAGTAATTCTTTTAGGTTTAGATGAATGCGGAGCAGTATCAGGTGTAATGAGTGTTGGGGTAGTAATTAATCTCTCAGCAGAAACTATAAAAGGATTAAAAACAAAAATAGAAAGTATTAT
This sequence comes from Minisyncoccota bacterium, assembly GCA_036170795.1. Classification (GTDB taxonomy): domain Bacteria; phylum Patescibacteriota; class Minisyncoccia; order Phycocordibacterales; family UBA9973; genus UBA8515. The sequence goes on from JAVHPX010000020.1 coordinate 14,230, forward strand.
TAAAATTGGTATAAATTTTTTAATCATTTATTTGTAAATCTTTAGCATTAACTTTTAAACCAAGATAAGGATTACCTAAACTGCCGTGGAAACCAATATGCACGTGAGGACCAGTCGAATGACCCGTCGAACCAACATAACCAATCACATCACCCTGTTTAACTTTTTGTCCTACATTTACTGACACCTTATTCATATGACCAAAGATTGCTTGACGACCATCATCAAAATCTATAACAATATATTTTCCATATCCACCATTCCATCCAGATGGGTGAGCTATTAACACTGTACCACTTTGAATAGCAAATATAGGTGTGCCCTTAGGTGCTGAAAAATCATAAGCATTATCAGCATGTAATCCTTGAGATACACGCCCAATACCTTCTGATAATGGCCAAATATATCCACCGTTTATAGTACCAATTGGCTGACCTGATGGTGTATTTATTGTATTATCAAATTGTGATTGTATCGTTGTTTGTTTTACTGTCTGTTGCTCATTTACCTTAGGTGCTTCTATTGTAGATTCCACAACGACAGGAGTACTAAGCGATGGCAATGCTATATTTGCAATGACGGGTTCAATTTCTTTTACTTTATCTTGCACAATTGGTAAGGGGTCAATTTTTTTAACAGGGACTTCATTTTTTTTAATTTTATACTCTTTTGATGAAATTACTTCATTTTTCTTTTTTGGTTGATCTTTAAATGCCAAAATCACAAGCTGTTGTCCGATCTTTAACAAATCTGATTTCTTAAGATCAGCATTTGAAGCAATTATAGTACTTTTTAGAATTTTCAACTTTTTAGCAATACTATCTAAAGTGTCACCTTTTTCAACGATATAAACATTAATTTTTTCATCTGAAGCATATTCCTCAATATTATTATCAATACCAAGAGGACTATTATTGGACACGAGGGCCTCATTCGAAATAATCGCAATGGTTGGTATATCTTTTTTTATACTATTTAAATCAGGATTAACTGATGATTCTTGCAATGGAAGTGTCTGAGAATTATGAACTTTTATTGTATCATCTATAGAAGAAATTTCTGCCGCTTGAGTCTCATTACCAAGAACTTTTGCAAACAAATTAGAGAAAAAAGAAGCTTGTGTGTAACTTGGGTGAAATACTATATATGTAATAATTACCAAACAAAAAACAACCTTTATAATAAAAGATTTAATAAATAAGGTTATTTTCATCATAAGACTTTTCTGGCAAGCAGAATCACCTTTTGAATTTTTTGTTTTGGGTAAAATAAGCCTAAATTAATTAACTGCAATGAGATCACCTTATTAGGAATTACAATACGACCATAAAAGTGATAACTGTAATTATATATGATACCAATGCAATTGTTACAATCAACCTAGAATTCATTACAAAATAAAGCTTTTCTAGCGTTAGGTATTATATAACCTCATACTTCAAGGTTACATGTATTAAGACTATCTTATCTAGAAATGTTAGTCAATAAAGTAATGCACAGGGCAGAAAAAATGCTTATTTATAGGCATTATCAAGATCCTAATAACACATCTCATATATTTTGACAATAGATACACATATAGTACAATAAAATATGTATGAACAATCCTAAAATTTATAGATCCTCTGGTCATTTTAAAAATTCAGGGTCTATGGTAAACAAAGAATCTTCATCATTAGAGAATTATGAAAAAGTTCTTAATAGTATTGCTGACCATGTCTTATCAGAAAAGATAAAAGAAATTGAAGATGAATTTAATAACAGACCTGATATAATACCATATACAAATCAAACACAAATGAATAGTAACGATACAACTAAAATAAATCTTCAACCAAATATAATTAAACAAAACCAGGAAAAAGAACTTGGAATTTATGATTCTAAACTTCGAGATACTATATATGAACAATCTGAAAAATATGAAAGACGATTAACTAAAAAATATGGAGACACAATAAAAGATAAGCAGAACGAAGAAGATTTAAAAGATTTTAAACAAAGCCCTTATGGATGGATTAAAACCGACCTCGAAAAAAGTATCAGGAATAGTAAAGTAGATTTAGCCATAGCTAAAGATAATATACAAAAAAAAGAGATCGAGGAAAAGATAAAAGAAAATGGAGATATTCTTAAGCTCCTCGACCAAGCTTATAAAAAGAACATTCCATTAAAGCTTGATAGAAATTTTAATTCCCAAGAAATAACTCTTGATAATGGAAATTTATTCAAAGTAGGACAATATACGACAGAGATTAATAAATATATTGGCAAGGAAAATTCTTTATATGAGATCATTGGCATCGTTCAACGTAGAAATGATGATTTCTTAATATTAAAAACAAATAATGGAGATACCGTAGAACTAAACACAAAAGTAGCCTTAAAAATACTTTCAGAAAAAGAGGTCATAAAAGAAAGTGATAAGGTATTAGACTTACAAAAAGAAGAAACTACAAATAATATAGAAAAATCAGAAACAGAATTATTTAATCAAAAATTAAAAATATGTATAGACGAACAAAATAAACTAAATAATGAGTTAATGAGGGTAAGTCTTGAGTTGCAAAAAATCAAAAAAGACCTAATAACCCAAAGACAGAAAGACTTAGAAAATTCTCAAGGTAAATAAACTAAAAATGATACGATTATGTTATATGACATAATCGTATTTAAGTATGGGTTGGTAGTGGTACTGTATTGACAATATTACAACAATATGCTAATGTAGCATGAGTTTATGTTCTTTAAAATATTGATTTTGTGAAATTAAAGGTACAACTTTGAACTTAACAAAAAAGTAAGGTCAGAGTTGTATCTTCAATTTTTCAAACAAAAAAAACATATAAAATGAAAAAAAGTCTCCTAGCCCTTTTATTTTGGGCTATAATTGGCATAAATGCCAACAACATATTTGCTCAGCAAGCAGAGCAAGTGACCAACACAGTTGCCTGTCAAATTTTGGACAGGATCAACGCTCTTGAAAAAAAAGTAGACGGCAATATAACGGCTACAGAAAAAAAACTGGAGAAAATAGAGACCAGATTGGGGGGAAAAATCTATGTCGTGAAAACTAATTTTAATGCTTTCAAAGAAGAAAGTAACAGGAAATTAGATACGATGAACAATAATTTTCCGGTGTTGGTACAAAGCCAAAAAGATATAGCTGATACACTAAAAAAAGTCAGTGAAAAGACAGACGGGCTGTCTATTAAACAAAAAAACTTGTCTGAACAGATAAGGG
>JAVHPX010000021.1:0-3724 GCA_036170795.1 Minisyncoccota bacterium
ATAAGTAAAATTAAAAACCTCCCAAATGGGAGGTTTTTTTATTTGTTATATGGACTTGGTTTTGCTACTTTAAAGTTTGATTTAATTTTCTTTTTTCTCATTTCTACAATAATTTCATTATCTTTAATAGTCACATACACTATATCATCTTTCTTAACACCTTTAGTTATTATGAACGAAGCTACAGGGTTAAGAATCTTATTCTGAATTAAACGCCCTAAGGGTCTTGCTCCATAATGTGGATCATAACCTTCTTTAGCTAAATAATCTAAAGCTTCTGGTGAAATATTTAATTCAATATCTTTAGTTAATAATCTCTCTCTAATTATTTGAATTTTTAAATCAACAATATGACGAATAACATCTAAAGATAGAATATCAAAAACAATAGTATCATCAAGACGATTCAAAAATTCTGGTCTAAAGTGATCTTTCAATAAATCTAAAACTTTATCTTTCGTAGCTACATATTCATCTACCTTAGAATTATTTGTAAAACCAAATGATTCCATTTTGTCTATTAAGTGTGATCCAATGTTTGAAGTAAGAATAATAATTGTATTTTTAAAATTTACTATGCGTCCTTTAGCATCAGTAAGTCTACCATCATCAAGAACCTGAAGAAGTACATTAAATATTTCAGGGTGAGCTTTTTCAATTTCATCAAATAAAATTACAGAGTATGGATGATGACGCACTGCTTCTGTTAAATTACCAGATTCTTCATAACCAACATACCCAGGGGGTGAACCAATAAGCTTAGAAATACTATGACGCTCCATATACTCACTCATATCAACACGAATAAGAGCCTTATCGTCATTAAACATAAATTGAGCAAGCGCTTTAGTTAATTCAGTTTTACCAACACCAGTAGGTCCAAGAAATATAAATGAACCAATAGGTTTATTTGGATCTGATATGCCTGCACGTGAGCGTCTAACAACATCAGCAATTTTACTAATAGCAATATCTTGACCAATAACACGCTTATGAAGCTCATCTTCTATACGAGCAAGCTTACTACGCTCTTCTTCAAGCATTTTTACAAGAGGAATACCTGTCCAACGAGATACTACTTCTGCTATATCTTCTGCAGTTATATCCTCTCTTAAAATACGTCTAGATTTTTGAAGCTTTTTTAATTTTGCAATTTTTGTATTAAGTTTATTTTGTAAATCTGGTATTTGACCATAACGAATCTCAGCTACACGAGCAAGGTCAGCATGCATTTCTGCATTATCACCTTCAATCCTTAAAGACTCTAATTCTTTTTTAATAGCACGAATATCAATAACATTTTCTTTTTCATTATTCCACTTAAGTTCAAGTTCGCGAGTCTTTTCTTTTAAATTACCAATCTCTTTATCGATATTTTTTACTCGATTTTTTGTATCAGTATATTCAGATGATTTATTTTTAAACCTTAATAACTCATTTGTTAATGCTTCTTTTTCAATTTCAAATCGCATAATTTTACGATGTGCATCTTCAAGAACTTGTGGTTTATTCTCAAGCATAAGACGAAGAGCTGATGATGCTTCATCGATCAAATCAACTGCTTTATCTGGTAAATATCTATTTGTAATATATCTAATACTTAAATTAACTGCAGCAATAATAGCCTCATCTGTTATTCTTACACCATGAAAAAGTTCATACTTTTCTTTAAGCCCTCGAAGTATTGCAATAGCATCATCACCACTTGGCTCATTAATAAATATTGGCTGAAACCTACGTGCAAGAGCAGGATCTTTCTCTATATGTTTTTGATATTCTTTAAGAGTTGTTGCTCCTATCGCGCGAAGTTCACCTCGAGCAAGAGCAGGCTTTAACATATTTGAAGCATCAAGTGATCCTTCAGCAGAACCAGCTCCAACAATCGTATGAATTTCATCAATAAATAAAATTATTTTACCTTCTGATTTCTCAATTTCTTTCATAATACCTCTTAATCGTTCTTCAAATTCACCACGATATTTTGTACCAGATAGCAACAAGCCAAGATCAAGAGCTACAACTTCTTTACCACGAAGACTCTCCGGTACATCATTTTTGGCAATACGTTGAGCAAGTGCTTCAGCAACAGCAGTCTTACCAGTACCAGCTTCTCCAATAAGTATAGGATTATTCTTGGTACGACGAGAAAGAATTTGCATCATACGCATAATCTCTGTGTCACGACCTATAACTGGATCAAGTTTATCAGATCGAGCAAGATCTGTCAGGTTACGAGTAAATTTAACTAAAAGTTTTGGTTTTTTTATTACATTTGATTCAGTAACATTTTCATTTCTAAATATTTCTAATACCTTAAGAACGTGACTTTTATCAATTTTAAAACGAGCAAGGAGGTCATTTGCTTCTCCTGGAGTTTCAATAAGAGATATAAATAAATGTTCAGTAGAGACAAATTCATCTTTAAGTGAAATTGCAACTTTACTTGAATTCTCTATTGCAGATGCTAAATCAGGAGTAAGATATAACTGATATGAAGGTGAGATAGTGTTACGATTTTCAGGAGATTCAATCATTTCAATAATATTATCAGTAAGAAGTATCGTATCAATATCCATTTTATCTAAAATAGACACAACAAGTGAATCTTCTTGAGTAAGAAGCGCTGTTAATAAATGTAGTGCATTTACATGGTTTTGACCACGTTCAATAGCTAGCTCATGAGCTTTACGAATTACTTCTTTAGCTTTAGTTGTAAAATTATTAAATGGTGGCATATATATTAACTACGAATTATAGACAATGAATGGTGCGGGAAGTATGGAATTCGATTTTAAAATTTCTATTGTACTTTGTCAACTGTAGGAGTTGTTGTACTAGGAACGTTTATAACGGGAGTTGTCGTACTAGGAATAATCTTTTTAGAATTAATTTTCAATATAGTAAAACCATTAGTAAATTTCTTTAATAGAGTAGCATCAAAATCAATTTTATTTAAAACAACTCTATATAATTCTTTATCTGTAAGAATACTAGATTCTACAAGTATTAAACCAACATCAGAAATAATAATTCCTTGTCCTAATTCTTTGGAAGTATTATTAGAATTATCAGTATTAGAAACTTGAGTTGTAGTTATTTCACCAACTGAATAAATAGGAACTATTACATCACCGTCTCCAAAAGAAATCACGGGTTGTTTTTCATTAGTTGTATTATTTAATACTGTAGGAACTACCGAAGGAACAGTCGTAACTCTCTCAATCGTTCTTTGTATAACATTATTAATCGTCTGAGGTACACTTTTAGGCATCTGTTGCATGAGAGACACAGTAATAATACCAGTAGCAATAGACACCACAAACGTAATGAGCAGTGTCAGTAATATAAGCTGAGTTTTATTTAAATCTTTAATATCCATCCCGTACGAAAATAATGATTAATAATATACTTATTATACACTATATTTTGCAATAATAAAATCATGAGTTTAGACCAAGATTGTTATTTTTGTACGGGATCCATACCGAACTAAATGGGATTTTATATGGCATTCATACTAACAAAATAACGTTTTAATCTTGACTTTAAAAACAACTTTCCTCTACCTGATTTTAAATAAATTTCTCTGGCTTTGGCATCGTACTCATTGAGACAAGCTTCATAATAAATCAAAGTATATGGACCTCCTTCATCTATTATAGCATATCAGTCAACCCTATTTCCACTGTTTGTATTTTACTAAAATATCTTTAAAGGATTTAAC
>JAVHPX010000022.1:0-3712 GCA_036170795.1 Minisyncoccota bacterium
TCCATTAATCTGTATATCGCAATAACAACCAAATTCTGCATTTGAAAATGCTCTGGATGTACCAAAATTATTTAGTGGATTAAAAGCTCCAACTTGACTTGGGTGATCACCAACTACACTATTTGGACCTTGCAAGACTACTGTAAGATTTTTACCGATAATATTTGTTTGGACGAATTGCTCGAATAACTTATAATTTTGTGCTTCAGGATGTAAGTATATTGCAAAACCTTTATTTGTCATTAATACAGGAACTTCTTTTCCATTATAATCAGTTATTAATATAGGTTTTTGTATAAATTTTAAAAGTTCATCATTTTTTTGCTGAATAAAACTACGATCTTGTATAATAAATTTTTGTGTATCTATTTTGTATTTTATATCGGAGTAAATATTTGTAACAAGAATAAGTAAAGTGATAATACTAATAATATGTCCAAGTGTTATATTATTTCTGTTAGTTTTTAAAAAAATAAATGGTAATAATATAATAATTCCTGTAATAGGATACCCAATGATATACCAATATTGTGAATCTCCTTGTGATAAGAACAATAAAATCCATAATAATGAAAAGTATCCTAAACACTGAAAAAAAATTATGATATTTAATATCCAAATTTTATTTTTACTATTTTGATTTGTTTTAAGTTGCTCTAGATTTTCCATATTATTTTATAGTTTGTCCTGTCTTTATAACATGATCCACAAGTGTATGAGTGTATGACATCTCATTGTCATACCAGCCGAGGACTTTTACAAGGTTACCATCGATAACACGAGTCATTGCGAGGTCGGCGATAGATGCATGAGACTCACCGAGTATATCACTAGATACTAGTGGCTCTTCAGTTACTGCAAATAACTTACTCCATTTGTCACTTGCTGCAGCAGCTTTAAGGATACTATTTACTTCTTTAGCTGTAGTTGGACGCTTTGCGATAAATGTAATATCTACAATAGACCCTGCTGGTACTGGTACACGAAGTGATATACCGTCGAACAATCCCTTAAGGTCTGGGAATGCCTCTGTTACTGCAATAGCGGCACCTGTTGAGCTTGGAACAATATTCTGAGCTGCAGCGCGACCTTCACGCATATCCTTCTTACTTGGACCATCAACTAATGATTGACTGGCAGTGTAGCCGTGGGTAGTTGATAGAACTGCTTTCTCAATACCAATTGCCTCATGGAGAATTCCTATAAGTGGTGACGCAGCGTTTGTCGTACAAGATGCATTTGAAGTAATATCGCAGGTGCCAAACTTGTCTTCATTGATACCTAGAAGAATTGTCTCACCTTTAACACTAGCATCTTCACCATCTTTTGATGGAGCAGAAATAACAACTTTCTTGGCACCGTCTGTGATGTGGAATTGTGCTTTGTCATATGCTGTGAAAAGTCCAGTAGATTCTACGACAACATCAATATTTAAATCTTTCCATGGAAGCGCGGATGTATCTTTCTCTGAAACGAAATGTAATTCTTTACCATCAATCCAAATATTCTTGCCATCATGCTTGACATCATGATTCCAATTACGATAGACGGTATCATGTTTGAGTAAATACGTTAGATTATCAAGCGAACCAAGGTCATTAACCGCAACAATCTCCATCTCTGGCCTATCCCATCCAATTTTAACAAATGCTCTTCCAATGCGCCCGAATCCATTAATAGCGACTCTTATTTTTTTATTTTCCATATTTTTATTATATCACCTAGTCACCAATATATTCAAATCGAGGACCATCATAACCATCACGTTTAACATTCTCTTGAAACATAGAAAGAGGCCTAACCCATAAATCATCAGGTGTTCCTTCTTGATAATAAATAACAAAATCTCTTTTAGGATCTTCTGAATATTTTGCAGTATTTATAACATAATAGGTTCCACCCTTAAAATGTTTATATTTTCCTAGTTTTATTTTCATAATAACATTATAACATATATTATTATGAAAATAAAAAGCCCCTTTGTAAAAACAAAGAGAGCTTCCGGTTATGGGGGGAACCTTATTGAAGATTTTTTAAAAAAAATTTTAAAAAAATGTGTCCCTCATAGAAATGAAGGGCACTTAATATTAATGACAAATTTCACTCATTTTTTAAGATAACAAATATTTTATAATATGTCAATATTAGCCAATAATTCCTTTAAAATTTTTTGGACGACTACAGGATTTGATGATCCATTAGTCTCTTTCATAATTTGTCCAACGAGTGACATTATTACATTTTCCTTACCTTTCTTATAGATTGCTACAACTTCAGGATTTAAGTCTATTATTTTTTGAACTATTTCTTTAAGAGTACTTTCATCGTTTTTTTGTAACAAACCTTTATCTGTTGCAATTTTCATAGGCGAAGCATCTTTAATAAAAATCATAGCTAGAATATCTTTAGCTGCTCGAGATGAAATTTGTCCATCTCCAACCATATTTATAAGTTCAATAAAATTTTCTGTTTGAAATCCAATTTTTGCTCCATTTTTTCCTAAACTACGAAGATCTGAAATAATGTAATTTGAAGCAAGTTTAATCTTTTCTTTATTATTTAAAATACGAGCAGTATTTTCAAAAAGACTAGAGAGGATTGGGTCACTCATATATATTTCTATATCTTCATCTTTAATTCCATAATCATTCTTATATCTTGCTCGTTTAGCAATTAGAAGTTCTGGAAGTTCGTATTTTAATTTAGTAATATCAAAAACTTTACTTAAATATAATTTTGGCAAATCTGGATCTGGAAAATAACGATAATCATTAGCATTTTCTTTTGAACGTTGTGAAAATGTTGATTGTTTATTTTCATCCCAACCACGAGTCTCTTGTACTATTTCTGTACCACGACCAGCTTCTAATAAATCTGTCATACGTTTAATCTCATATTCAGCAGCTCTTTCAACAGAACGAAAAGAATTTATATTTTTGATTTCACATTTTGTACCAAAAATATTTGGATCTTCTGAAATTGAAATATTTAACTCGATACGCATCTGACCTTTTTCCATATTAGCTTCGGAGACTCTTAGGGTTCTAAGTAGTAGTTGTAATTCACGCCCAAAATCACCTGCTTGCTTGGCACTATGAATTACTGGTTCAGTGACAAGCTCCATAAGAGGTACTCCAGCACGATTGAAATCAACAAGTGAATAATTTCCTCTGTCGTGTTTGTTATTTGCAGTATCCTCTTCTAAGTGTACCCGTGTTATCTTTACACCATTGAGTTCCCCACCAGAAACAATTGGATATTTATATTGAGATATTTGATATGCTTTTGGAATATCTGGGTAGAAATAATTCTTACGATCAAATTCTGTAAAATTAGCAATATTCGCATTTAAAGCAAGACCTACTTTTATAACGCTCTCTATTGCTTTTTTGTTTACCACAGGTAGTGTTCCAGGGTGAGCCGTACAAACAGGGCAAATATTTGTATTTGGTATATCTATCTCAGGATTATTTGCACAACCACAAAACATCTTTGAATTAGTATTCAACTCTACATGTATTTCAAGACCGATTGTTGTGTAGTATTGTTTTGACATATTCTGGTGCCCGAGGTGGGAAATCTTTCCTTACAGGAACAGTATACCTTTTCCATGAGTTTCACTCATAAGGAAAAGCTTTTCGATTCCCACACGCACGTAAAGCAGTTTACGTGCTCTCGCGTAAGCTTCGCTTACTGGTGCCCGAGGTGGGAA
>JAVHPX010000023.1:0-3567 GCA_036170795.1 Minisyncoccota bacterium
TACAGAAAAGAGAATGGATAGCGAAGATGAAACAGATATGTCACTTTTTGAAAGAGATGCCCTTGCATATAAAATTATGGCTGGAAATAAATCACTAAGTTATGAGGACGCATGTAAAGAGGCAATAAAAATAATTAAAATCGATAAGGAAGAAGAAAGAGAGGATAATTTAATTTCCTAACTAAAGAGATTAGCGAGAACAAGACTAGCGGAACTAGCTAAGAACTAACTAATAACTAACTAGAACGGTTCTAGCTATTTCATAGAGTATTATTCGATGAGACTTCGAAACCACCAGCGACGATGGAACTTGAGTGATAATCTGGTATAATGGATTATATATATGAAAGAATCACTACCAAATAAAAAATTAGGTCTTGAAAATTTAAAAAAAACAATACGAAATGCTGGGATTGCTTCCTTATTTTCACTATCCACATTTGTTGGATCAGGTCAAACAAAAGAAAATAGAAATCTTGATCAAGATAAAGCCACTACAGAATTTGCACAATATTTCGATTCTTTGAATCATAAAAATCCAGAATCAGTTACAGCTGATGAAATGGATATTTTCCTTAATAAATTATTACAAACATACAATCTAATTCCTAATAAAGATAGTTTTGAAATTGAAAAAAGAAAATTCTTGAAAAAGATATATGACAAACATTCTCCTTATTCACTTGAAAAGAAAAAAGTACAGATACAAGATCTTATACCTGGATATGATTTAAATTTTGGGGCAGATAAAGAAGATAGAATTATTTTAAATAGAATTTTAACAGAAGTTGGTTTTGATTTTTCAAAACTCTCAAACCAAAACCTTCAAAGTGAAAATCTTGAAGGATATGGGAATGTAGTGAGCACCTATGACATTAACACTCAGAAGGATTTTGGCAATAAAAGAGTTAGTATTCATATTACTGATAATAGTGATGGACTTAGTGCATCAGCTTGGGTAAAAATTATTAATACAGACAATAATAAGAATATAGCTAATTTTATATTAGCATCATCTAATAATTCAGAAAAAATAGATCATGAAAAGTTTTTAACAGAGCTAAATACTATTCTTAATCAGCAAACTAAGTTATAAGTTCTAAGAATTAGCTAGTAGTTACAGTATTATTATAAATGAAAAGAGGCCAACGCGAACGTTGGGCCCCTTGTGATTTGATAACGACTCGTCAGGCGAGAAGCGTTTCCGCGCGCTCCCTGAGCGTAGACTCGATCTTCCCCTTGAAGAACGACGCCGCGAAAGGAAGATTGCCCGAGAGTTCCACTTTCGACAGATTCACGGTCAGTATTCCGGAGACGGAGAATCCCATCGCCGAGAAACTGAACTTTCCCGTGTTTCCGTTCCACTCTTCGCGCAAATCGCTGATCTTGTCGGCGAATTGGGTTTTCACCTCGCCGAGGAGTGTTTTGACGCGCTTGAGGGCTTCGTCCTGTGAGAGGCGATGCGAGACCGCCATGTTGAGCTTTGCCATTTTTTTTATTTTTGTAATATTACCACGAATCCCTAATCTTCGCAAGGACCGTCCTTGCGACATGAAGACGGTCATAAACTAGCTAGTTCTTTATGTAAAATATCATAATTATGACTTCATTTACTATATCTATTCATTTTCATTAAAAAAAAGTTACAACGTAAAAATTGATACTAATGCCCATAAAAAATTTGAATGGGTAACACCTCACGAAGCATTAAATATGGATTATATCAAAGATTTAGATGCGTGTATTAAAATTCAATATAGTTTGTAATATAAAATTGTCCCTCTGCTTAGCAAGGGTTTTTTTATTTTTCCATAATATTTCTTTGGGTATCCTTCCAAGTGTGGAGCAAATAAAATAAGTAATTATTTATGAAGTATTATTTTCTTTTCATTTTCTGATAATTGAGATATGATTTCTACATTAGACTGATCTAGAGTATTTATTATTACTCCATTATTTATCACTTGTGTATAAAAATTCCAACTCTTTGAATCACCTATATTTTCTAATTGATTACTGCCTATAAGATATTTAAGAAGTTGAACCCTTGTTTGTTTTAAGTATTTAATACCAGGATCAATTTTTCCCAAATCAGTTGATTTTTCTAGATGTCCAAAAATACTTGAAAATGGAATATGATATTGTCTCATAAGCGTGCTTGTTAGTTTAATTAGAGTAGTTGTTTGTGAAGGAAGAGGGGATTTTTTATCATATTCTGTGCCCGTTGTCTCAATTTGGATTCCACCAAGACTTGGAGTTTTTGATATATCCTTAGTTTTCAGATCATTGGTCAGTCTTCCTTGTGTGATCATATTTTTCGCTAATGGTAACATTTGTAAAATTGTATTTGGTCCTACACTAAAATGAGTAGATACAGATTCGCCATTTTTTGTTCTAATTTTTAGTATATTGTATGTGTTATAAACTCTTTGTTTAGCATTTTTTGTTTGTATAGGAGTTAAACCAGCATCCCAATGCCACCAAATAGAAGTGGGGATTACTTGGTATATTTTTTCATTATATTGCATACTTTCTATAGGTAAGTAATTTACGAAGTATTGAATTCCAAAATTATTTAATTCTTTTTTAAATGTAATGTATTCTCTTGCCGGGATTGCACCTTCTTTAATAGTTTCAATATTTTGTCCATTAATTATATACAAAGGAGTAAAAAAAAGTATTAGAATAATTATTCTATAAAATATATAAATTGTACCTGTTTTTATCATGTATGAATTATATCACGACAAATAATGATTATTTGAACATTATCTTAAGTTTAGAGTAAAGTCTTTTTTAAATATTAATTTAAACTCGGATTATCAGGATCAAGTAAGACCATAACTGTTTCATATTTTTTAGAAAATTTTCTATAGTTATTTAAGATTTGTCCTACACTTTCAGAAGATATATCTTCATCTTTGATTGTATCTAGTTCCTTTTTTATACTTTCAATAGCTTTTTTTAATAAATGCAAAGACTCTTTATTTAAAGTTTGATTTGGTAAAGGAGATTTATTCTGATGTAGAAATTGTAATTCATACTTCGCTAATTTTGTTAAAAGATAGGATACTTTTTTATTAAGATCAATATATATTTCTAAACACTCTTTAAAATCCATTTTTTGTTTATATATATTAAATACCCCTTCTTTTATTTCTTGTTCAATTTTTTGATCTTTTAAATCATTTGCTTGTAAAGTATCTAAATAATTTGAATCTGTAATAAATTTCTGGGCCATATCATCATGAAGAGTGTCATCGTTGGTTTTTGGAAAACGCTTATTAATAAGATCTTTTACAACACTAGGTAAAACATCTATTGTAGGAGTCTCACGTGATTCCACATTCTTAAATGCTTTTTTAGTTATATCTTCAATATGATGTTTCTCTACTTCGTGAGTAGTTTTAATAAACTGATCCTTTTGTCCATCTTTATCTGTATATTTAATCCATTTATTGTCCATACTAACTATTATACATTATTATTGGATTAGGCATTAGTAGAATGTTTAAGATATTCTGGCATCAAGAAAAAGCTAAAGTGGTTTCTCAATTAGACATAGTT
>JAVHPX010000024.1:0-3386 GCA_036170795.1 Minisyncoccota bacterium
TTTAAAAATTCTTTCTTAAATTGAAAAAACGTATTGTTTAAAATTGCTTCGCGCATCTGGTCCACTAATTGAGTTATAAAATAAACATTATGAATTGAGGCAAGTGTCGCTGCTTCCATTTCTTTGGCGCGGAAAAGGTGAGACAAATATGCACGAGTATAATGAGTACAAGTATAGCACTCACAGCCTTCATCTAGAGTATTAAAATCACGAACAAATTGTGCATTTAATAAATTAATTTTACCACTTTTTGTAAACACGGTGCCATTGCGAGCAATACGTGTCGGACCGACGCAATCAAAAAGATCTACCCCATTCTCGACTCCCATAAACAAATCTTCTGGTTCACCTATACCAAGCAAATGACGAGGTTTATCTTCAGGCAAGATTTCATTGACCCATTTCACTACTGTACTCATATCCTCTTTTTCAAATGAACCACCAATACCAAAACCATCGAAATCCATAGAACCTATAACTTCAGCCGATTTCTTGCGAAGAACTTCTGACCGCCCACCTTGCACAATACCGAAGAGTGCCTGAGGAGCGAAAGAAGGAAAAGTGCTTTCTTCGACATGCGCTACCTTCTTTTCTTTTTTTATATTCAGGCTCGAGTGCGAGTCGAGAGAAAGCATCTTTTCCTTCTCGAACTTTTTATGTATTTCCAAGCTTCTCTTACCCCAAGCATGAGTACGCGCTAGAGCTTCATCTTGATATTTATCATTCTCTGTCGGTGAAGTACATTCATCAAATGCAAAAATTATATCAGCACCAAGATTATGCTGAATTTCTATTGATCTTTCTGGGGTAATATAATGCATTGATCCATCAAGATGTGATTTAAATGAAACCCCATCATTTCCAACTTTTGCAAGCGGAGAGACATCAGAGCCAATAGAGCGCTCAGGAATTAAAAAATTAGGGTTAGTTTGTTTTGTAATTTTAGAAATTTCTTTACCGTAAGCAACACCAAGTGAAAAAACTTGGAATCCACCAGAGTCAGTCATTATTGGTCCATTCCAATTCATAAACTTATGCAAGCCTCCAGCATCACGAACTATGTCATCACCAGGTTGTAAATATAAATGATAAGTATTGGCAAGTACAACCTGTGAGCCAGTTGAACTAAGTTGTTCTGGTGTAAGTGCTTTCACTGTCGCTTTTGTACCTACTGTAACAAAAGCTGGTGTTTTTATTTTTCCATGAGGTGTATTTATAATACCAGTTCGACCCAAAGTACCTTCTAATCTTTTTTCTATTTTAAAATTAAAAATTATCATTAATCTTTTTTTATTTGTACCCATTTTAGATTTTGAATATTTACAGGTGAATGAAGTATAATTTTCTTTACTGGATCATTAGGAATAGAAATTACTCCATCAATAATGGCAATAATTTTAGGATTAATACCTGGCAAAATAACCATCTCTCCATTGTCAAACACTAAATCAATTGGAACTGTCATTTCAAAATTACCACCACCACGTCCAATAAGTTCAACACTAGTATTTGAACCATTTAAAACTGCTTCAGTTATTTGTCCTGGATTTGAATAGAGCATTACAAGAGAAGTATTATTATATACTTTACTAATCTGACCGATTGGTACATCAACATTAGCATACACGATAGAACCTTCATTTATACCATCCAAAAAACCTACATCAATAATAATTGTGTCATATGGCGAACGATTAGGCTTAGTAAGTATACTAGCTAAAACAAAAGTATCCTTGGGTTGTATTCGCCCAAACAATGCTTTAATATCTTCATTTTCTTTTTTTAAAACTTGATAATCAATCATCGATAATTTTAAATCAATATTTTCTTTTTTTAAATTTTCATTCTCATTAAAAACTGATGATTTTGTCCGAACTAAATAACTTACATTATGAATACTATTATTAAGATTATTTTCAACTTGCCAAATTGGACGACCAAGTGAAATAAATATTCTACCCCAAAATGTTAAAACCCCAATAAAAGATAACAGTAAAAATAGACCACATATAATTAGTATTTTTTGTATATTTCTACGCTTAGCTATTTGTTTTTTATCGCGGAACTGATGTATCATCTGTATTTACTAAAACTTCTTTGAATGATTCAAAGTCATCTAATATTATTCCTGTCCCTCGAGCGACAGCGGTAAGAGGATCTTCTGCTACATAAATAGGAATTTTCAAAGTATTAAAAAGAAGTGTATCTAAACCACGAAGTAACGCTCCACCTCCTGAAAGAATAAGCCCGCGGTGCATAATATCGGAAAGAAGCTCTGGGGGTGTAGTTTCAAGTACTTCTTTAATACCATCTACAAGACTTACAATTGAAGGCATGATAGCTTCTCGTATATCAGAATCAGTCACTACAACTTGACGAGGTAAACCTGTCACGAGATCACGACCTCGAACTTCTGCTTCCATATGGTCTATTTCTATAACTGAACCTATCGCTATTTTAACATTTTCAGCAGTTCTCTCGCCTATTAATAATTTAAACTCATCTTTCATATAATTTACAATATTATTATTTAAAAGATCTCCAGCTATTTTTAAATTCTTTGAACGAACAATACCCGAAAGAGAAATAACAGCAATATCAGTTGTACCACCTCCAATATCAACAATGACTGAACCGACAGCCTCTTTTACTGGCAAACGGATACCAACAGCAGCAGACATCGGTTCTTCAATAATATAAACTTCGCGAGCACCAGCTGAACGTGCTGCATCTTCAACTGCCCTAATTTCAACATTAGTTATACCTGTCGGGACACCAACAAGAACACGAGGATGAATAAATTTCTTAGATATTTTTTCTGCTTTACTGATAAGATAAGAAAGCATCTCTTCTGTAACTTCAAAATCTGAAATTACACCATCAACAATTGGACGAATAGCACGGACATGTCCTGGCGTACGACCAAGCATTTGTTTGGCCGAAGCTCCGACAGCTACAATTTGTCCTGTTTTTTGATTTACAACAACAACTGATGGTTCATTAATAATAATGCCGTGACCTTTCAAGTAAACAAGAGTATTTGCTGTACCAAGATCAATACCAATATCATTTGAGAACATTTTGTAAAATTTTTTAAACATTTTTTAATTCATTTAATAATTTATCTTGATTTACAATTTTGCCATTTTGTTCTATTCGTTTTTTCATTTCATATCCTCCATCTACAAGACTACGTTTTGAAACAACTACACGGTAAGGTATACCAATAAGGTCAGCATCAGAAAACTTTTCTCCTGCACTTACATCATGACGATCATCATAAAATGATTCTATACCATTATCTAACATATAATCATATATCTTATCAGCTTCAAGATGTACATTTTCTTCTTCACCTAAAACAATAAGATGAACTTTAAATGGGG
>JAVHPX010000025.1:0-3362 GCA_036170795.1 Minisyncoccota bacterium
CCGAGTAATCCTGCTCCACGAAGTGACAAGTCGAGTTCAGCAAGTTCAAAACCATTTTTAGCTTTTACTAGTGCTTTTAATCTATCTATCGTCTTGTCAGTTTTTGCATCAGCGAATAGATAGCAATATGACTGATGAGTGCTTCGTATCACTCGTCCACGAAGTTGATGAAGCTGAGCAAGACCAAAACGTTCAGCTCCTTCTATAATTATTGAAGTTGCATTTGGAATATTTACTCCAACTTCGATAACTGATGTTGAGACAAGTATATCAATTTCATGATCTTTGAATTCTTGCATAATATCTTCTTTCTTTTGTTTGGTCATCTTGCTATGCATTATACCGATGCGATAAGTAGGAAAAATTTCTTTTTTAAGACGTTTTGCTTCAGAAAGTACAGACTTTGCAATAACTGCTTGTTCTTTATTTGGGTCAGGTTCATCTATGCGTGGACAAATCACATATACTTGGCGACCTTGTTTTAATTCTTTATGAATAGTCTCATAGGCACTGGCACGTTTCGCAGGGGAAATTATCTCTGTTATAACCTTTTTTCTACCAGCTGGCATTTGATCAATGATACTTAAATCTAAGTCACCATATATAGTTAAAGCAAGTGTACGTGGAATAGGAGTTGCGGTCATGGATAAATAATGAGGAGCATGACCTTCTTTTTTGGCTAATTTCATTCGCTGATTAGTACCGAAACGATGTTGCTCATCGATAATAACTAAACCTAAATCTTCAAATTCTATAGACTTTGAAATCAAAGCGTGAGTTCCTATAACAATTGGAATTTCACCATTCTTCACCCACTTTAGTAATTGATTTCTTGCAATTGGAGTCCATGTTTTTATTTGCTCTCCATTTTCGAAGTGAGCACTTTTACTTGGATATTTACGGCAGCCACTTCCTGTGATAAGTGCTATTGAAATACCAGTATGTTCAAAATATTGGGTAAAGTTTTCAAATAATTGTGTTGCAAGGACTTCAGTTGGAGCCATATAGGCAACTTGTAAATTACCAAAATTTTGATTAGCCGGTTTGTTTTTGATAACCGCATAGGCAACGGTAGCAGCGATAAATGTTTTTCCAGAACCGACATCACCCTCAACAAGGCGTGACATTGGTTTGTCGCATTTTAAATCATCAAGTATTATTTGTATTGCTTTAGTTTGTGCATTTGTTGGTGTAAAAGGAAAACGAGAAATAAAATCTTTGATATCTTTTTCTGGTATTACTAATTTATATGAGAATAATGATTCGTACTTTTTGCGTTCCTGTTGACGGACAAGCTGTATGAAGAAAATTTCTTCAAAAGCGAAACGTTTACGAGCAATGTCTGCATGATCTTTTTTTTGTGGCATATGAATCCAAACAAGTGCTGTGTGTAAAGTTGGCAATTTGTATTTGGTAAGTATTTCATTTGGTATATATTCAGTTATATTTTGTACACAAGAATCTTTTAATATTTTTTGTATAGTATGATATATCCAAAGAGAGCTAATGCCTCGGCTTTCATTGTATACTGGGTAGCCAAATTGATGATTATTTTTATTACCCTGGGGATCTTTATTAAAAAGTGAATTATGAATATCAATTGGTAGAGTATCTTCTTTATTTATTTCTGGATTTGTAAGGGTTAGACCATATGTGGGACTTGATGTTACTTTTCCTGTAACACGAACAATTGTTCCTTCTTTTAGCATTTTTACTAAATATGGTTGATGAAACCAGATTATATTTATAGACCCAGTAATGTCAGATAGTATAGCTTCCCCGATAGGTATTTTGCTTTTGAATCCTTTTTTTGTTTTTAATTTTGAAATAGAACCAAGTATTGTTACTGTTTCACCAACCTTAATTGTATCGATAGGACATATATTTGATATATCTGTGTATCGTGAAGGGAAATGATACAGCAAATCGCGTATAGTATGAATACTAAGATGTAAGAGTGCTTGCTTTTGAATTTCGTTAATTCGAAAATTAAATTCGAGTTTATCGTCTAGTTTCATATTCTCTAGGTTGGATTGTGAAATCTTGAATTGATGTTGTTTTCATTTTTTTATCTCCGTACATAACAACACCACCAATCGCTATAAGAATGATAAGTAGTATGATTGCGTGTGTTTTATTCTCTACTTTCATAGATTGTATTATACCACACGTTATATTGTCTATAAAAATAACTTTTATTTTTGAAATATTTTATTTATATGGTCTACGAGTTCTTCTAATGTAAAATTTGATTTAATCATGAAGTCTGTCGCACCGAGCTTTTCTGCTTTTTTGATATCTTTATCTTCTGAGAGGTTTGAAAATACAATGACTGGTATATGTTTTGTAGTCTCTGTTTCTTTAATAGTTTTTAGAATTTCAAAACCATCAAATTTAGGAAGTATAAGATCAAGAAGAATTAAATCGATTCCAGGTTCATTTATCTTTCGCATACCTTCTTCTCCAGTTGAAGCTGTTATTATATCGTAATTACTCTTTTTTAATTTACTTGCTTCGAGGCCTTGTAAAAAGTCGTCGTCTTCTATTATTAATACTTTTATCATATGTTTATTATAGCATAAGTTATTTTATGGGCAATACAACAAAGAAAGTTGTTCCACCGCTTGGCATATTTTCAAACCAGATTTTACCATTATGTTTTTCGATAATATTATGTGTTGTAAATAATCCTAAACCAGAACCTATATTATCTTTTTCTATTGCGTTTGGAGCTCTAAAGAACTTTTTGAATATATCATCTTTATTATCTGGGCTAATTCCTATACCAGTATCATGAACTGATATTTGTATATTATCATCTTTTTGTTTTAAGGATATGAATATTTTGTCTTTCTGATTACTATATTTAATAGCATTTTCAATTAGATTTTGAAGTACGACTCTTATCATCTCTTCGTCACAATTTATATTTGGAAGGGGTGTTTCTGGTTTAAGAAATATGATGTCAATTTCCTTTTTGTTAGTTTCACCAGAAAATTCGAATATTACTTCTTCTGTGAGATTCAATAAATCAATTTTTTTAAAAGTATATGGGATTGTTATATCCTCAGTACGATTAAGTATTAGTAAATTATTAACCAAAGTTATCATTCGCTCATTGCTGTTGTATGCTTTTTGCAGAAAACTTTCTTGTTCATTGGTTAATTTACCTAGATCTTCATCGATGAACATTTTAATGATCCATTTAAGTGCTGAAAGTGAAGTTCTAAGTTGGTGAGCTGATATAGAAATTAAATCAGATTTAACTGCATTTATTTTATTAAGTTTTTCATTTTCAGATTTTAAATTTTCTAATTCATTCATAGTTTATAGTATAACATAATTCTATTTTTTAATTTTCC
>JAVHPX010000026.1:0-14817 GCA_036170795.1 Minisyncoccota bacterium
TTCCAGACACAGACATAACAACATCACCCTTTACAACAGTACTTGTAACATATCTAGTTTCAGTTGTTGTCTTACTACCCAAGAACTTATATCCAATAAATATTATTAAAACAACAAAAATAATACTCCATATATTATGAGTAAAAATAAATGACTTAATATTTTTAATTAAATTTAAAAATATATTCATAAATTATTATTTTAATATATTATTACTAGAAGTAGTAGGAATAATAGGACTATTAGTATTAGGGACAATACTGTCAATAGAATTCGGAATAATACGCAATAACCTTGCTTCTATTTGACCTTGATTATTAGGAGATCCTATAACTACTACATATGTACCAATCTTTAAATCATCAAAAGTTCCTTCCTGGCGCATCTGACGAATTTTTGTATCATCTGTAATAAGAATAACTTTCTCAGTATTATCCTTATCAGCTATAATCATAGTTGGAAATTCAATTTTAATTATCTTGCCAATAGCTCCGTGAGCATTAGGAAAATTGTCTTGTATATCACCACCTATCATACGACCATTATTTCTAGGGCCAAAATTCCTAAAAAAATTATCATCCCAATCGTGACGGAATGATGATTTATAAAGACCAACAAACATCCCTGCTTGAAAAATTAAAAAAGATACAAACATAATTCCAACTGTATAGATAATATTCTTAAATATTTTAGGTTCTGATAATTTATTTATAAAACTTTTTATTTTGTTATTCATATATTTAAATTTTAAATAAATAATTATGATATTAATAATGAACTTTTTGATCGATATCCAATTATATGTTTCATTGAGACAAAAAATAAAAATAAAAATAAAAAAGACAATGTGATACTCATAAGAGGTAAAGATTCGGTTACAGATAACATAAATTCTTTCCAATATATAAAAATATTACCAACAGACAAAGCTAATGATACATATTCATAAAAACCTGACTGAGCTAACTGACTCGTGATATCTTTAATTATAAATATTAAACCAAGGAATGATAATATATTTAGACTGACATACAACCACGCCTTAATTTGAGAAATTCTATCTTTTTTTGAACATATGACATACCAAATGTCGTCGGAAAGATGTACATTTGAGTAATAATTAGCTTGTTTAAACAATGATTTTAGGTCATTTTCGTTCATATTTTGTATATACGTAATATTCAACACAATAGTTGCAAATAATATTTATTCCATATTTTTTAAAAATAAAATTCTATCCTTCTTAAATAAGAATATACACATATGAAATATCGTATAAGTAATAAAAAAAGCAGAAAGAACATCTATAGAATAATGAAGATGCCCTAAAAGAACAACAACACCAAACATAACAGACAAGAAAATAAATATATATCGCAAATATTTATTTTCCCAAAATATCAATGCCATTAAAAATGGTAAACCGGTATGACCAGAAAAAAATAAATCACCACCAAATGCAAATTTTTGCATAATTCTATTAGGATCCATTATTAAAGCAGTAGGGAACGGACCAATATGGGTAAGACTAATAAAAATTGCGCGTATAACTGTAAAAAATGCAATGGATTTAAATGTAAATGGTAACCTTTTAGGTTCAAAAAATAAAACTGCTCCAACAAAAATCCAAAAAAATATTGGTCCATATATAAAAACTCCATCAACATCATAGACTCTAATATTACTTAATATTATATCTGTAACTGAATTACTTGCACTTTTTGTAGCATATAAACCAGCATAATAATTAATAATAAAACTAGCAATTAAGAATAAAACACTAATAATTACAGAAATAATAAAATTTTTATTTCTGTAATAGGGTTTTATTTTCTTCAACCAATTATTTATATAAATCATATATCTACATATTGTTATACGTCAAAATAATATTTTCGGTGCAATATTATCTAATTTCTTTCCATTCTTTACTTGCAGATTTATTGAAATATTTTGCAGAAAGATTATTCATAACCCACTGGGTTAGAAGCTTTGGCCAACCGATAGCGTGTGCGCGTCTTCCAGTATGAAATGCTGTCAAATTACTATTAAAATATGTTCTTCCAACCTTGCGAAGTCTTCTAAACATATCATAATCTTCCCCTGCTGCAAGCACCCCGTTAAAACCACCAACCTGCTTGAAAGATGAAGAACGAATCATCTGAAACTCACCAGGAGAAACACCCGTACGAAGATAGTTATTTAGGATCTTATGTTGAAAATTCATAAATCCAAAAACTGCATTATCTGCCCATGTCGCCATTTCAGGGAAAACTTGGAGTCTGACGGTCATAGCTACTAGGTTGGAATCTTTAACAAAACATGCGATAGCTTTCTCAAAAAATGAATCAATATCATAGATAAACATATCTGCATCTAAAAATACTAAATATTCTCCATGAGAAAGGGCCGCGCCATCGTTGCGACCAGATGCAATAGTTGGACGATTTGGGTCTTTGTGTAATGCAATTAGATTTGTATATTTTTTTGTAATTTCAATAGTTTTATCAGTACTATTACCATCTCCTAAAATAATTTCATGTGGACCAGAATATTCTGACAAACATTTTAGAGTCTTCTCTATTATTTTATCTTCATTTTTAGTTGGAATTATAAAAGAAATCATATATTTGTAATTTTTTTCTTCATATATTTAGAAAATAGATTAATTAATAAAACTATAATAATAGCCCAGAACCCAATAAAGACTCTCTTCAAACTAGGAGGGACTGCTACATATAACTTGCCAAAGAAATATCCAATTGTGAGCATATATCCTACAAAGAAAACTTCTCCAACTGTATTTAGATACATATATCTCTTAAAAGAAACTTTAGTTGCTCCAGCTGCAATAAGTATAGCTAGAGCCATCCCAAATCCAATAGTCAATTTTGAAATAATAAGTATTTTTGTATGATATTTATGAAAAAGTTCTTTAGTTTTTTCATATAATTCTGGAGTAATAGATAAAAATTTACCCTTCCTGTTTAGTATTGGTGCTGCAATATAGTATCCTACACCGTACCATATAACATCACCAGCTAGATCTCCAAATATTATAGATATAAAGGCAGGTAATAAATCAAAAAAACCAGTATGTATTAGAAAACCTGTAGCAATCATAATAATAGGTCCTTCAATAATTGTCCCTAGAAAAAGTGCTATATATCTAAAGCTATAAAGAAATATTATTACGTTGTGGATAAAAAGTGACATATATTATCGTATCTCTTGATATCCTTTTGTATGCGGTTTATGAAAAATAGCTTCTGAAATAAAATTGATGGTGTATATACGACCTAGCTTTATCAATCCCCCTTCTGTAAGCCTTCGTCCTGATGTCGGCATTATAAAATTAAACTTAAATTTTGATTTTCCAAATGCGTGAGCACGACGAGCAGTGTTCGTATCGTCACCATAAAATTCAATCGAAGTGTCGAGACCCCCCATCTTTATAAGAGTATCTCTTCTGATAACCAAATTATTAAATACTGCCATATACCCTAAAAAATAATGTGTTGCTTTTGCTAGACTCCAAAAGATAAAAATTAAGAAATTGTGTCTTTTTGACATATCGTAGTATAAATTTCTTCCACTAAGGCACACGAGATTTTCATTTTTAAATTCTTTTACAATAGCATCATACCATCCTTTAGGGATGTGGCTATCAGCATCAACAAAAGCGATAAGGTCGCCAGATGATTCCTTAAAACCTCTTTGTCTTGCATGCATTACTCCTTTCCTTCCTTCGTATATAACTTTTACATTTTTATACTTACGAGCAATCTCTCCTGTTCTATCAGTACTTGCATTATCTATCACAATAATTTCTAATAATTTCCCATGAGAATTTTTAATCGCATGATCCAAGCATGCTTCAATATATTTCTCTTCATTATAAGCAGGAATGATAAGACTGATAGTTGACTCTTTCATAAATAATTTGTAGTAATTTATTATACTACAAAATCATCTTTTTTAATTGTTCTAATGCCCGATAATGATGACTTTTAACTGTGTTTAGTGGTTTACCAAGAACTTCACCTATTTCTTTAAATGTCATATCGTCTTGATAATAAAGAGTTAAAACTTCTTGATAATTTATAGGTAACTCTAAAAGAAGTTTATTTAATAATTCTTTATCTTCTAATTTTTCAAGCACCTTGTCTGGCAAAAGAGTATCATCTATAACAGTATCCTCAAAATTATTATCTTCTGTATCTAAATCAGAAAATACCATTGATTTCTTCTTACGTAAATAATCAGTAGTCGTATTTCGAACAATCGTAAAGAGCCATGTCTTAAAATGAGATTTTTCTACTTTAAAATTTTTAATATTTCGCCAAACTTTGATCCATACATCTTGAGTAATATCAGGAGCATTAGTAATACCAACAAAACGCACAGAAAAATTATAAATTTGTGGTGTATAGCGATCAATAAGTACCTTCAAGCTATTCTGGTTACCATTAATATATTCGATAATCAAATCTTCATCATTTTTCTGCATTACTATACTATACTCTAAAAAAAGAATTTTAAAAATTACATATTATATAAACTATACACACAAATATGTAAATTTTATTTCTCTAGATCAAGAATTTCATCGATTCGGATTTGATGGACGAATTCGGGAACGTGAGAAACGAGAATCATGGCACCTTCATATGAATCAAGAGCTTTGGCAATGATTGGTAAATGGCGGAAGTTTATATGATTTGTCGGTTCATCTAAAATAAGTAATCCAGGTTTTAAAAGGACTAAACTTGCAAATGCAACGAGCCCTTTTTGTCCTTCTGATAAACTTCCTATACGAGTATGAATCATATCACCTACTATTAAAAAAGATGCCGCCACTGCTCGTATATGTTCTTCGTCGACTCGGCCGGTAACAATACGACTAACATCTGAGAGTGATTCAAGAACAGTGTGATCAAAATTAAGTGTTGAGAAATCCTGACGATAATATCCAACACGCACTCCCTTTACAATAACCGCACCCTCTGTTGTATTTTTTGCCAGAGCTTCAAGTAATGTAGTTTTACCAATACCATTTGGACCAGAAAGCAATAGATGTTTATTTTTACGTAAAGATAGACTAACTTTCTTTTTTGATGGTTTGCCATTTTTTAGTATTGATACATATGAAAGAGTTAATATATCTCCGATAAGATTACCTTGAAAGGGAATTGTAAAAGGTCTAATAGTTTTATCTTCTTTACGAACATCTACTTTTTCGTCTTCAAGAGTTTCCGCAAGTTCACGCATACGTTTTGCTACAGCACGTAAGTTACCTCCTTTCATAGCAAAAGCATTGGCTTGATCTTTTTTAGCTTGAATTTCTTTTGAAAGAAGAGCATTCTTGCGATTTTCACGTTCCATACGAGCAGTGATTTGATCTCGCACATCAGTATAGTTACCAACATATTGCTCAATTTTATGGGTATAAATATCTAAATAAAGTACTGCATCAGTAAATGAATTTAAAAATATAGCATCATGAGAAATCACAATAACTGTCTTTTTATATTTAACAAGGAATGAAGTTAAATACGCAATACCTTCCTTATCCAAATTATTAGTTGGTTCATCAAGAAGTAAAATATCTGGTTCTTGTATAAGAGCTTGCGCTAAAAGTAATCGTGCTTGCTGTCCACCAGAAAATGATCTTATAATTCTATTATAAACATCATCGTGAGTTTTAAGATTAACAACTTTTAATATAGCATCTATTTTAGGATCAATATTGTAAACCTTATTTTCAAAACATTTCTCAAAAAATGAACGGACTGTCAAATCAAGTTCGTCACGAGGAATAACTTGTCTAGATAAAGCAACAGTGGCACGTTGAGCTAAATGTATTTGTCCATTTTCTGGTTTATTATTTTTTGTAATCAATGAAAAAAGAGTACTTTTACCAGCACCATTCTGGCCCATAATAGAAACTTTCATTCCACGACGAATAGAAAAATCAACCATATCTAAAATAGATTTACTATGACTATATTCAAATGAAACTTTCTCAAATCGTACAACGACTTCGCCTGATGATCCCATAGAAATACATACTACAGTATTTAATCAGACTATGCTAGTAAATATATTATTCCAAAATAAAATTTACATTTTTAATATCTTGATCAATCTGTAAAACCAACTCTTCAGTATTTTCAAACTTCTTCACAGAACGTAATCGATCAACAATATCAATTTCTATTTCTATATCTTTATCTTTATCTTTGGTTACAGGAACATCTTCATCTGTTATACCAATAAGATGAATTTCCATAGTTTTTTCTTTCAGATCAAATGT
Organism: Minisyncoccota bacterium; assembly: GCA_036170795.1. Taxonomy (GTDB): domain Bacteria; phylum Patescibacteriota; class Minisyncoccia; order Phycocordibacterales; family UBA9973; genus UBA8515. The sequence goes on from JAVHPX010000026.1 coordinate 6,317, forward strand.
TGGAATGGGTCCATAATGAAGAGCTCCTTTATAAGTATGCCCGCCTATCGTAACCCATGTAGCATAAATACCTTCATCAAGAATTATGTTAGAAGGGATTGCAAGATTGATAGTAGGAAATCCTATCTGATGGCCACGTCCAGCTCCTTTAATTTGTTTTAATTTAAATAACATTTGATTGAAGACGAGCAATTTTATAAATAGCAAAACATAAAATTATTCCTGAAATCCATTGTGAAGGCGCAAGAACATCATGATACATGAAAATTCCAATCAGCACGGCGACAAGTGGATAGAAAAGTTCCAAAATAGTTGATATATGAACTGGTGTATCTTTTAATCCTTTATAATAAATATAAAGTCCAACCATACCAGATGAAAGTGCGATAAAAATAAATGAAGTGTAATTAGCAGTCGTTGGCATTGAAATACTTGAACCATATCCAAGAACAATTATTAAAATGAATGAAATAATTTCAGTAAATAAAAATCTGTACAACGTTGTCGTTTGATGTGACACACGAGAAAGAATCATTTTTGAAAATGTTGTTGATGTCCCCCATGCAAAAGCTGCACCGACTGCATAAAGTGCCGCAATTATTATCCCCTCGCCTGTAGCAAAATTTATATATCCATTTTTAAATGTCACGAAATATGCAGCTAGAAGTGCAAGGATTGACCATTTTATATAAACTTTATTGAATTTTTCTTTCAAGAAAATTGAAGCTGTCGTAATTGCAAAAATCGGCTGCAATTTCTGAAGTAAAAACACAACAGAAAAAGAAATAAAAGCAGTTTTTAAAAGTGCAGTCGTAAACCAGAGAGTTCCAAGAAGTCCGCTTAGAACTGCAACTAAAATTAAAAGCCAAAAATCTTTTTTGCTAATCTTTTCAATTCGAACAACTTTCCAAACAAAAGGCAAAAGAATGAGCAAGCCAATAAAATGCTCAAAGAAAATAATTGTAATCGGTGGAAGGTTTCCTAATGTTCTTCGAATGATTCCATCTATTCCCCACAAAAATGCAGCGATTATAATAAGTGATGGACCATTAAAGTTTATATTTTTAAATATTTTCATGTGTTCCACAGTATACTTTTTTACAAAATGATATATAATATTGACAAGTTAGATAAAATATGATATATTAATAATATAAAAAATAATTTAACTATATATTAAAGTATAATAACATATATGAATTTCAATAAACCACCACAAAATAATAACGAGGAATCGAAATATAATAATTTTACTAAGAAAATAAAAAATACTCTTCTGGGAGTTGCAGCTTTAACTACTGTAGGAATGTCTGCAAGTGCACAAAAAACTGAAGGTAAACAAACAAATCCAATAAAACCAACAACTGAAGCAGTCACCAAAGCTTTTGCTAATGCAGAAAAAGTTTTCCAAGATCCTACGACTATCGATAAAAGTTATACTAAAGCAGAAGTCAAAGATGGTAAAACATTTTATATAAAGACAATAGGTGGAACAGAAGGTTCTATCGCAACAGCCATACCGGGTGGACCAAAAGACAACAAAGCAAATGAAGAATTTCTAATAGCTCAACTAAAAAAAGGTATTTCTCCTGAGGAACTTGTGAAGGGTGGACATGCTAGCGCTGTTGGAATCCATAAATTAGCTCATTTTTATGTACCACCTGCAATTAAAGTAGTTTATACAGAAACTGCTCCAACACCAAAAATAGAATCTGATCCATTTGCTGCTTTTTCAAAAGATGGAATGAGAATATTTGGTCCAAATAGACATGGAGTGCTTGATTTTTTTGTTCCAATTCGATCCACACATAAAATAACTGATCCCGGCCATCTTACAGGACAAGATGTTCTTGTTCGAATTCTTGATCAAAGAAATGGTGGTGACCATGAAGGTAAATATACTGGAGATTATATCGTCATTTCTGGTGATGAAATGTTCAAACTTGATAATGGTCGCGATGCTATCGATAGCCAAACAGATCTTGATAATTTAATTCAAAGGGCAAAAGAATATACAGCTTCACAAAAAAACAAAACAACTAACCATTTAAACAAAGACTTAGCAGACAACAAATAATATCATCCAGCAAAAATACCCCATATGGGATATTTTTGCTGACAGATCAAAAGAAAATATTTTTACTTTTATTTTTGCACCCTTATCTTATATATATGCGTATAAATAAATAGGTCAATATTATCAATTTAATTCATATAAATATATAAAATAAATTATGACAAAAAAATCAACAATTATAGCACTAGCTGCTGTTATGTTTACAGCATCTGCTCTTAGTTTTAGTGGAGTAGTATATGCAAAAGATGCAGGAGCTTCATGGAAAGCAAGCCAAAATAACATTAAAAATTATCTTAAGCATGCACCTGGTATCACAGGCCAAGTAACTTCTAAAAGTGGAAATATCCTAACTGTCCTAAGTAAAAACAATACTACCTATACAGTTGATACTACTACAGCAAAGATATTTAAAAATAGAAATACTATCATCACATTAGAGGATATACAGATTAATGACACAATAATGGCTCAAGGAACAGTGACCGGGACAAATGTATTAGCTTCAACTATCTTTGATGGTAAACCTATTATGGGAAAGAAAAATAAAAATAATTTTCCTGGAATAATAGGTACAGTAAGCGATACGAATGGATCAACATTCTCTGTAACTACTAAAAATAATATAATTTATTCAGTAAATACAACAAATGCTAAAATCACCAAAGGTACACCTGCAATACCAGCAACATTTTCTGATATTATAAATGGCGACACAGTTATGATTCGAGGAACAGTTAATGGTACAACAGTCACTGCGGACAATATCTTTGATGGTAAAATCACAGCACATAAAAATATCAAAAGTGTTAACAATAAACATAAAGGTTCTAAAAAATAAATAAATTACATATCTCTATCATAAAAATACTCTCCTAATCGAGAGTATTTTTATATATCAAAATATTATAAATTTTCCTTTAAAAATAAGACCCATAAATAAAAATACTGACCATTCTTCTAAATAAAAGGTCTATTAATTTAAATATTAAGGATACAAATAGTTATAAACATATAACTTATTGCTATTGACAATACAACAATAGTCTGCTAGTATACACTTGAATATTCAAAAGCAACTTAAAAATTAAAAAAATGGAAACACAAAGTATGTCCTTCGACGGACAAAGGGGCTCCTATTATATGAAAGGAGTCGGTACAAAAAACAATTTTAAAATACCCATTCCCGAATGGGTTAAAAAGGCAAAAGATACAAAATTGGTAAAATATTTTGTAGAAAGAAAGAAGAAAAAAGAAGAAGAAAAGGAAAAAGACAGGCCAGCTGACCCGGTTGATCAGAACAGCCAAACTGGTCAGGTAGATTGGAAATTGGGTGAATTAAAAATAGGGAAACAACCCTTGCCCGAGAAAAGAAACGAGAGGTTCAAAGAGTTTCTGGCAATGTTGAAAAAGTCAGAAACGGATATTACGTTTACTCGCTTAATATTAAGCGAGCTTAATATTCCAAATGCAACGGACAGGACAATTCCTTTTTTAAAAGAATTGTCCTGGGAAGACTCTTTGGATTATGCCGAAACTGTGAAAACAGGGTTGGCAAAGTGCTTTATAAACGATTTTCATGACATGGATCAGGATGATCCTCAGTCAATCGAAAGATTGACAAACTGGAACAAACAAGAGAAGACGCTGTTTTCAGTGTCTTCTAATGACATGGAAATAAAAATACAGAGGCTGATCGAAAAATCATTAGCCTTCGTTAAATCTTCTGTTGGGCAAATAACCACAGAAAAGCAAATAGTGATATTTGCTGAAAGGCACGCAGGTGGGGTTTATTACCCTAAATGCGATGTTAAAAATGAATCACGAAAAAACTTTCGCGACCAGGCATGGTTAAAGATAACCAGTTTAAAGTCAGAAGAAATAGCCGACAAAGACATCCAAGAATGTCTTGTCTTAACATCAACAAATGAAAAAACCCTTAATGACAGGGTAAGGTTGATGTTAAAAGCTGAAGAAATAATACTTCGGCCGTTTCTAACCAACAAAAAAAGATGTGAATTGGCTAGAAAATTTGAGCCAATCTTGGCTGAACACATCAAGTTCTTTCATTCGATTGATCCTGATGAATTTATAAACAAAATTGAAGGGGATGCCCTAAAAATAAGAAGGGACTTCTACAAAGAACCTCTGGAAATCTTTAAACCAGTTGAAGAAGAAGTGTCTGATACTGATACTAAGGAAAATAACCGGGAACCGGCTACTATAAAAGAAAAATCTTTGGTAGAACAGCCAGAGGGTATTGACACCGAATCATCTAAACCGGCAAAAAGTAATCAACAGCCAGAGGTTGTTGATGCTGAAGAAGATGATGATGATGAATTAAAAGCATTGGGTTTGAGTATCAACTCAAATCCTAAAGATCTCCTCGTAAGAGATGGGGATTCTAAAAAAATAAAAAGATTCAAGATACGTCTTCAACTAGAACAAGAAGAAAGAGCTTCTTTTTTAGAGAAAGATTATCAGGAAGGCGTTGTCATGAAGAACACTAAAAATCAAAAAGTAGCATAAAAATTGTGCTATCAAAATTACTAAGCTGCTCACACAATGAGCGGCTTTTTTTATAACTAACTATTTATTTCAAAAAATCTTTAATCTTTGATAATGGTAATGGAAAAGCTATTGACCCGAGTGCTCCTGGAGCAATTGCGTATTTATCGAAATAAAGAACAAGGTTATTATTATCATAAGACCAGTTTGTAAATGAATTAAAAATAAGTGTTTTTAATTCATCAGGAAAAACAACAGACTCCTGACTTTTATCTGGTCGCCAATTTGCCAACTCTTTCTTTACTAAAGCTGTAAATGCTTCCTTTTTTGAAGTTTGGATAATATCAGCCAAGGATAATATTCTACCGGTAGATATTGAAGCTGTAAATACTTTATACGAACTATTACCATTAGCTCCACCAGTATAAGCATATTGATCTATAATTATTGATTCAGTCTTTTGACTTTTTGTATAAGTCGCATTTATATCAAGACTATAATTAGCCAAAGGACTATCTAATCCAAACTTTGTACGCATAGAAGGAACATCCTCATCTGCTGATTGCTTAAATTCTTTAATAGTTTTTTCGATGTATAACTGGGAAGTTTCTGCCAATAAAGATTGACCATGAATAACAGATCGACTACCAGTAAAATTTGCTTCTTTAATATCCTCTTTCGTAATAAGAATCGGCATTGATGTTTTTTTATTATTTATTGATGTATCTACAACAGGTAACACCGTCTTTCTTTTTAGAAAAATTCCACCAAAAGCAAGAATAACTAAGATTAATATTCCGATGATAATTTTTGATTTCTTTCCCATATATGTATATATGGTAACACAATAAAATATACTAAGAAATACTCTCTATATCACTCCCCTTTTTATATATTTTAATATTATCATCAGATTTTCCCCAAACTTCTTGAACTAAATCCAAAATCCTCCAAGTCTCAAGAACCTCTTCACCAGAAGTAAATAAACTATGATCAGAATTTATGGCATTAAATAAAACTTGCTCATACGCTTCTGGAAGATCTTTATAATGTTCTTTATACTTAAAACTAAGTGATTGACGAGAAGGTTTATACTCATATCCCGGCTGTTTTGTCCAAATACTAAATTCTATCTCAGCATCTGGTTGTAAACGTAACAATAATTCATTTGACTCAGTCTCTTTATCTTTCTTATATTTAATTCTTATTTCTGTAAACTTTTCCTTAAGTGCTTTACCTGTCATTAAAGTTATAGGAACACCTTCCCAATTTTTATCACTTGACTCTAAGGTTATAGAAACAAAAGTTTCAATTAAACTATCAAAATTATTTACTTCACTTTTATAACCTTCATATTGTCCCCTAATAGCACATTTATTTATAGTTTTTAAATCACAAGTAATATTTAACTGTTTCAATGCTTCAAATCTAAGATGCGGAATTTGATCAAATTTTCCATCTTCAGGTAAAACCATAAGAACCATAGCAGTTAATTGCAAAAGATGGCTCTGAACCATATCACGAAGAGCTCCAGTCTGTTCATAAAAATTAGCTCGTCCTTCTATACCGACACTTTCACTCACTATAATTTCAATACTTTCAATAAAATTTTTATTCCAAGTTCTTTTAAATAATGAATTACCATTACGAAATACAATTAAATTTTGAGCAGCTTCTTTAGCCATATAATGATCAATTCGATATACATCTTCTGCTTTGAAATATTTATTTATATGTTCAACTAATTCAGTTGCACTTGTAAGACTTGTCCCGAAGGGCTTTTCAAGAAGTAATTTATTTTGTCCTGTTTTTACTAAATCAGACTTGCCCAAAAGTTCAATAATTTTCTTTGATGCTTTTGGTGGAACAGATAAATAAAATATAATTTGTGTTTTATCTAAAATATCATCATTTAACATATCTTGTTTTTGATCTTTTTGTAATTTTCTTAAATGGTCTTTTAGTTTTTCGTAATCTAAAACATTATCGGTATCCATTTTATATATATCTGTATGGTCTTTTACAAAATCAGAATTCTTTGTATTCTTAAGAAGATTTTCTATTTTGATATTATCCTTTCTTGTAATACCTACAATATGGAATTCTTCTGGCAACATTTTAGCTTCAGCTATTTGTCCAATAGCCGGCAATAAATATCGTACAGATAAATCACCAGATATTCCAAAGATAACAAGAGTTGTTGGATTTTTATTATTCATTTTAATTATTTTTATTTATTTTATGTCCACCAAAAGCATTACGCATCAAAGCCAAAAGCTTCGTAGTAAAATTAATCTGACCATTTTGAGATGATAATCTTACATCAAAAGCAGATTGAATTGATGGAGTTTCTATTTTAAAATCTTTTGCTACTTCAAGTGCCCAGCGAGCTTCACCTGATTCAACAACGGAACCATCTACCCCAGTCAATTCTGGATTTTCTTTTAAGACACTACAAGTAAGTTCATTGAGCCATGATGTAACTACACTATGGTGCTGCCAAACTTCCCCTGCTGCTGATAAGTTAAGATTTTTATATGGTCCTTCTTTAAGCAACCTATAACCTTCTGCTAAAGATTCCATCATGCCATACTCAATAGCATTGTGGGTCATTTTTACAAAATGTCCTGAACCACTTTCTCCAAAATAATAATATGCTCCTTCTGGTTTAGCTAAAGTTTGTAACACTGGTTCAACTTTTTTAAATACGTCTTTATCACCACCAGCCATCATAGAAAAACCATTTTTATATCCCCAGATTCCACCGCTTGTACCAACATCTATGTAATTTGACCCAAGATTATTTACTTTTTCTGCTCTAACTACTGTAAGTCGAAAATCAGAATTTCCTCCATCAATAATAATACTTCCTTTTGGAATTAAATTTAGCCAAAGATCTAATTCTTGATCTAAAATATCAGATGGTATCATCATCCAAAGAATTAATTGATCTTCTTTGCCAAAAGAATTTATAACTTCTACCTTAGAATAAGCAGGTATCATTCCTAAATCTTTCATTTCGTCAACTGAACCTCTACTTCTATTGTGGGCAATAACAATATGGTTATCTTCATGAAGTTTACGAGCTATCTGTGATCCCATTTTCCCCAAACCTATAATTGCTATTTTCATATTTTTTTATAATTAGTAAAAATTGTTAATAATGGAATTTTTTTTAATATTTGAGCAGGTTGAGAAAATATATCTAAATCATTTTTTTCTAAATCAAAAATGACCTTCCATTTTTCTTGTCCTTGAACAAAAGCAACTGCTTCATCTAATCTTACTATAGTTTTAGGCGTTATAGTAATACGTTCAAATTTTTCTGTATTATAAGCTACACTCCATTGTTGTTCATTTACAGCTTCACTTTTAGGTAATATTCCAGCAGTATGTCCATCAGACCCTATTCCAAACAATCCAATTTTATATTCAGTAAGAGATAATTCTTTATCTATTGCATCATTAAATTTCTTATTTGTTATATCTCTATTATCACCAATTAAAATAGGAATAAACTTTGCTTGAGGAAGATCAAAACCACCAGTAATAAGTTGATACCAGTTCGAATTTTGATGATTAAGTGGCCCATACCGTTCATCTGTAAGCATTATAACCAAATTATTATGAATATATTTAGAAATTATTTTTGATGCCTCTATGGCTACAGCAATAGAAGAACCACCTGTAACAAACCAAAGGACACGTTTTTTTAATTCCAATTGCCCAATAATTAACTTAGCAATAAAATTTGCTGCATCACTTGATTTATCTGTCGTTTTTATAATAAAACTCATGAATATATTATATATCTATATATAATATATTCAAACCCAAGAATCAATATTTTCAATTATCTCTCAAATCTCTTCCCCCTACCTCCCATTCATAATCCCCTTGGTCTTGTTACCAACTCTTC
>JAVHPX010000027.1:0-187 GCA_036170795.1 Minisyncoccota bacterium
GTGCTCAGACCCAGATTCGAACTGGGGACCTATCCCTCTTCAGGGGAGCGCTCTACCAACTGAGCTATCTGAGCAATATTGTACTTTTCAAAACCTAAACTAATTATCATCTCGTCGTTTGTCTACCAAAACAGCTATCTGAGCAATATTGTACTTTTCAAAACCTAAACTAATTATCATCTCGTCG
>JAVHPX010000027.1:287-14741 GCA_036170795.1 Minisyncoccota bacterium
TTTGTCTACCAAAACAGCTATCTGAGCAATATTGATTAAAAATTAATTAAAATAAAAAATAATTATTTAATTGCATTAATGGTATTAATTAAATCTTGCGTCTGTTTTTTATCGTTTAAATTCTTAAATATATCACCAACATTAGTTCCACTAGATACTCCCCCAGTATAAACATTTAACAAGTTACCTAAAAGCGGTTGAATAAAGTAATAAGCACCAAATGTTGACAATATAATAATTCCCCAATAAACAATCCTATAGATATTTGCTCTTTTTTGAGCATTAACAAGTTTTTGAAGTAACTGATTATTTTCTTTTGAAATTTCTATACTTTCAACTAAAAGCTTTTTTATTTCAGGTTCCATACATTAAACTTTAGCATATTTATAAAAAATTTAAAAGTGTGTCCTCGGTAGGCCACGAATATGCTTATCGAACATCACAGGTTCTGTACACCTTTCGCGTATTTCGAAATTAAAATTTAAAAATACATGCTCAAGGTCTTCGATTTCCGCACACAAGCAAAAAACTTTGTTTGTTATCGGGTTGTGCCCTCGGTGGGAATCGAACCTACATCTATTCCTTAGGACGGAACTGTTCTATCCATTGAACTACGAGGGCAATTTAAAAACACCATTTCTGGTGCTTTTATAATACGTCATAATTTTAGAAAATGCTACTCTTTAATACCAAGAAGCTCAACTATTTTAGGTTTATTAAAACCAACAACCAGTTGATCTCCAATAATTATAACAGGAACACCCATTTGCCCACTCTTATCTATCATTTCTTTACGTTTTATTTGATCTCCTGCCACATCAAAGTCTTCAAATATTACATTTTTCTCTTTAAAAAAATCTTTTGCCATATGACAGAAATGACATGATGGCGTACTGTAAATTGTTACTTTATTCATAATTTTTAACCGTTAAACGGTAGATAATAATAATAGATTTTTATTATATCACAAATATAAAAATACAAACATCAGTGCGGAATACGAGAATCGAACTCGTGTTTCAACCTTGGGAAGGTCGCATACTACCACTATACTAATTCCGCATTTATTAACATTAAAAAATAACTAAAAATCTATTTAAAACCAAACATTTTTTTAATATATCCCCAAAAACTATGGTCAATAACAATATCAAGAGATGAAACTTTTGTTTGATCTTGAACAATTAAAACCTCCTTCTCTCCTGGTTTAACAACTTGAAATTTATCTCTGACCGATGTCTCTATGCCTTCAGGTGTATTTAATTTATCAATTTCAGATGAAAGAGTAACTTCACGTTTACGTAATTCATCTATTTTGTTTAATTCTAAAGATTTATTACGACTTGTTTCTCTTTCTTTTTTAATAAGACCAACCATATTGTACATAAACAAAATAAAAACACAAAAAAGTACCAAAAGAAAAAGTGGTGAGTACCAAAACCTATGTGTATTTTTCCTCTTGAATTGTGCCATAAAAACTGATATAATTATAGCATGATTTTTGATGCAAAAAATAAACGAAAAATGGAAAAAGTTTTCGCAGTAATTTCTATAATAGTAATCCTAAGTATGATCTTGCTTTACTCTATTCCTGCATTATTACAATAGTCTAATTATCTCCCCCACTTCTCATCATTTTTAAGAATATATCGTGTGATATATTTATTTTTGCACCTGATTGCATACGTTTTTTACCTTTTTTCTGTTTTTCTAATAATTTCTTTTTACGACTAATATCTCCGCCTCCAACAACTTTACTACCATGCATCAATACATCTTTACGAAATGAAGACACCGCTTCTGAAGCAATAATTCTACCTAAAGCTTTTGCTTGTATTTTAAATGCAAATTGTTGACGAGGAATAATCTTTTGTAATCTTTCTACTTGAGAACGAGCTTCATCTTCTATTCTTCTTCTTGATACAATTCTAGTAAAAGCAGGCATAATTTCATCAGCTACAACTATATCTAATCTCACTACATCTGCTTCTTTATACTCACCTATTTCATAAGATATAGAAGCATAACCTGAAGTTATACTTTTCATATCATCAAAAAAGTTTCGCATTAACTCGCGTAATGGCATAGAAAGACCAACAGAAGATCTGTTGTCTCCAAAATTTTCAGTAATACTAACTTGTGCCTCATGTTCATATAAAAAAGGCATCAGGACACTTACATATTTTGATGGTGTAATAATTTTTACATTTACCCATGGTTCAAAAACTTTTACAATGTTTCCATCATCTGGAAAAATGTGAGGTGAATAAACAATTTCCTCTTTATTATTACGTAATAAAACTTTATAAGTAATAGAAGGCATCGTAACAATAAGTTCTAAATCAAATTCACGATTTAAACGTTCAGTAATAATCTCAAGATGAAGCATACCAAGGAATCCACAACGAAAACCTCGACCAAGTGTTCCAGATGATTCTTCTTCATATGAAAAAGATGAGTCTGATAAAAGTAACCGGCCAAGAGCTTGTTTGAGATTTATGAAATCATCTTGACTCTCAGGATAAACAGATGCCCATACTACTGGCTGAGGGTTCATATATCCTGGTAATGCACTTAATGACTTTTTTGTATATGTTATAGTATCACCTACTGATGCTATCCCCGGCTTCTTTATACCTGTGATTATATAACCTATCTCACCCACCCCTATCTTTTCTCTTGGTTCTTCTTCTGGAGAAAATGTTCCAACTTCTAGTGAAATAAATTTTTCCTGAGATATGGCAAAAAGTAATTGCTCATTTTTTTTAAATTCACCATCTACAACACGTACATAAACAATAACTCCTCTATGATTGTCATATTTGAAATCAAAAACTAAAGCACGACCAGAAGTAGTGACTTCTTCATTTTTTGTTGGTGGTGGTACACGCTTAATAATTTCAGATAATAATTCAGAAACTCCTTCACCTGTTTTACCTGAAACAAGCATTATTTGCTCCTGCTCAATATCAAGAAGTAATGACACTTCCATCTTTACTTCATCAATACGAGCAAGTGGTGAATCTATTTTAGAAATAACTGGTATAAGTACAAGACCTAAGTCACGAGCCATCTGGAGCGTAGTAAGAGTCTGAGCTTGGACACCTTGTGTCGCATCAACAAGAAGTATAGAGCCTTCGACTGCTTTAAGTGCTCGTGATACTTCATAGGAGAAATCTATATGCCCAGGCGTATCAATAAGATTTAAAATATATTTTTCTCCTCCAACAGAATACTCCATTCGTACTGGCTGCATCTTGATAGTAATACCACGTTCACGCTCAAGATCCATAGAATCTAGAACTTGATCTTTCATTTTTCTTTTCTCAATTGTACCAGTCACTTCAAGCATTCGGTCAGCAAGAGTTGATTTGCCATGGTCAATATGAGCGATAATTGAAAAATTTCTAATAAATTTAATATCCATAGACATATCCTACCAGAAAAAGCTTGAAAATAAAAGATTATTATAATTCTCCCTGTTCTGGAGCAACAACACGTCCACGCCAAAATTTATGATTAAGAGCAGAAGCAAGATCGGCTAATTCCCTATTTTTCATTAAAGAAAGAACAAAAACACCAAAACTTATACCAATAATACCAGATAGAAATCCTTGTAAGAATATTCCACGTCCAGTAGTAAGACCAAATATATCATCAAAAAAACCAAGTGCTATATACGTCACCACACCTATTACTAATGACCCTAATACACTCTGTATAAATGTAATCCATAACTTTGAAGATTTATAATGTAAAAACTCTTTTTTAAATAAAAACCATACTAAAAAGAAATTTAATATTGATCCAGATGTATAAGCCATAGGAAGCGCAAGCATAATAGTACCAGGCACACCTCTTACACGTAATAATGACTCTAAATTATAAAGAACATTAGGATTTGTTCGAAAAATATATATAAATAAATATGCAAAAACTATTATCATACATGAAGAGAATACATTTATAAGTAATGGCCTTCTAGTATTACCTGCTGCATAATAACCACGAACAAATAATAGTACCAGACTCTGTGTTGCAAGTGATACCACAAATAAAGCCGCTGCAGCAGCAGTAAGTCTAGTATCAGCCCAAGAAAAAGTATTTGAACCTAAAACAACACGCACTATCTGAGCACGAAGAACAATCATTAAAGTTATTACTGGAAAAGACCAAAATATAATTTGTCGTGCAGCAGATATAATATGATTTAAAAAACTCTCCATATCTTTTATTGAAAATGATTTTACAAGTATTGGAAATGCTGCAACTGAATATGATATGCCAATTATACCAACAGGAACAGACTGAAGATTATAAGAAAAAGTAAATAAAGATATCGATCCTTCTTTCAAAGTTGAAGCCATAGCAATAAGGATGATAAATCCTAGACTATTAGAAGACAATGTTAATGTTCTAGGTGCAGATAATTTTATTACTTTAAAAATCTCTTTCCAATCTATGTGCAAAATTAAATGTGGTAAGAAACCATGTTTAAAAACAACAGGAACTTGTACCAATAAATGCATAATTGCTCCTATAATTACTCCAAACGCAAGTCCATATATACCATAAAGAGGATACAAGAAAATAATTCCAATCAAAATACCAATATTATAAAATATTGGTGATAATGAAAAAATAAAAAAATTTTTAAATAGTTGAGTAACCGTACCAATTAAATTAGATAATCCAATAAACACAGGAGAGAGTAACATGATACGACTAACTGTTATTAATGATGATAATTGTGATTCTGAAAAACCTGGAGCTATATAATGTGCAATATAAGGCATAAAAATAGCAACCATTAAACTTGACCCAACCATAAATAATAAATAAGCACTAAAAATGTTATTCAAGAATGCACGAGATTTATCAACTCCATTACTATTTATATTTATTTTATCAACCAAAAATGGCATAAGTACAGTAATAGAAGCAAGTGAAGCTATAGAAATATACAAAAAATCAGGAACACGAAATGCTGCATAATAAACATCAAGAACAGGTCCTGCTCCTACAATATGAGCAAGCATTCTATCACGAACAAGACCGAGCAATTGAGATAAAAAAGCAAAACTACCAAGCAATAAAGCAGCTTCATTTACTCCATGAAACTCTTTATTAAAAAATGTCAGAATCCGTTTTACCATGAATTAATTTGACATTAATATTTTATGGTAATGGAGTTTTTGTTGTTTTAGTTGTAGCTTTAGTAGTATCTACACTAGCAGAAGAATTTACATTAGACAATGAACTAATTGCATCTTTAATATCTTTATTATCTGGAAAGATTTTATTTAATATCTCATATTGATCAGACGCCTCTTTTATACGTCCAACTTTCTGATATGATTGCCCTAAGAAATATCTAGCATTAAAATAATTTTGATCAAGTATAACTGCTTTTTCAAAAGCACTTACTGCTCCATTATAATCAGAATTATTATATCTTAATAATCCAAGCCTAAAAAATATAGTTGAATCATCTGGAGACAATTGACCAGCACGTTCAACCTGTCTAATAGCTTCTGCTGTATTACCTTCACTAGTTTCAATCTGAGATAAAAGGAATAACGCATCTGTATAATTTAATTTTAAATCAAGAGCTTGAGCGATATACTTTCTTGCTTCATCATTATTTTTATTTGTAAATTCAAGAGATGCACGAGAAAGTAATATTGATGGATTACTAGGAGCAAAAGATAAAGCTTTATCATAAGAACTAACTGCTCTCTCATAACTTTTTTCTTTTTCAACACCCAAAGAAACAAATGAACTATATATATTCCCAATATTTATATAATTAAGATATTGTTTTGGGTTTTGGTTTATAGCTAAAGATGCAGATTGTTCAGCTAAACCTATTAATTGTTGTAGATTTGATTTTAATATATCTTTTGAAATTGTATTATCATTAACAAGCACCATAATTTCTCCTATATAAACTTGAGATAATGTACGATAATAAATATCATTATTATCAAGCAAAATAGCACTAGAAATCATTTTTTCTGATTTAGAAAGTGATTCTAGTGTACCATTACTTACTGAACCTTTTGAAAAATAAACAATAGAAGTAAATTTCTCAACATATATATATGTTGTAAAAAGTGTAGTAACCATTAAAACCATAAGTCCAAGAATAGAAAAAAAACTATTACGTGGATCATGTAAAAAAGAAAAATATTTTACTTGTAATGCTTGATTGTGTACCAAAATACCGACAAGCATACCACTTGAAACAAAAGCTAAAACAATAATAACAATATTAGGTGTATAGAAAATAAGACTTATCCATGAATAAATTGAAGTTATCAACGTCATCATAATAAAGTAATTTGAAAGACTATTTTGTAAGGCAACTTTAATAGATTTTACAGCCCTTACAAAAAAAGTAAAGAGGAAAAGGACCCAGGCAACAAGACCAAAAATACCTGTTGTTACTATAAACGTAGAAATAGTACTAAAACCATTAGTAAAATCCACATTCCAAAATATTAGCTGTGCTATAGACTTAGGTTTCCAAAGAGACCAATCAATAACAAATGTGTTAGGACCAGTACCAAAAAAAGGGTTCTGTTTAATAGCATGTAGTGCAATCTGAGATGTTGCAGTGATAGAAGGACGGACATCGATATTGGATACACTAATATATTTAGAAATAAGACTACCAATTGAATTATTACCAACTAAAAAGATAAAACTAACAAACACAACGACAAGAGCTACAAAGGGAAACTTTTTATCTTCACCTCCACCATGAATAATTTTAACTCCTGCTTGTTGAATAGAAATACTATAAATAAAGATAATAGCTGAAAATAATCCAGTTAGAAGCCATATAAATGGTATATTAATTACTATTAAAAATACCATACCAATGATAAGCAAGAAAAATTGCATAAATAGAAACAATTTTTTTGATTTCAAAAATTCAATAGTAAAAATTGAAAGAAGCACAATAAGACCAAACAATAAAGCAAAATCATTCCATGTACCAACTAAATTGCCAGAAGATATGCCTTGCAAAAGACCAGGAGCAAATCTACCAAAACCAACAAATACATTAAAAAGTTCAAAAATAGCTAATAATATAGCTCCAATAAACAATGAAATATAAAAATACCATGTATATTTTTCAACCTGAAAATAAATTGATGATAGAAAGAAAATAATAAACAAAATAATCATAGAACCAAAAGTTCCAATTTCAAAACCACTACCAAAAAAAGAAATATATCTTGATGAAGAGAAAAATGATGAAAGTAAGAAAACTAAAGGAATTAAACCTGCGAATAGAATTAATCTATCACGAGGAAAAGAAAATTTACCTTCACCAAGTCGTGCAATCAACCAAAAAAATAGTGAGAAAGTTACACCTACTGAAACCAAAAATCCTTTACTTGCATCAAGTGTTACAGGCACATAAGGAATAAAGAAAAACAAAGACAAAAAAATTGTCCCAATAAGAATTGTGAATGATAATCTATTAAAAAATTCTACAGTTTTTGATTCCATAATTTTCTTTGATTCGCCGAAGTTTCCTTTAATCTACTTTTATATAAAAGAAATTATAAGAGCGGTTAATAAATAATTACTAATAATACTATTATACTTAATATAAGTAAATAATGCTAGATGACAATATTCACAATTCGCCCTTTTACATAAATAACACGTTTTATTTCCTTGTCTTTTATCCATGGAATAATATCCTTGTCTTTCATGGATAAATCTTTTACATCTTCTTCATTTGCATCATTGCTAATCATTATCTCAGTCCTTACTTTACCATTTACTTGAACAACAATTTTTACCATATCATCTATTACCTTCTTCTCATTCCACTTCGGCCATATAGATAAATGAATACTAGTGAATTGTTTTTTATTTTTTGATTCATAATTATCAATTCTTATTAATTGTTCCCATATCTCTTCCGTAATATGCGGAGCAAATGGTGCTAAAATTTGTAAAAACATTTTAAAATCTTTCTCGCTAACTATTTTATCTTTTTCCATTTCATTAACGAGAATCATCATAGAAGAGATGGCTGTGTTGAAATTCATAGACTCTATATCTAGAGTTATCTTTTTAATAGTCTTATGAAGAATATTTTCAATATCTTTTGATGAAGATTTTTTGTTTAATCGTAATGATAATCTCCAAATTTTATCCAAGAATCGTCGTGAACCTATAATACTATCTGTATTCCAAGAAACAGCCTGATCAAATGGTCCCATAAACATCTCATATACTCGTAAAGTATCTGCTCCATATGTTTTTACTGTATCATCTGGATTAATGACATTGCCCCATCTTTTACTCATTTTACGTCCGTCGGAAGCAATTATTAAACCTTGATTCTTTAGAGTTTTGAATGGCTCCTTTGTTGGGACAAAACCCATATCGTAGAGAAACTTATGCCAGAAACGCGAGTACAATAAATGCCCTGTCGCATGTTCTTGGCCACCTACATACATATCGACATTATCCCAATATTTTAGTGCTTTTTTACTTGCGAATTCTTTTTCATTCTTTGGATCCATATAACGCAAGAAGTACCAAGAAGATCCAGCCCATCCTGGCATTGTATTTGTCTCGTATCCAGCTTTTACCCATGCATTCACACCTGCTAGTGGTGACTCGCCTGTGCCTGTCGGTTCATATGAAGTGACATTTGGCAATTTGAGTGGAAGCTCTTTATCCTTAAGTGTAGTTATTATCCCAGTTTTCTTATCACGCTTAAGTGGTATCGGCTCACCCCAGTAACGTTGACGAGCAAATATAGCATCACGCATTTTATATTTGGTTATAAATTTTCCATCAACTTCTTTTGTAATTTTAGTACGCGCTTCTTTTGAATCAAGACCGTCAAATTTTCCAGAATCATGTAAAATTCCATCATCATGTCTACTATTTACTTGTTCAATAATAACTTCTTTTATAGGTAAATTATATTTCTTCGCAAATTCATAATCACGTTCATCGTGAGCTGGTACTGCCATAACTGCTCCTGTACCATAGCCTGCGAGTACATAGTCAGCAACCCACACTGGTACTTCTTCTCCATTTGCAGGGTTTGTAGCTGTAATACCTTTTAATTCAATACCTGTTTTTTCTTTTTGGTCTAAATTATCTTTCTTTGATCTTTCTTTTGCTTCACGAATATAGACAGATACATCAGCCATATTCTTTGATCGCACGAGAAACTCGCTGATATTTTCATACTCTGGCGAAATAACAACGTATGTCACTCCAAATAAAGTATCGACACGTGTTGTAAATACTTTTATATTTCTATTAATACTTGTTTTAAATTCTATTTCACTTCCTTCACTTTTTCCTATCCAATTTTTTTGAATTTCTTTTATATGTGTAGACCAATTAAGGCCTTCACTATCTGTAAGTAAACGATCAGCATATGCAGTTATACGCATAAACCATTGACGCATAGAAAGCTTCTCGACTGGATAACCACCACGCTCAGATATAGCTTTACCGTCTTTATCTTCAACTATCTCATCATTTGCAAGAACTGTGCCAAGCTTTGGACACCAATTCACAAGAGCATAACCCTCATATGCCAAGCGATATTTCATTAGTATTCCCTGCTTTTCTACTTCAGTAAACGTATTCCACTCTTTATAAGAAAAAGTTTGTGTGTAGTTTAAATCACAAACTGCATCTATATTTTTGTTTCCACTTTTTCCAAATAGTTTTATGAGCTCTGTTATTGGTCGAGCCTTATCAGATTTTCTGTCATACCATGAATTATAAATTTTAAGAAAAATCCACTGAGTCCATTTATAATAAGCAGGGTCGGTAGTATTTACTTTCCGAGACCAATCATATGAAAGACCAATAACAGAAAGCTGACGCTCAAATGTTTTTACATTTATATCAACTGCTTTTCGTGGATGAATCTTGTGCTCTATAGCATACTGCTCTGCTGGTAAACCGAATGCATCATAACCCATAGGATGAAGGACATTATATCCTTGCATACGTTTCATACGAGCATAGACATCAGAGCCTATATAGCCACGAGGATGACCAACATGAAGCCCCGCCCCTGAAGGGTATGGAAACATATCGAGAACATAATATTTCTTTTTCTTACTTATAGCTTCAGTATTATAAGTTTTATTTGCATCCCAGTACTTCTGCCATTTTTTTTCAATTTTTATATGATCGTAGTTTTTCATTTATTAAATTTCTTTACTGCTAACCAAATAAGCATAATAAGAGCAAGAGCGAGTATAATTACTTTTGCTATATCATCAGCAAGTGACCAATAACGAATTGATGCAATTATAAGTGAAAGTACTCCACCCCAAGCTAAAGATATTGATAGTATTTGTATAGATAGAAATCCAGCCAAAGTAAGCAATAAAACTCCAAAAACAATAAGAGTTATGAAAACTTTCTTTTCATATGAAGCACGTGCTTTTTGATAATTTAATTCATTTGTATAATTGGCATTACAATAACCTTCAACTTTAGTTTGACCTTTTGCTATAGGATAAGCATTTTCACTCCACTGACCACCGACAGATATACATTTTTCTTTCGTAGTAATATTCTCTATAACTGGTGTTGTAATTATAAATTTATCGTATACTGGTTCTTTGTATATTAAAGAAACAGTATAATTAGAAAATAAATTCAAAACAATAACAATTGCTACTATAATTGAAACTTGAACAAACTTTGGTGTCTTTTTCTCTGGTAAAGGCACTTGTGTATTAAATAATTTATTTTGTGTATCCATATTTATAGATTATACCAGAAAATTGATGTATAATACACACTATTATGCATGAACTAAAAAAGAAATCTGAAGAGAATTTAGAGAAAGTAGCAATACAGACCACTCGTTGGATTGGATCTACTGGCTCTTTAGTTATACACACTATACTTTTTCTTGGTTCATTTTTATTATACTTTTTAGGATTTGAATTTGATAAAATATTATTAGTATTAACTACAATCGTTTCACTTGAAGCTATATATCTTTCAATATTTATACAAATGAGTGTCAATCGACATGCTTATCATCTAAGTGAAGTTGCTCAAGATGTTGAAGAGATCCAAGAAGATGTAGATGAAATTCAAAAAGATGTTGAAGAGATCCAAGAAGATGTAGAAGATATTAGTGAAGATGAAGAAAAATCTACGGAATATGAACGTGGTGAAGTAATGCTTAATCGTATTGAAAATACTCTTAGTAAATTAATCCAAGAAATAGAGGAAATTAAAAAAACTAATAAAAAAGACTGATCAATATGGTTAGTCTTTTTAAATCTTTACTATACCATTCCGTAACACTACAAGCTTTTCTACTTGTGTAGAAAAACATTTTTTATATTCTACAAGAGTAGAAGGTTTTGATTTGCGAGTTCCACCATCTATATATAAATCAACATTATTTTCAAAATACTTTTTTGCTTCCAAAATAGTCACTGCTGGTTTCTTACCTTGAGGATTAGCAGATGGGGCAATAAGAGGCCCAATGCTTTTGATTAATTGAAATAAATTCCTATTTTTTGGACCAATCATACGAAATGCCATAGTTTTTGTCCCTCTATGTAAATATTTCAATTTATTTTTAGTATATGGAAAAACAACACTTACTTTTCCAGGCCAAATATTTTTTAAAAATTTTTTTTGATTATCTGATATTTTAAGACTGAATTTTTCTAAATCAGAAAATGATGTAATAAGAATTATACAAGGTTTATGTGAATCACG
This sequence comes from Minisyncoccota bacterium, assembly GCA_036170795.1. Taxonomy (GTDB): domain Bacteria; phylum Patescibacteriota; class Minisyncoccia; order Phycocordibacterales; family UBA9973; genus UBA8515. The sequence goes on from JAVHPX010000027.1 coordinate 12,048, forward strand.
TCCTTTTATTTTATAAACTTTATCCACTGCTTTTTTATCAAAAGCTCTTGTTAAAATTCCATACAAAGTATCTGTCGAAGCTACAATAACTCCACTATCTTTTAAAACCTCTTCTCCTTTACACCAATTATTTAATTGCATTTATTTTTGTAGCAACAATAAAATCATTCTGTGATAATCCTCCTATGGCATGAGTTGAGAGATTTATTTCTACGAATTTATAATCAACTAGATGAATATCAGGATGATGACCTTGGCTCTCAGCAATAATTCCTACTTTATTTACAAAAGAAAGAGCTGTAGAAAAATCCTTAAATTCAAATTTCTTTGATATATGTTTTATGTTTTTAGATAATACCCAATCATTAACATGAAAATTAACCATTGCCTCAGCATCAGCTTTTGTCATTGGTTTTACTTCACCTTCGCATGGTATACAATTTTGATCAAATAGATTCATATAACATATAATACGACAAAAATCGTAGTTTGACAATATATTTATATGTAGTAGTATTAAAAAAAATATCTAAACCTTAAAATTCTAAATATGAAACAATTAAAAATAGAAACCCAGATTACCAACCGTGATTCACAGGCAGTTGTAAAATATCTACAAGAAATTTCCAAAATACCTATGATTACTGAGGAGGAAGAACCAATTTTAGCTAAAAAGATTAAAATGGGAGACCAACGGGCATTGGACAAATTGGTACAGGCCAACCTTCGTTTTGTGGTATCTGTCGCTAAGCAGTATCAGCACCAGAGTCTTTCCCTAAGTGATTTAATCAACGATGGCAACCTCGGCTTAATTAAAGCAGCACAACGTTTCGATGAAACCAAGGGTTTCAAATTTATTTCCTACGCTGTATGGTGGATTCGGCAATCAATACTACAGGCACTGGTAGAGCAGGGCAGATTAGTCCGCTTACCTCAAAACAAAATTGGAGCTTACAACAAAGCCAACAAAGCCTACATAGCTTTTGAACAGGAACATGAGCGTGAGCCATCTACAGAAGAGCTGGCGGAATTATTAGATATGAGTGAAACGGAGATCAACAACATTTTTCAAAGTCATACTTATCAGACTTCACTAGATGAACCTATTTATGAAAATGATGATGATAAAAATAAAACAATAGGTGATTATATTGATAGTAATTATGCTACTGATGAGGATCTAATGCATGATTCATTGAGAAATGAAATTGACTTAATATCAAAAGATTTACGTCATATAAAACAAAAAGACATAAATATAGCTTTTGATTTTTTTGGATTAAATGGAATCATGACAATGATGGATCTTGAAAAAAAATACGGTCTGACTCCAAGTCGTATAAGAGAAATAAAAGCAAGAGTCATTAGAAGAATCAAAGAATCAAAAAATAGTGAGAGGCTAAGATATTATTTGGGCTAATTGAAAACAAAAAGGTCGGACATTCATGTTCGACCTTTTATTTATCTATATCTTAAATTCTATAGTATCACCATCTTTAACTATATATTCTTTACCTTCAGTATGAACTTTACCTTTCGAGCGTGCTTCTACATAGCTACCAGCATTCAGTAAGTCTTTCCAGAATACAACTTCAGCACGAATAAATTTATCTTTAAAATCTGTATGAATTGCCATTCCAGCTATCGGTGCGGTAGAGTCATGCTTGATAGTCCATGCTCGAGTCTCATCATTTCCTGTTGTAAAATAAGTATCAAGACCAAGGAGTTTATAACCTTCTTTTATCAAGCTATTAATTCCATCATCTTCCCCTCCGAGCTCTCTACGAAATGTCTCTTTCTCTTCCCCTTCGAAATCTTTCAGTTCATCCTCAATTTTTGCATCAAGCACAACATATCGTGAACCCATGCTCTCAATATAATCTGTTAATTCTTTAAATATTTCAGGATTTGTCTCATCAAGATTTTGTGATCCACCACGCTTGTTTAATCCATAAATAAACGGCTTAAGTGTAAGTAAATTCAACATTTTTACTTTATCCATTTCTGCTTCATCAAAATCAACAATATTAGCAAGTTTGCCTGCTTCGAGCGCAATCATTAACTTCACTAGTGCGCCATCTTCAATGATAGCTTCTTTGTCATTCTTTTTAATATCTTTTTGTATATTATTTTTACGCTTTGCTACAGTCTCTAGATCAGCAAGAATAAGTTCCAAATTTATAACTTCAATATCTCGAAGTGGGTCTATATCTCCATATACATGGATAATTTCATTACCAGATCCACTCTTAATAGGAAAGATACGTACCATTTCAAAAATAGCATCTACTTCACGAATATTCGCAAGGAATTTATTTCCAAGTCCTTCCCCTTTTGAAGCACCAGCAACAAGCCCTGCAATATCTACAAATTCTATAACTGCAGGTATAGTTTTAGCTGACTTTGAGAATTCTGAAAGCTTCCAAAGTCTTTCATCTGGTACTGGCACGATACCTACAGATGGATCGATAGTACAGAATGGATAGTTCTCAGCTGGAACGCCCTTCTTCGTCAACGCATTAAAAAGCGTCGACTTCCCCACGTTTGGCAAACCTACAATTCCGATTGATAGTGACATAATTAAAATATAACAGAAATAAGGTTATTTTGAAAGCTACAATGTAAATTAATTTTCAGATTCTAATCTTAATTTAAGTTGTATAATTGTTTCAAGTTTTAACTTTGATTTTATCC
>JAVHPX010000028.1:0-4536 GCA_036170795.1 Minisyncoccota bacterium
TAAGCTTTGTCACTAACTGAATAAGAAAAAGTATAATCAAAAAATTGACCTGTTAGTGCAAAAACGAAAGAAGAAGGGACAAATAATACATAATAAGTCATTTGAGCCATACATCCTGTAAATGTTCCAGAAGATGGGTGAGCAAAAACACAATCTGGCATAGGATCGCTTGAAGTGCCTGTATTTACAATTGTATTTGTATTAGTATCAACTACTCCAACTTTTGTTGTTCTAAATTCATTGTCTAATTTTGTGACCATAGAGTAAGTCGCGTCTCCATTAAACGAAAATATACTCAAATAATACGGATGGTCAGCAGATAAACCAGTAATCATAACATTTTTTGTTAATAATAAATACTTATTATTAGTAGGATCAACTGTTTCTCCTGAACCACTACCCATTTCTATAATTCCTGGAAGAGGAATCTTTGCCGCGCCTGCTGGTAAAGAAAAAACCTTATCAGGACTATCAATATGAAGCACACGCGTTAGATGTGCTTCAACTATTTGTTCAAGCGTGTAATCACCAGGTTTTACTGGAGACACACCAATAGTAGAGACTGCTATAGATAACGCTTCATAATTACTAATTGTAATTGTTTTTTTTGTAGTTCCAGGTGTATCTGTGAACACATAAAATAATTTGTGCTCAGATGATTTTTCTCTTTTTATTTTAAATGAAATATCAATCAAATTTTCTGTCACCTTTGTACTAACTACATTTATATCCATATAGACTGCTTCAGCCTTATTTTTATTTATTGTCGGAGTATTGTTTTTATCTATCCCTACGCTAAAAGGCGCGAAGATGGACGCGGTGATGATAAATATAAGAATGGAAGGGGTGATTTTCTTTAGCATATTGTTGCTCTATAAATTATAGCAAGTCTTTAATATATAACATAGGTTACCTTACTTTTTTGCTACGAAATTTATTTCTTTCACTTACTAAAAAATTTTTCTTTGTGGTTACTTTCCTTTTTGTCTTTTGTTCTATATCTTTCCTGGTATTTCCTGCAACTGTACCACCTTCTTTAGCATCTAGTGTAAGTTCTAGTAATCCTTTTGAATCTCGTACGGTAGTTATTTCTGTGGTCGTAGCTTCTCCTAGCATTGTGAGGATGAGTTCAAGTTCTGACATATGGTCTCGTGGGTTGTCAGGATTACTTAGTGATTTGAATTCTTTTATTTGTTTTGCGTCCATTTCAAAAGCACCTTTGTATATTTCATTTGTTAGTATCGCAAAATCTAGTCCTTCTTTTGCTCCTCTATCTTGCCATTGATCTGTGAGAGTGTTGCGTATATTTATTCCTCGCATTCTTTTTGCTACCCAATCATCATTGTATCCTTTTTGTTCGTATATTTTTTTAGCTCGTACTATCGCACGTTCAGGGTCTTGAATCTCATCAATACGTTCTTGTCCAACTCTTGCAAGCCATTGTTTGAATGGCTCTGCTTTCGTAGATGGAATTGATTGGATTATACGGAAAATATTTTGTAAACTTCCACAATTTATCTTTTGTATACCTCCTTTTGTCTTGATTGAAAGGGGGGTGGCAATTTGCCCCCACCCTTTTGAAAGTTCTTTATCACGTCTGCGCATATCTTTTATATATCCTTCTGGTTGTACAGAGTTTGTCAATATTTGTACAACATCAACAATACAAAAATACCACTGCTCGTTGTACCATGTGCGTCGTACTTCTTTTTCTTCAAATATTACTATTCCCTTCTTGTGATTAAATTTTTTCATTATAAGTTAATTTAATATATCAAAGATAATTTTTGACACTAAAAGGCGCGAAGATGGACGCGGTGATGAGAAATATAAGAATGGAAGGGAGAATCTTTTTCACTTTAATATACAATAAAATATATGTTGTCTATAACAAGATTACACAATCTATTATATCAATTTTAGTATTAAATCCCAGTCTTTTATTTTTTAAATTAAAGAATAAAAGACTTTTACCAAATATTGAATAATGCTTCAAGCTCACTGTAATCTGTAGTCGGATTGTGTTTGTAGTTTGTACCTGGCAATGGTTCTCCACCACTACTTTTAACCTTGCTCATATATTCTGAAAATAGTCCTGGAAGATAATTTAGGTTTGGATTGTTTATACCTCCTCCTTGATAATATGGGTTATCCTTGATTGTTTGTGGTCCAGTATAATTGGGGTCTGATTTTTGAACTTTGCAGTCATTGGTTAATGATTTTGCTTGTTCCATGGTAGATTGATTTTGAGCTATTTCATCTGATATGATTTTTATATCATCATCACTTTTCATTGCAGGAGCAATAAGATAGTACTTCTTTAAGAGTGTATCAATATCTGCTTGTTCTTGAGTAGTAAATTCTAATGGGTCTTCATTGCAAATCTCTAATATGCTTGGTGTTTGATTATTGTTTGTATTTGTTGTATCGACATTGTTATTGGAGTTTTGATTGTCTAATACATTGGTCCCGTTACCATTTGTACAAGATATTAGTTTGCCATTTTTGTCATAACAATTTGTTCCTGTTGTAGGATTTGGAAGTGGATTGAAAGGTGGCAGAACATTTGACTTACCTCCACCATTTGTATTTGACCCATATCCAGATAAATTATTGCCTGTATTTGACCCATTTGCAGATGAATTACCACTAGTATTTGACCCGTTATTAGATGTGTCTATTGCTATCGTTTTGTCGTTACCCGCAGATGTTTGTGATAAATCTTTGCCGTTGTTATTTGTTTGATTATTGATAGTAGAAAGATCTTTTTGTTTTGATGTTCCTAAAAGTGGTGCGAATATCTTACTTAGACTTGACCCTTTTGCTGTCCCAAAGATTTTGTCACTATTTTTAAATATTAAATACCCTACTATTAGAAGTAATAAAATAGCTACGAATGTTATGATGAATGCTTTACTTTTTTTAGGGTTAGTTTCCATATAATTATTGATTAGTATTTTAGTATATCATTATCAACCCATGTAATTTTCTCATTATCAAGACAGATCTGTGGAAGCTTTGATAGGTGGTCGGTATTCCTACGATTTGCTCTACGAATTTGAGCAACAGAAACTATAGCATTGATCTTATCTTTAATGACATTAAGTTTATAAATATTGGCATTATTTACGGCAATATCATCTTGGTATTGTTTAGTACTTGTATCTAGGTCATCAATTTGTTGTACCATATTTCTGGTCATAACGAGGCCAGTTGTCGCCATTTTAAGATATTTAGGATTTGGGCTTACTTCTCCTACATTATCAGTCAATAATTCGCTTTGCATTCCACTTTGATTGGGCCCATATACTGAATTTATTTTTTGTGTATATTCACTCCACAAGTTATCTGTTGCTTTTTTGATGTATTCTTTTTCTGCATCAGTTACTTCTGGAATAATTTCTTCATTTGGTTTAATTACAGTATTGAAGAGTTCACTTTTTGTAATCTTTGCCCATAAATCTGGAAGACTTGAGAAATATGATTGATATTGTATCGGAGGAGCAATAGATAATATTGAGAAGTGTTCGGTATGTTTTGTAATACAAAGGTTCAATTTATCACAAACCATGCGTGTTGCATCTTTTGTATAGATAGAGTCTACATAATTTGAGAATGCATCTTTGGTATCGTTACTATTTTCTGTCCAATTTGAATTTGGTCCTGGTATACAGTAATCAAGTTCGCCTAGTACAGGTGATACCTGTGGTAGTATCTTTATGGCAGTTTGTGCTGTTGTATTAAAGTCATGTTGCATTTGTATACCACCACGTGTATCAATTACATATTTAGGTATACCAACATGCCATGTTGTGCCATCATAGAATGCTTTTTCCCCTATTTGCCAATGATGATTATTTTTTAGAAGTTTTGTATCTCCTGATGTTGAAACTGTGTAGTATGTATTTTTTTTACCTATATTCACTCCAAGAGTAGGTATATTGCCCATTGCATCCCAGTCACCACCATTTACAGCTTCTGTATATTTATTACCTAAACCGACAGAAGGATTAAAAGTACTTGGGTTAGATGTTTGGCTACTGTTTTGTGTTAATAAACCTATTCCAGCTCCAGTGTCTAAATTTAAATCTTCTATAGAGTTTGTTTTACTTACATTTGAAAGTCCTGACATTCCTTGACTATATAAATTACTTAGTAATGAAGAGAATAATGAGTTTAGGGCATCATTAATTGTTTTAACCATTTCAATTTGACGTTCTGGAGTACCTGTAGCTGTCTTGGCTTTTTCAGCGATAGTGCTTCCGGGAGTGATAGTTTCCCATTTTAAACATTTAGGTTCTTTATCTGTCGGGATAGTTTTAGGGTCAGGAATGTTGCAACTCCCAAAAAGAGTAACATATTTACTGTTTACATCACGTATACATTTATCTTTCAAAATTTTGATATTACAATTATCAAGCTCACCTTTTTTTTGATCGGTATATTTGTTAAAACAACTTGTATCTAGAGGTCCTTCGTACTTAGGTTCTTTTGCTGTAGTTGTACCATCTGCATTATAATTATCATAATTTGTTG
>JAVHPX010000028.1:4636-11124 GCA_036170795.1 Minisyncoccota bacterium
TTAGGTTCTTTTGCTGTAGTTGTACCATCTGCATTATAATTATCATAATTTGTTGCTCCATCACTTGGCGTGTCAGGAATACATGTTGTCCCTGGTAGAAGTTCATCTTTAGGAATTCCTCCATTACAAGTAGGAGTACTGTTAGCACCAGGGGTATTTGATGGTACTATTTTTTCATATTCAACACATTTCTTTTGGTCTTGGTAGCCATTACCATTAGCAATTTCTTCTTTCTTATTTGCTATTTCTTTATCTTTTTTAGCTTGTAGGTTCTCTGTTGCTTTTAAAACAAACCCAAGAGGATTATTTTGTGGGTGTTGAGTTAATGCTAGCCATCCATCCCAGCCACCTTGAGAGAAGTCTTTAGCAAAGCTATCTGGCGTCGCTCCCGGTACTAAGTAATTGGTTAGGTCTTGTTTTAGTGCCCCATAGGTATCCTTACTTGCTTTATATGCATTTACTTGACTTCGTGCATAATCACGGCCGTATGGATAGTCTCCACCATTTTTAGCTGATAACTTTCCAAAGTAGTTAATTTCTTCTTCTGTTAATCTTTTATTGATATCATCAAGTAAGTTATTTGTATTTTTTACAAAGAATGGGTCACCATTGAATCCTGTATTTACCCAGTTAAGTGTACTTTTGGTCATTGCGGTTAGTTGGTTTTTAGCAAGTCGAATTGCAATACCATTGAAACATTGTTCTATTTTTGTTTTTGAAGCATTATCAACAGTCGCTTCGACAGTAGGTTTTATTGTTTTTGAGTCTCCTGGACACTCTGTGCCTGCTATTATACGTGCTATAGCAAGACCCACCGGTGAACCTGTTCCTACTACTGTCGATGATGTTGCAGCTGCTCCAGCTGACCCTACTTTTGTAGCAGCCAAGCAAACTTTAGCCATGGCTTTTTCTTTAATTTTAGCTATAGTTTTATTTTTTAAATTTTCTAGCCTAACTATCCCATTTGCTACTCTATTTACTACACCAGTACAACCTACGACAGACACTAACATTTGTGGATTTAGAAAATCTGAAGCTTTTGGACTGTATGGTGATGGGCCGTTTGGATTATCCCAGTTAAGTTTTGCAGCAGACACCTGAAAAGGGCTAAGTGTCTGTGTCATTATAACAAGTGTTATAAATGAGTATATTATTGTTTGGAGTATCTTTTTGTTCATACTGTAATTTTTATTATAGCATTTATTTTTCTAAATGTTTGAGTCTAAGGAAGTATCTAAACTAAGAGTCTCTAAATCTTGGGCTAAGGCATCGTTGTATTTTTTGTAATTAACGAGTGATTGCATTCCAATAATAGGATCTGTAAGTGTTTTCGTTAGCCCTTCTATCGATTGCCCAGTTTTCTCATAATTGTTGGCCATAGAAACGATAAGAGGTAAAGCGACATCAGGTACAGGAATACCAACAAGTTCTTTGCCGAAAGCTTTGTAAGAGAGTCCAACATCCGCAGTTGCTTTTATAGCTTTAGGGTCATTATTTTTAATTGCAGTAGCTAGAAATGTCAATTCATCACCGATATTTTTATTTTTATATTTAGCTAGAAGTTCATTAATCGCATTAAAATATGCAAGTATCGATGCCTGAGTTGAAGGTGTTTTCTTGAACATAGTACTTGTGTATATATCTGCGATAGGTTTTGTGTTTATCTTACTCCCTACAGTATCTACAACTATCTGCAATGAAGCATCGTTCAAGTCCCCTGATTCTTGTAGCGACATAATAGCTGCAAAAAATTGTTTCGCTAAAAGTTCATTTTCTGTTGATGTTCCTGTAGTTATTGTTCCAACTTCATTATTATTTTTCGCTAACTCTTGTTGTTTAGCCATAATAAACTCTTTGTTGGCTACGCCATCTCCTTTTGGATCAAGACCCCAGAGTGATTCTTCCCAGTCAGGAATACCATTTTTGTTGGTATCTTTTTGAATTGTGTCTGGTTTTATAATCAAATCTGTGGCTGTTTTATTTTTTGATTTTTCTTTTAAAAAGATTGATATTTTGTAGACACCAAAAGCAAGTACGATGAGTACTATTAGGATTATAATTCGTGTTATGAATTGTCTACTTGGTAGATAACTTTGCATTTATAAATTTTATAGGTGTATATATTATATACCTCATAATTAAATTACGATAGCATTGTGGATAAGTATTGATGTATTTTGTGCCAAGTTTCTATATTGAGGTCTTCTGCTCTGGTTTTGGAATTTATTTTTAACTCCCCAAACATCATCTCTATGATAGATGGGGTAATCTGTTTATATGGTGCACAACTTACTTCTTCTAAATTTTTTCGTAACATTTTTCTTTTATGAGCAAATGCGGTTTTAATAATATTAAAGAAATATTTTTCAGAAATCTCAGAATTAAAATTCTTTTTAGATATATCTGTAATAGCTATAATAGCAGAATCTACTTTCGGTGAAGGAGAAAAGAAGCGTTTCCCTATTTTCATAATATATTTTGGTGTGCCATAAGCTTTGACTGAGAGCGACAATATGCTCTCCTTCCCTTGATTATCTCTATTGTGGGCACGAGCTACGATACGATCTGCGACCTCTTTTTGTACTAGAAGTACCATAGTTTTTGGTTGAGCAACTTCTGACAAGAATCTCTTAATAATTGCTCCTGTAATATTGTATGGGATATTTGCAATCACTTTGTATTCTTTGTCTTTTAGTTCATATGTTTTTGGATCAAATGAAAGGATGTCCCCTTCTAATAATTTTAATTTCTTTTTTAAGATTTCATTTTTAAATTTTTCTTGAAGAAATACGACGAGGTCGTGGTCTTTCTCTATAGCAATGATTTTCTTTCCATTTTCAAGTAGCTTACTAGTCAGAGCTCCTTTTCCTGGACCAATTTCAAGAATAATATCTTCCTCATTTATATTTCCAGATTGACACATCATCCGAAGAGCTTGTTCTGATTTCAGAAAGTTTTGCCCCATTGATTTTTTTGCTTTGTGAACCATCATGATAATATTTTAATTGTGAAAAATTTATAAATAAACTACTGTTCCTTGATTGGCTATTTTACCTTGCTCAAATTGTATTAGATGTTCTGGTATATCGTAGATAAATTCACTTGGAGTATTTACTTGTTTTGTTCCAAATATAGTACGAAGTTGTGCATAAGATAAATATAATTTGTGTTCTGCACGTGTAAGAGCGACATAGAAAAGTCTGCGTTCTTCTTCAGCATCTTCTTTTGTTTTGTTACCTGTTCTTGTGTGTGGAAAGAGATCTTGTTCGAGCCCTGTTATGAACACATATTTAAATTCAAGTCCTTTTGAAGCGTGGACTGTCATTAACCTAACCCCCTGCTTATTGATTGGTAAGTTTTCATTTTGTATTAAAGTGTCTTGATCACTCGAAAGAGAAGCATCTTCTAGTAATTTCTCAATACCTACTATTTGCTCAGTGGGTAGATTCCCCTGTGGTATAGAGTCATATTTTGTCGCGAGTGTTACTAACTCTTTGATATTTTCTAATTGCTCTTGTTCGTCACTTGTTCCTTTTGATAATTCTTCCTCAAGTCCACTTTTTTGTATGACATATTTTATAGATTCTGAAGGTTTGTGTTTGTCGGTATACTCCTTGATATCATCAAGTAGTTCATAGAATTTCTTTATTTTTATTTGCATAGAAGTTGGTAGACTTTCTATTTGTCCCGAGAATAATTTTGCTAATGTTACTTTACCTATACCACGTGTCGGAGTATTTATTATTCGTTTAATATCTGAGAGACTTTCTTTGTTATAAGAAGCTTTTAAATATGACAATACATCTTTGATTTCTTTACGTTCAAAGAATTTTACACCGAGTACTTGATATGGAATTTGTTTTCCTAAGAGTGCTTCTTCTATTACTCGTGATTGAAAGTTAGCTCGGTATAAGACGGCAATATCTTTAGGAGAAATTTTATGTATTAGTGTAGCTATCGTTTCTGCGATATATAATGCCTCATTTATTTCATCATAAGCTTCATGTACACTGATAGTATCGCCTACATCATTTTGAGTGAATAATGTTTTTGTTACACGATACATATTTTTTTCTATAACTGCATTTGCTGCTTCAATAATATTTTTTGTTGAGCGATAATTTTGTTCAAGCAAGATTACTTTTGTATTAGGATAATCTTTCTCAAAATGAAGCATATTTTTAATGTTTGCTCCACGCCAACTATAAATATTTTGATCAGTATCACCAACGACACAGATATTACTATTACTACTTACCAATAGTTTGGTTAATTCATACTGTACTTCATTTGTGTCTTGATATTCATCGATATGTATATATTTCCATTTTTCTTGATACTTGATTTTGATTTCAGGATATTTTTTTAATATTAATACTGTTTCTAGGAGTAAATCATCGAAGTCAAGAGCTTTTTCTTTTTTTAATGCTTGTTCATAATCACGCCATAATACTGCCACAATACTTCCAAAAGCACTTGTGACATTCTGGCCATAAGTATCACAAGTGATGAAATCACCTTTTGATTTTGAAATAATACTTTTTATTTTGCGAGGTTCGTATTGCTTTGGATCGATATCTCTCAATTTCATTGCATCTTTTATAATAACGAGCGCATCGTGTTCATCGGCTATAGAAAAATGCTTAGTTAAACCAATTAGATGTGCATTTTCTTTTATAATATATACTCCAAGAGCATGAAATGTAGAAATAAATGGTGGCGTCTCTATTTTATTGGGTTTATTACCATGTATTGCTTGACTAAGCAATGAATGTACCCGATCGCGCATTTCTTTGGCTGCTTTGTTTGTAAAAGTTACAGCAAGTATTGAAGAAGGATCTATCCCTTGATGAATGAGATGGATAATACGGTGAGTTATCGTTTTAGTTTTACCCGCTCCTGCTCCCGCTACAATTAAAAGAGGTCCGTCTATATAAAGTACAGCCTCTTTTTGTTTATCATTTAAAGACTTTAGATATTCCATAGAGCTTTAGTATAGCATTTTCTATGATATGGTTTATTTATTTTTTCTCATCAAGTATTTCTGTGCTTTCTTCTTTTAAACTTTCTGCTTCTTCTTTTACTATTTGGTTTATATCTGGAACTTTTTCAGCAAGGAATGTGATTATTGTTTCTCCATCTGGATTTCCTTCAATTATCTTTTCAAAAGTATTTTTGTCTTCCTCTTTCATAACTTCAAGAGCACGAAGTATAACTTCTTGGTACACGATAGCCCCGAGCTTTTCCATAGCTTCTTTTTGTTTTTCGATTGGTAATTTATCAATACCTAAGATTGTTATTATATTTTTATTTATTGTTTCAAACATATTTAAAATAATTAAACTATCAATAATAATTTGGACAAATATTGTCTTGCTAATGGAATATTCTAGTTGATATATTAATTCTTCCAATAAGGATATTTGCTGCTCTTGAAGCAAGTCGCATATTTGGACCATAATAATTACCAGTTGAATGGTAACTATTATTTGTCGGTAGAATAGTGCCAGTTCTCATATTGTTGCTTACGGGTATTCTTTCTGATTGTATAACCATACCATCAGAATGATCTCTATAACTAGTAAAGTCTATATCTTTTTTGGTTGCAAATAATGTACCATTGTTGGTTTCATAAACTCTTCTTGTTATTCTCCTTATGTAGCTTTCTATATTTTCTTCACCATTATTTGTAATAAGAGGCATTTCATTGCCAAGGGCTATATCTTTCTCTGATAAGATTTTCTTATATATTTTTGCAAGTTGAAGCAATTTGTCTTTATGAGAAAATGTATAATTAAATGTTGAGGTGCCATTTGAATCAACTATTTGATTTTTAATGATAATCCCCCTCTTTATTAGTGCATCTATATCAGTTTGAGGAATATTTATAATTTTATCACCACTAATTTCTTTAACATCACTAAAATCAAAGAAATATTTTGCCGGAATCTTATTTATAATATTCCATTCTTTCATTTTACGGAATTCGTAGACGTCTATAAATTCTGTGTTTTTGTCTAAAGTAGGATCGTATCTGGTAACTTGTTTGGCTTGACCAAAAAGTTCTTGAAGTTCGTGTTCTTTATTATATTCATTATATGAATCAAATTTGATATTTCTTTTTTCAAAACTATAATCGATAGCTTTATTTAAATTCTTGTATTCAATACCATCAATAGTTTTACCTAATGGTTTTTCTATAATGACATTATGTCTGCCAATTGCTTTACGTACATCACTAGCTGTCTCTAGATATCTCGGATCTTCTTTTACATTTTCTATATTTATTGGATTGGGAGCTCTTCCTGTTTCAGTAACTCCTCCTGTTCTTATTTCATTAGAAGCAGACCCTGTAGTATTTATAGGTACATTAGGTTGTTCAATCACTTCCCCAGGAACTTTCTGATTATTCAAAAGTTCATCTGTTGGTTTAACATTAGGTTGTTCAATCACTTCCCCAGGAACTTTCTGATTATTCAAAAGTTCAT
>JAVHPX010000028.1:11224-14524 GCA_036170795.1 Minisyncoccota bacterium
TATTCAAAAGTTCATCTGTTGGTTTAACATTAGGTTGTTCAATCACTTCCCCAGGTGTTACTATGTGTTTTATCTGGGGTACAATAGGAGTTTTAACTGTGTTATTAATATGTTCATTTATTTTTGATACATCAAAAATAGGTTTCGGTCTTTCTAAGGATTTAATATATTCTAAGTCTATTTTAAGTTTTGGATTTACTGGGGCAACTACGTTTATGCTTGCTTCTAAATTATTTTGACCATAATACCAATCACGAATTTCTAATCCTAATAATGAGAATCCAGCTCCTACAGCGATCCCTCTTTTTGTTTCTTTTAGTTTATAGTCTGCTTGTTTTTTGCCAAATTTAATTTTATTATTGGAAACTATTTGATCTAATATTCTGTTGCGTTGTTCCATCTGTTCTTTTATCCAATCACGCATCTCTATTTGTTTTGTACCCAATACTTTGCCTTGATTATCAAGATAATCTATGGTAATTTTCTCATCAGGAATTTTATTTAAATCAAATGCGTTCATTTGTACTTGTACAGACGCTTCACTTAGACATTTAAGCATTGCATACCCTGTACCTATTGGGTTTTCTTTTCCATAATTTATTAAACCATCCCTATGTTTATCTTTTATGTAGTCTACTCTTTTAGAAAGTTCTGATATGATTCTCATTTTTTCTATATTATCTTGAGTACTTTCCAATTTGCTTATTAAATTATTCAATCTTTGTGTTTGACTATCTGCGTCTATAAAAGCAGCCACTTCTTTTGTGTTTACTTCAAATCCGCTTAGTAATTTTCCAGCTGTACCCAGGGCACCTAGATTGGCATTTTTATCACCATATAAACCATTTTTACCAGCTTCTCTTCTTTCTAGAAAACTTTCCTCCTTGCGTCCTTCACTGAATGCTTTATCTATTTTATCGCTAGCTTTTATTCTAGAACGAATTCCTCCAATTGCTCCTGCTACAAATGGTGCTGCGAATAGACCTATACCATAAGTGAGCCCTTTTCTTGAAAGGATTCCACCGGTTATATATAAGCCACGCCAAATATTCTCATTGTTGACTAACCTTTTCCAAGAAGCTTCATTTTGAATTCTATCTAATTCTGCCAATGAATCAGGGTTTGTATAATTGAGTTGAAGCATTGCAATTTTAAAATCAACAACGTTTGTCTCATTCATAGCTTTTACTGTTGCTTCATCTTTTGTAGTATTTTTATTTTCGTATTGTTTTGCTTTGATATCTATTAGCGTTTTTCTGAGTTGTTCATATTTATTTCTGCTATTATTAAAATTTTCGTAATTCTTTTTATTAAAAATTGCTTCGTCGATACTATTTGCCGCTTTTTCATTCTTCCATTCATCTGGCATACGAGCATATTCATTGGCAGCTTCGTTGTATTCTTTGGTAATTTTCTGCTCTTCATCTGTTAAGTTTTTATCTATAGACGTAAATTCTATAACTGCTTTCCCGTCTTTCTCAGTAATATTTAAATTTATATCAGTTATATTTTTAACAATATTTTTAAATGTTTCCATGTCGGGTTTCATTTTACCCTCTCTTACTTCTTTAAGAGCGTCTTTCTCTTCTTTACTAATATAGAAAGACTTACCAATTTTCCTAAAAACTTTTAGAGAAAAAGATTTTGGATTAAAATTATTTAATTTCCATGATATTTTATTTTTTTCAGTAAAACGTTTTTCAGCTATTTCTTTAACTTGAGAAAGAATGCTTTGAGAAGCTTGTTCAAGAGCTAATATTTTTCCACCATATGAAAGTGTTGCCCATTCTGGTATTGCCTTAAGCTCATCTTCATTTAAATTTATTCCTTTTAGTCTTTTATTTATATTTTCTTCCTGAGTTTCTTTTTCTTTTTTATCAAATGTTGCTTTAATATTTGCTTTAGTCTCCTCTATTATTTTTGTACTTCCAAGACCTCTACTTTTCTGTATGTCGTTTATTTGGTCTGGGGAAGCATTTATATCTAAAAGATGTTGTAAAAGTAGTTCTTCTTTTGCTTCTAGTTCTTTTATTTTTATTTCCTCTTCATTTATAGCTACATCCGTATCTATTTTAGTTTTTGGAAGAGTATCGTAATTTGTCATATTACTGGTTGTTTAGATTACTAAATTCTTTTTCGACCTTATCTTTATACTCTTCTGTAGCCTTAAAATATATTTTCTCTGCTATATTTAATCCTTTTATATCATCTTCTATTATTTTACCATTGGGGTCTAATATCTTATATACAACTTGAGGATAGTCGATGTCAGTATTTTTTCTGTTTGTTACCTGCTTATTCTTTTTTATGACTTGGATAAATCCAAATAGATTAAAACGAACAAAATTTTCATCTTGATTATTGTTAAGATGTCTAGGATCATCAAATTTCCTTTCGTAATTATCAGGATCTGTTATATGACGTAGATCTATACGGTTATTTTTGTCTTTTAAGAATTTTAATAAGCTTTCATTTCTAATTTTACTAACTATAAAATAATTAAATGGTTTAGCTTTTCTGTCAGCTTCTAATTCTTCTATTAATGCTTCTTCCATTTTTTTACCATTATCCATTATCAAAGAATAAAGATATTTTCTGGATTTGTCTTTTTTGGGAAGGTTGTTTAGTTGTTCTGTTAACCTTTGAGATTCCAATGCGTAGATTTTACTTTTTTCTATCTGTTTAATTTCTTTTGGGGGTATTTCTTCTTCTACTAGTTGTGCTCTGTGTGCTATAAGTTTGATTATATTTGCTTCCCTCTCTTTTCGTTCATTGATTGAAGCTCTTAGCTCGATTAAAGTTTTATTTATTTCTTCTTGTTTTTCCTCTATCAATTTTCTTTTTAAATCTTCGCTTTCCGTTTTTTTTGATTCTTTATTAGAGTTTATATCTTTTTGTATTTCTTCTTTATTAAATCCTGAATTTACTTCTTGCTCATTAGTTTTATCATTTGCCATAGTAAGATCTATTATTTTCTGAGTGTTCTCTTTTTGTGCATTTAAAATACGATCAAAATCTTCTTGAAGTTTCTGTTCTTTATTTTCAAGATCTATTACTTCTTTACTTTTGATTTGTTGCGGATTTATTTTTTGTGGGTTGTCTAGAGGCATGATTTTTAAAAGTTATATTAATATAGATTATACCATCTTTTAATAAAAAGGCAAGTGTATATAATTGTGTAGTGATCAAGATTAGAACTTAAAGTTAGTATACATGATATATACTCTATTATTTATTATACTACATAATAAAAAAAGTAATAAAAAAACTCTGGAGTATTACTCCAGAGCATATTTTTTT
>JAVHPX010000029.1:0-3068 GCA_036170795.1 Minisyncoccota bacterium
GACAGAGACGCTTTGATGTTTTGCAACTCAAAGAGTTTGCAAAACTTTATAAAAAGTCTTTGGATTATTTCGTTAAATAAATTTATGTCAAACATTCAAAAATTATTAGAAAATAGGCACAACGATAAAATCGATTATAAGAAGATAATTGAAAAATATCCTTGGATAGTTGAAAAAAATCATAAAGCAATTTTAAGTCCGGATAGTGACGGACTACTTTGTGGATTGTTTATGTCTCACTATTTTGATTGGACTATTGAGGGTTTTTATGATGGGAAAGTCATGCTTCTAAAAGATGGTGTTAAACCGAAAGACTGTGTATTTCTAGATATGGAAATTTCTAGAAACGAGATTCGCAGTCTTGGTCATCATATGCTGCTTCTGAATAAAAACAGCAAACCTGTAAATTGGGAGGAAAATTTTAAAAACTGTATTCAACCAAACAATTTGAGAGAATATGATGGAAAACATGATTTTCGTTTAAAATATCCTCTGGCGACTATTCATATATTAATGGGAATAGTGAATGAACATACCAGCGTTATTTTAGATGAAGATTCGATACCCGCCTTATATTTTACTGACGGTGTCTTTAATGTTTTATTTAGTTATCCTGAAAATGTTTTAAATTGGTTAAATTATCTAGATGCCGAAAAAAAGGATAATCCATTAAATATAATTTTTGAAAATGAAAAATATACAACGATAATTAATTTGATGAGAGAGATGAATGATTTCTTTAGAGAAAGAGATGAAATAAGCGTTCCTCATGAAAGAGGCGATAGACTAAAAATTTCAACTAAAGATGGAGATCATTATAATACCGAAAAAGACGGCTCAAATTATAAAATTAATCAAAATGCAGTAGAAAGAGTTGAGAAATTTTTAAATTTACTCAGCTCTCTAACTAAATGGGAATATAAAAATCATTCTTGGAATTGGGACGGATTTAAACTATATAAATTTACCAAAAGTAGTTTTGAAAAAGACAGGAAAACTTTAACCAACGTCAATTTCAAAGATTTCATAGACAAAAATCCGCTTTCTTGGGCTATGACAAGCGGAATAAATATAGAATATACATTAGAGACCCCAGACAAAATGATTTAATTGAAAAGTGAATTTGGCGTGGCCTTGAGTCGTTCCTCAGTTAACTCACAATATTCTTTAGAAATATCTATACCGATATAGTTTCGGCCTAATTGTTTTGCTGCAACAGCAGTTGATCCGCAACCAATAAATGGGTCAAGAACGACGCCTTTTGAAGGACAGAAGCACTGAATAAAATCGGTTGGGATTTTATCTGGAAATGTCGCTGGATGTTTTCGTTTGAGCGGATTCTTGTCTCCTGCATTCAAATAATCCCATACTGTACCGCGACATTTCATTGCGTTTATCTCCCGTGTAATAGTTTTTGTTGTCGTTCCATCTGTGCGACGATTACCGCTTCCAGTCATCGTTTTCCCGCCATGTTTCGATGGGACTTTTAATGGCTCTTTATTAAAATAGGCAGGACGTTCTCCCTTCAGAAAAATCGGCATATACTCATGGTCAACACGAAACCGTTTTGTCCACCACGCTCCTTCAGTTCCATATTTCCTATATATTACAGTTTCAAATAATTTGAAACCTGCATTGTCGCACCAATCTATAATTGTCTTAAAAGATGTGAGTGATTTTCCAAAATTATGTGTCGCATCTTGTATTACCATTGCAACGATTCCTCCATCTTTTAAAACACGATGTAATTCTTTTCCAACGGCAGGTAAGTTTAATGAAAAACCATTATATGTCCTAATGCCATCATAAGGAGGGGATGTTACAACTAAATCTATAGAATTTGAAGGAATTCCTTTTAACATCTCAACTGCGTCTCCACAAAGTATTTTATTTAATGGAAGTTCTTTGTGCTTCTCAGTTTTTTTGTACTCTGGTAATTGAATTGTAGTAGTTCCTTCTTCACGAATAACATCAAGTACGATGCCTTGTATAGAAATATCTCGCCCATTTCTGAAAATAAGCGGTTCCATATTTTTGTTTGCTGGTTGTAAACGGATATGTCCTTTCTCTTTATAAAATTTCTTTAGCGTTGCCTCGTGATTATCAATGAGAGCAACTACTTTTTGTCCATTCTCGGCAGTTTCCTGTTGCTTTATCAAAACGATATCGCCATCGTTTATATTTTCATCAATCATACTGTTGCCGATTACACGGAGAGCATAAACTTCTGATGATTGAGGAAGTTTACTTTTTGGAACTGCTATCATTTCTTTCATTCGGATTGCTTCAATTGGTTGTCCGGCAGCAATAGTTCCCAAAAGCGGAATTTTTACCATAGACTCACGCCCTACAACATCAATGGAACGGGATTTATTTTCTTCCTTTGTTAAATATCCAAGATCGCGAAGTTTTGAAATATGAAAATGAGCTGTTGAAACCGACGCGAGTTTGAATTTCTTGCGTATTTCATCAAGAGAGGGAGCGTATTCTTTGCGCTCCTGATAGTCAGTAATGAAATCGAGGACTAACTTTTGCTTTTTTGTTATCATACCAATATTATAGAAAATTAATAGAAAGTGTGCAATCAAAGTTATCCACATTATTACCACGACCAGTGAACGAAGTCATAAAGTCTCAAGCTATCACCAAACTCGGAGAGGAAGCGCCTCGTCTCGCCGTGAGGACGGAGAAATGAACAACGCTAAAGGAACCACAAATGATATAATACAAATGTTCATTTTGTAGTCTGAAACGGCGAAGCAAAACCAAAAATTTCCTTTCCATTTTTTGTCGGCCCCCCCACACCCCGCCGAGGAAAAGAAGAAAGGTAAGGAAAATTTTTGGTTTTTGCCCCCGCGACCGCAGGGAGCGGACGAGGCGCGCAGATTAGTCCTCGTTCGGATTGTTTTGGAAAAAAGTTCGGATTTTATTCAAGAGACACAGCTAGAAAAAATATCATTTACATGAGATTTTTTCTAGCTATTATGGTATTATATATGGTATTATACATAAGTTAATATTAATAATCATTTTTATTTAAATTAGTCATAATATGAAAAAGCTACAGC